>CAZSDV010000012.1:1583-40937 GCA_964605715.1 uncultured Acidobacteriota bacterium
AGGCATTTCAGCTTTTTATCATGATAGCGCAGCATGCTTGTTAAAAAATGGTGAAATCGTTGCTGCCGCACAAGAAGAGCGGTTTACGCGAATGAAGCATGATGCTGGGTTTCCCGTTCACGCTATCCAGTATTGCTTGAAAGAAGCAAATATAGTTGCCAGCCAAATTGATAATGTAGTCTTCTACGAAAAACCTTTTATAAAATTCGAAAGATTACTCGAATCTTATCTCGCATTTGCACCAAAGGGGTTCACCAGTTTTGCTAAAGCAATGCCAATATGGATTAAAGATAAACTCTTCCAAAAGTCGGCACTCATAAAAGAACTAAAAGTCACGCTTGATGAAGACATTAATTGGATAGAGCGTCTACTTTTCTCTGAACATCACTTATCTCATGCTGCGAGTGCGTTTTACCCCTCTCCATTCGAGTGTGCTGCAGTGCTAACACTAGATGGTGTTGGCGAATGGACAACGACATTGCTTGCTGTCGGCAAAGGGCGTGACTTAAAAGTCGTTAAGGAAATTCATTTTCCACATTCCTTAGGACTTTTATACTCAGCATTCACTTATTACACAGGATTTAAAGTCAATTCTGGCGAGTATAAGGTTATGGGTTTAGCCCCTTATGGTGAGCCAAGGTACGCAGACACTATACGTGAAAAATTAATTGCAGTAGCCGATGACGGTAGCTTTCAGTTAGACATGAGCTACTTTGACTATGCAACTGGTTTAGCGATGACGAACAAGAAGTTTGATGAGTTATTTGGAGGTCCACCACGCATGTCAGAAACAGAACTGACTCAACGCGAGATGGATTTGGCTGCGTCCGTTCAAAAAGTTACAGAAGACGTCGTCATTGCGATAGCAAAAGGCATCGCCAAAGAAACTTGCGAAAAGAATCTATGCCTAGCGGGTGGCGTAGCACTTAATTGTGTCGCTAATGGAAGTCTTTTGCGGGAAAAAATCTTCGATAATATTTGGATACAACCAGCTGCTGGCGACGCTGGTGGGGCACTGGGAGCTGCTCTTTCTGCGTGGTACTTACACCACAAGAAAGAGCGAGTTATATCTTCAGAGCGTGATGGTATGAAAGGCGCTTACCTGGGCCCGGAATTCAACGATATTGAGATAGAAGCCGAGCTTAAAGCATGCAGTGCAGTGTATAAAAAACTCTCGGAAGGCGAGTTGATAGATGAAGTTGCAGCAGCCTTGGCACATGAAAAAGCCGTTGGTTGGATGCAGGGGCGAATGGAATTTGGCCCAAGGGCACTCGGGGGGAGAAGTATAATTGCAGATCCTAGGTCTCCAGTAATGCAGAAGCAGCTTAACCTTAAAGTAAAGTATCGAGAAAGCTTCCGTCCGTTTGCTCCTAGCGTTCTTCGCGATGACGTAAACGAATGGTTTGAGCATGACGCAGACAGCCCTTATATGCTTTTGGTAGCTGATGTGCGAAACGATAAACGTCGTAAGACAACGGCAGACGAGGACGCACTATTTGGGATCGATAAGCTAAATATCCCTCGCTCTTCGGTGCCCGCAATTACTCACGTAGATTACTCAGCACGAGTACAAACTGTTCATCCAGATACTAACCCTCGTTATCATGCTGTGATATCCAAGTTTAAGGAAAAGACTGGTTGTCCTCTTGTTGTAAATACTTCTTTTAATGTACGTGGTGAACCGATTATTTGTACTCCTACTGACGCCTTCAAATGCTTTATGGGTACAGAATTAGATGTATTGGCAGTTGGGAATTATTTGCTCATAAAAGAAGATCAAGATGAAGCGCTAAAAGAGAACTATGAGGAGCGTTATGAACTGGATTAAAGTCATCGCAATTAATTTTATTGTTTTCATTCTCCTAATCAGTTTCGTAGAAATTTCCGCTGGATTAGGCAGATTAGCTATCGGTAAACCTTACTACACACCAAACATTTTTCGTTCTTACAGCGATATCGATGACCCGAGACATCCGTGTAATGAACAAAAAACTGACGCTTTACTTAGTCACGTTAGTAATCATCGCGAAAAATGTTCAATTAAGGGAGGGCAAGCGCGTGGAGAGTATGTGATCTATGATTCATCTGGTTCAAACAAGCCAATATTATTGACTCTTGGTGGATCTACAACCGCCGGCTTTTATCAAAATATTTCTACCGGCGAGACATGGCCTAAATTATTGGCAGAAATGGTCTCCGAAAAATACAAAGTCGTAAACGGTGGAGTAGGAGGCTACAGCTCTTTACAAGAGCTTTTAAAGTTTTTGCGGGACGGTCCTCGGTTTAAAAATCTTTCTGTCGTAATTTCTTTGAACGGAATAAATGAATTAGAAAATTATCACGGTAGAGAGCAAGAGAGGGCGCAGGGTTACCCCTTTTTAACAAACATACAAGTAAAAATGAATCGAGGACAAGTGTGGATTGACCAAAGATTGAGTAAGGCGTTTTTTGGAAACGTAATGCCAAATATAACAAGTTTCTTTCAATTTTATTCTTCAAAAGTAGAAGAACTAGATTCTTTAGATATGAAAGAAAAAGAATTGTTTAAGCCGATATCAGCGGCCGATCGCTGGGAAACCAACATGCGACGGTTAAACAAACTAGTGGAGTTAGAAGGTGCCGTTTTTCTATTATTTCTTCAGCCAACGCTGGGTTTAGAAGGCGCGCAGTCTCAGGCCCCTATAGGCTCAAGTGATTATAGAATCATGGAAAAAACCGAAAAACAAATGCCCGATTATTTTGAAGAAATAAACAGTCTATATAAAGATCTAAAGACAAGGTGCGAAAAAATGGATTTTTGTATTGATCTGTCAAATATAGCGCCTCCAACAGGCGATGTTTATGGTGATGTTCGGCATCACAACGACAAAGGAAACCGCACCCTAGCAGCCAAAATACTTGAATTTCTAAGTTGAAAGTATCAAAATTGAAGATAATTTGAATATCGAGTACTTAGATGGAAGAGACAGTCATCCAAAAGATACTTAGTGAGAGTTACAATGTTTGTAACTTACAATGAGTTAAGTTACTGATAAATCAAAGGAGTTGGTGCAGTGGTAAGCACAAAAACAGAGGGTAAGAGTTACACGAAAGTTACACGCTTTTATTTTCGTGCTTGTAGCCCTTTGTCTATATGGCTCTCTAAATCAGCAACTATTGAGTGGGAATAGGTCTAATTGTTTAAGGTATTAATTTAATTAGTGACTTACAATATGGAAGTGAATTTAAATGCTGCAGTGGAAAAATTGACTCGCTATGGTCTTTTGCGACCACGCCTCTTGATAATTGCAAGTATAGGTATCCTTGTGCTTGTTTTAATATTCATGCGAACAGGAGGGGGAACGGATGCGGAAAAATTTATAACCGTAAAGGCCACACGTGGTGATATTTTGCAAAGCGTAGCATCTACTGGTTTACTCCAAGCTGTTATTACAGTGCAAGTTGGAAGTCAAGTTTCAGGTCGAATTCAAGAGCTTCACGCAGATTTTAATAGTGTTGTTGAAAAGGGGCAGATTTTAGCTGTAATTGATCCTGCCAGTTTCGAAGCTCAGGTATCCCGAACTCGTGCAGCGGTTTCCATGGCAAAGGCCAACATTAAGAATGCCGAGGCAACTCTAGGTAATCGAACTGCAGAGTTGGATAGTTCTAAAGCTAACTTAATCGCTACTCAGGTTTCCAGGAAAGATGCCAAATTAGGTATGGAGAGAAGTCAGGGTCTTTTTGATGCAGATTTAATTTCAGAGCGTGACCTTGAGCAAGCCCAGGCCGCGTACGAAGGAGCAGTTGCAAGAGAAGACCAAGCTGCAGCACAAGTACAACAAGTTAACGCTGGAATACGTTCTGCAGCAGCTCAGCTGGAGCAGGCCCGTGCAAGCGTGAAACAAGCTGTTGCTGAATTAAACATTAATGAGGTTAATTTAAAGTATACGAAAATAATAGCTCCTATTAATGGTGTCGTAATTGAAAGAAATGTAGACATTGGGCAGACTGTAGCTGCAAGCTTCCAAGCGCCTATCCTTTTTTTAATTGCAAATGACCTTACTCGAATGCAGGTAATTGCCCAAGTTGATGAAGCTGACATTGGTGCTCTATCTGAGAACGCGGAAGTAGAATTTACTGTTGATGCCTTTCCACGAGAATATTTCAAGGGACGTATTTCAGAAATTCGATTGAGCTCTCTCCTCCCTGGAACCGCCACAACGACAGCTGCCACCAGCGCAACATCAAATGTTGTAGTTTACAATGTTATTATTGACGTGGAAAATCATGACTTAATGCTGAGGCCGTCGATGACGGCAAATGTTACTTTTACGGTGTCAAAGGAAGAAAATGTTATAAAAATTGCGAATGCAGCACTTCGGTACCGACCTTCCAACCAGACCCCACCCAACAGGAATGATCCAATTCCCTTCTCTGTGAACAAGGAAACCCATTCAGAAAAGAAAGACAAGAAAGAAGTTAATTCCAATAAGCCGAGGTATGGAACCAGCAATCCAGTTCAATATCTTCTTGATAAGGGAAGCCCCCCATTGACTAACAAGGAGGAGCTTCCCTTATCAAACCAGGCACCTCAGGTTACCACTGAGCGGTATGGCATTCGTCCGGGAATTAAAATCCACTTTCCCAGATCCAGGAATTCTAATAATTATCGAGATGGCCTTGTATGGACATTGGAACATGATAATAACTTAAAACCTCATCCGGTTAAGCTTGGGATTACCGATGGAAGAGAAACTGCGGTCCTTGAAGGAGATCTTATTGAGGGGGATTTGGTCATCACTGGGGAGTATATTTCCGAAGAAGAACGCATGTCACGATCTGGTTCCCCATTAGGGGGTATTTTTGGTCGTCGGAGAAGTGGATCTCGCAGTGGGCGTTCACGTCGAGGTGGAGCAAGAAGATAGGTTAAGAAATAGAGGTATTCCTAGGAAATGCATACGGTAATATCCCTTCAAAATTTAAAAAAAAATTACAGTCTTGGAGTTGAGACTGTTCATGCGTTGCGCGGGGTGACTCTCGAAGTTACAAAAGGTGAGTTTGTTGCCATCATGGGAGCTTCTGGGTCAGGTAAATCCACTATGCTCAACTTGATCGGTTGCCTAGACCGACCAAGTGAAGGGACCTATCTACTTGATGGCATAGATGCCTCTAAATTTTCCCCTTCTGAACTTGCAGATATTCGAAATCAAAAAATTGGATTTATTTTTCAAAGTTTTAATTTGTTGCCACGAACTTCCGTCTGGGAGAATGTTGAGGCTCCAATGCTTTATGCTGGGTTGCCAAGAAGTGCACGGGACCAGCGAGTACGCGATGCCCTAGAAACAGTTGGAATATTAGAAAAGGCTGAGGCGCTTCCAAATCAGCTTTCCGGAGGGCAGCAACAACGCGTTGCAGTTGCAAGGGCGCTCGTTAACCTACCCCCATTAATGCTGGCGGATGAACCAACGGGAAATTTGGACAGCGTGACAGCAAGAGAGATTATGGATTTCTTAAAAGACCTGAATATTCGAAAAAAAATAACACTTGTGGTGGTTACTCACGAAGCCGACGTTGCTGCCTATGCCCAGAGAATTGTCCAGATGAAGGACGGCTTAATTCAATCTGATAGATTAATCAGCAATTAAAAATTTCTGATAAATTTTTTCGGTTTATGTATCCTTCCGTTTTACGTGGAGCGGTCAAAGAATTTTATGAATTTTAAAATGATTCTGAAAATTTCAATTAAGGCTCTGAATAAGAGCAAAGCGAGGTCAATCCTCACTATGCTTGGGATTATCATTGGAGTTGGGGCACTGATATCTATGGTAAGCCTGGGCCAGGGGGCGCAGGTTCAAATCCAAGAAACGATTACGTCACGAGGCGCTAACCTTCTCTATGTTCGGCCAGGAAGTCGACGAACTCGTGGGTTTCATGGGGGCGCGGGAACAGTCAATACCCTGGTCCCTGGTGATGTGGACGCACTCCTTGCCGAATGCCCTTCGGTGGCCTTGGCCAGTCCTAGCGTTGGAGTAGCCAGTCAGGTGATATTTGGTAATCAGAATTGGTCCACTCGGATCGAGGGGTTTAATCAAGATTTTCCAACAATACGCAATTGGGGGCTCACTCAGGGGACTTTTTTTGAAGAGAACCAAGTTAAGACGGCTGCTAGAGTGGCCGTTCTTGGTCAAACAGTAAGTTCAATTTTATTTCAAGGAATGGACCCAGTTGGCCAAACTATCCGGATCCGGAATCTCCCGTTTCAGGTCATCGGTGTTTTACAAAGAAAAGGGCAAAGTTCGTGGGGGCGCGACAACGACGATACTGTGGTGGTGCCGTACACTACCGTGCAGAAAAAAATGCTTGGAGGTGTCCTCAATATACAAAGCATTATGGTTTCAGCCATAAGCCCCAGAGCTACTTATACAGCTGAACAACAGATATCCGAAACCTTGCGCCAACGCCATAAATTAAGGATTGGTCAAGAGGATGACTTTCAGGTCCGAAATATGAGTGAATTTGCAGAAGCGGCTGCGGAAACAAATAAAACAATGACCCTTCTTCTCGCGTGCATTGCAGCAGTTTCCTTGCTTGTAGGTGGAATTGGCATTATGAATATAATGTTGGTGGCGGTAACCGAACGAACGCGTGAAATTGGGATCCGAATGGCGATCGGGGCGAGACCGGACCATATTCGAATTCAATTTCTAGTTGAATCAATTTTACTTTGTTTGTTTGGTGGGATACTGGGCCTCATGCTAGGAGTTGGGGCATCTTTTGCTATATCTACCTTTCTGGGTTGGCCAACTCAATTGTCATCTTCATCCATGGTGTTAGGGGTTTGTTTTTCGGGATTAGTTGGGATCTTTTTTGGATATTATCCTGCCCATAAGGCTGCACTCCTTGATCCTATTGATGCACTACGATATGAATAGAAATCTTTTGATTATGTTGTAGTATTTCGAATAATTAAGGGGATAGTTTTATCCCATGGGTTACTGAGAAAATATTAGGTATTAATATGAAGTTAAAAATGAGTGAGACTACTAGAAGGGGATGTCATCGTCAGTAATCTCAGCAGAAGGAGCAATGGCGGGAGATGAAGATGGAGATGGAGATGGAGCTGGAGCTGGAGCTTCCTTATCGCCTTGAGGTGTGCCTCCCTCACCCTGGCTATGCTCACTCCTAGATGAAAGCATTTTCATTTCTCGAGCTTCAATTTCAGTTGTCGTCCGCTTGTTCCCTTCCCGGTCCTCCCATTGACGGGTACGGAGCGGGCCCTCAATATAGACTAATTTTCCTTTCACAAGGTATTCTCCGCAAATTTCCGCAAGCCTGCGCCAGGCTACGATATTGTGCCATTCAGTACGACGCTGTTGTTCACCGTTCCGGTCTTTGTAGGTCTCATCAGTAGCAATTGAAAATTTGGCTACAGCTTGACCGCTGGAGGTGTACTTGACCTCTGGGTCTTTACCTAAACGGCCAATTAACATGGCTTTGTTAATAGAAGCGGGCATTTTGAATTACTTTACAAAATTTAGGTGGCGCTTTGTTTGAACAAAAATTAAGATGAACTTTTTTTCGGAATCATATTAAGGGCGACCAGCAAGAGTAACTCCTAGTTGTTTAAGTTTTGTCCGCGCCAAATCCGCTTCAGTTGCCCTAGGAAATCGTGAGATTAGGCTGCGTAACTCGCGGATTCCTGCTTGTCTCTGTTTTAGTTCAAGTAAGGCAAAGGATTTCTTGAGTTGTGCGGACGGTAACTTATTACCAGTTGGGTAGCGCTCAATAACTCGGTTGTATTCTTCAACAGCCTTTTTGAAATTTCCTTGATTGTAATAGCAGTCCCCAATGTAGTACTGGGCATTCGATGCAAGGTCTGTATTCTTATGGAAATGCAGGTATTCTTGAAATTCCTGCACTGCAAGTTGGTATTGCCCACTAGCGAAATCCCGGTAAGCCGTTTCATAAAGAGTGGAAGCTGAAGGAACCCCTCCAACCCCATCAGTTTGGGATATGCTGGATTCACTGGATGAATTTATCGTTTGCAAGATATTTTGAGTTTCCACCATTCTGTCATGTATACGTCCCATCCTAGCCTTAGCTTCTTCCAGGCTTGCATTGAGAATTTCAATTTGGGTGGTGATGGTTTCCACTCGAGATGCGCTGGATGCAAGGTTTTTTTGGGTTACCACTCGCAGATCGCTCATTTCTGTTTGCATATGACGAACACTTGCTGTTGTTTGTTCTATAAGGGTCCGCAGGACGGCTGACTGGGAATCGACAGTTTGCTGTAAGACCTGCATTTGCATTTGGAGATTGTTCACCTGCTGAAGAATTTGGACAAGCTCCCTTTTTGCCGCTGTCGCGGGCCGCATTCCAACAGCAACCAAAGAGAAAACTAGGATAATCAAGAATTGAATTCTATTCAAAGTCGGGCTCCTTTGGATGACTATAAACCCTCACCGAGTGTAACCTTAGGAAACCCAAGGGTCAACTCATCTCTAAATTATAAAAATTCAGGATAATGCAAATATAAAATGCTTTTTCACCCAGATACTAAACAACCCCAGAAAGTTGTCCGCTGAGACTCCATCTAGGGTTGTTTTATGGATACCTGTTAAATTTACTTAATTTATTGGCCGAAGCGCATGTGCGCTCGGCGATTTTCTTGCCAGCATTCCTCGTCATTCACAGTACATGATGGCCGAGATTTACCGTAAGAAACGGCCCTAATACGACCCTCTGGAATACCAAGGTTGACAAGATACTCCTTAGCCGAATTGGCTCGACGGTCGCCGAGACCTAAATTGTATTCCTCGCTGCCTCGAGCATCACAGTGTCCTTCAACTGTGAAACGAATACCTGGGCGACTTCGGAGGAATTCGGCGTTTTTAGACAGCGCATCCCCTGCATCAGGCCTGATGGTGTAGCTGTCAAAGTCAAAGTAGGCGTGTTTTATATTTTGATCAAAGAGCTCTACTTCAGAAATTTCCTTGACCGGAGGCGGTGGAGGTGGAGGTGGAATGACCACTGTCACTCGCGCTGTGGCAGAGTCGGTGCCACCTGGACCTGTTACGGTCAGGGTATATGTGGTCGACTTGCTAGGGGCAACCTTGCGGTTGCCTTGCGAATCAACACTTCCTACTCCTGGTTGCAGATCTAGCTTAGTTGCATTTTCTGAACTCCAGGTCAGCTTGGCTGATTGTCCTTTGTCAATTGTACCTGGCACCGCGCTCAACGTAACTGTCGGAGCTGCCGGAGGCGGTGGAGGTGGAGGGGGCGGTGCTGGCGCTGCTATTTTCTTTTTGCACGCACCTGCGAACAAGACCGCCGCTACCAATAGTATCAGGGTAGCAGCTGTACGTTTCTTGGGATTCATGCTCATGCCTCCTTCAGAATCTTTGTGTTCTGGTATATTCTTGTCGTCCCACTTAATTTAGTACGCCGGATCCTAACATTACCCCTTACCCTATTCATGGGATCGGCCGGATACCAAGGCGCGGAAAGTTTATCATTAACACTGAAGGGAAAACAAGGATAAATAACTAGAATCCTCTTTCAGGGGATCTACTTAAATTAGACCAAGCGGGTCCCCAGTTCCGTCCTACTGACGTTAAACGCCTAGGGCTGGACCCGTCGGAGAGCATTAGCCAAACTTGATTTGAGCCCGATCTATTTGATTCAAACACGATGTGCCTCCCATCTGGCGCCCATGAAGGGCGTTCATTTCTTCCAGAATCATGAGTTAGCTGTACTACGCGTCCAGAGGCGATTTCAAGAAGATAAATATCGTAGTGCCCTGTTTCACCCACCATCCAGGCAAACGCTATAAACTGACCGTTAGGGGACCAGGCAGGGGTGGTAGCGGATCCCCCCATAGTGATGACACGTCGAACATTTGATCCATTTGCGTCCATAATGTATAGCTGTGGCGGGCCAATGCGGTCAGAAATAAATGCAATTTCATTTCCAGTTCGAGGGTTCCAGCTGGGAGAGATATCTACGCCGCGCGAAAATGTTAGTCGCTGTAAATTAAACCCATTAACATCAGAGACGTAAATTTCTGGGTCACCGCTCATACTAGAACAAAATGCAATCTTGTCGCCCTTCGGAGACCAGGCGGGGGTGGTATTTAGTCCACGATAGGTTGGAAATGGAATTCGCCGGTTTGTTTCCAGGGAATGAATAAAAATTTGCGGCGTCCCTGTGCTGTAACTTGTAAAAGCAATCCTAGTGTTGTCGTGGGACCATCGCGGTGTTAGCGACATGGACTTGTAGTTAGTTAACGGTAGCTGGCTGTTCCCATCGTAGTCCATAACCATAATTTCTTCATGCCCGCTTCGCTTGCTTACGAAAGTGATTTGGGTTGAGTTGATACCGGGAAGACCACCGCCTAGATTAAGAATTATTTCATCAGCAAATCGATGAGCGACACCCCGAGCTGATCGATTGTTAATTTCAGAGACGTAACGTTTTGCCAAAACCGCTGGCTTAAGAGGTGATCTAATATCAAATAATCGAGCAGTGACAACGAGATTTCCTTGGATTGTTTCTGTTTTGCCAAAGACTAACATTTGGGTTTGTACGGGAGGTTCGCTCCAGGGTTCAAATTTTACCTCCTGGGGTTCAGTTGGAATTCCAAGTGGATAAAAGCTAGGATTTACCATATCAAAAATTCCAGCAGCTTCAAGGTCGTTCCAGAGGACCTCATTGAAAGTTTTCGTGACAGAATGCAAAGGTGAATCTGTAGAACGAGGTTGGAATTCTGGATTTGCTAATCTTATTTTTTCAACGCCTAGATTAATTCCTGTTCTGAACCAATCTTCTTGCGCAAAAAAGAAGGCTGGAACAAAAAGAATAATAACGAATAACATACAAAGAAGGGGGGATTTTCCCATGCTACAGCCTCTCCTTAAATAAGCAAATTTTCAGTTTCTAAATAAGAACAAAATTTCCGCCCTGGTATACAGGTGTTGAGTTATTGTCTTTGAAAATCAAACCAAAATTCAACGGACACGTTGGAGCCAGAGTAATTTCTCGGAAGGGGAGCTAGGGGACTTGAAGCTAAAATTGCACGTATTCCAGAGCGATCCACTTCTGGAATTCCACTGGATTCGGTAATATTAATATTGTCAATTTGGCCATTTCTTAAAATACTGAAGTTAATATAAAGGCGTGGTGCTGTAGAAATTCTTGAACTTACGGTAGCCAATAGCCAGTTGGCACTTATACGTGATCGAACCGCTTGTACATACCAAGCGAACCTTTCCCCAAAATCTCCCCCTAGGTTAACTCCTCCTTGGCCAGTACCGTTGCTAAATTGCGCATAAGAGATTGCAGGAGCCCCTCCTTGGCCAAACGGAACGGCATTATCTGGCGGTTTTATGGGCTCTTTCTGGATTCGGGTGTTGATTCGTTTAAATTTAGGCTCAGGAACAGCTTTATCGAATTTTTGGATTTTGGCTTTAGGGGTAGTCACGGTTTTTTTGGCTCTTTTTTTCTTCTGTTTGTGAAGTCCTCTGGTTTGGTTGGCAATAGTACTAGTTGCAGCCCGCATTCCAGCCGGCAAGGGGATCCCCTGGAGAGAAGCGACTGTCTTGACCTTAACAGCTCTTCCTCCATCTAGAACAGTCCCCCACCCTGGGCTGCGAGAAAATCCAATTCGAGAGGAAATTAAAATAAGTGAAAATAACACTATATGGAGAAGGATCGATATCCCAATGGGATCTCGAAGGCCATTCCTGTGCCTACCCTTGGGGAATCTTGATATCATTGGGTTAATCTTTTTTTGCATGGATGCCATTTTATCGAGTGGAGAGGGGTTCGGTTACGATATTAATGTTCGTTAGGTTGGATTCTCTTAGGGAGTCCACCACCTGTGCAAAAGATCCGAAAGGGACCGTCCGATCCGCACGGATGAATACAGCCGATTCCTTGTCAGCCCCCTTGCTTTCAAGGAGAACCTTAGCTAACTGATTGATGTTCACTGGTTTGTTTCCAATATATACTGTTTGTTTTTTATCAATTGTCACGATAAGCCTTTGAGTTTCGACAGAACGAACGGTTTTGGTTTGAGGAAGGTCAACCTCAATACCTGATTCTAATATTGGGGCGGTGATCATAAAAATAATTAAAAGGACGAGCACGACATCCACAAAGGGGGTAACGTTTATATCGGATAGCGCCGTCTGGGTTTTTCCTTCCTGACTGGTAAACGCCATTACTGGACCTTCTCATATCGAGCTTTGTAGAAAGGTATTATTGGTGCTTAGGTAAAGTTCCTCTCGGTCATATTTATGAATTCAAGGCAAAAGTCATCCATTTGAGATCCGAAAGTCTTTAAGCGCTGCAAAAACTGATTGTAAGCGATCACTGCTGGAATGGCTGCAAAAAGACCCGCAGCTGTGGCGATTAAAGCCTCAGAGATTCCAGGTGCCACACTACGGATAGAGGCTGAACCTCCAGCGGAGAGACTTGAAAAGGCCCCCATAATACCCCAGACTGTCCCAAAGAGGCCAATAAATGGAGTTGTTGCACCAATTGTTGCGAGCCAACTCATCCATTTTTCAAGTTTGGTTAATTCTCCTGAAGCTGCAATCTGAAGGGCGCGTTGTATGCTCGATAAGCTTTTAATGCGAGGTTTATCGTGACCCTCCACGGTTATTGCTTGATTTTCAATTTCCTGGTATCCCCCCTCGAAGACGCCAACAAGCGGACTTTCCTGAAATGTGTGGTAGGAATTGCGGATATCTGATAATTTTCGACTGTTTCGGAACATTTGCAGAAAAGCTTTATTTTGCTTTCGAGCCCTTTTGTACGTGCGCGTTTTTTGAATAGTAATGGACCAAGAGAAGATTGAGGCTAAAAGAAGAGTGACAAGGACAATGCGAGCAACGGGGCCTGTATTGCCCAAAAGTTGCCAGATTTCCCCGCTAACGTAAACTACCCAGACAGCTGCGGAGATAACCATCCCACCCCCTTAAGGCTAGGAGCCCTTTCTGATCCTCGTCGCTCATAACCTAGCATAAGGCGTATTGTGCGTCAATCTTTGTGGGTGCTGCCTGATTAACCCGGATGAACTCAAACTAGCTGGAGTATTGAACGATTGAGTTTGGTTGTAGATTCGTTATAGAATTTAGATTACAGGAACAGAACATCTTTCTTAAGAACGCCAGGATGCCCGTGCCTTACTCCTTAAATATATTGGATTCCCTATGAGCTCTGAGCTGGTTCAAATAAGAAACCCACTTTCAGTAACTCAGGTACCGTCGCTACCTAACGGCAAAACCTTCTTTTTGGAAACATTTGGATGTCAAATGAACGTGCATGACTCGGAAAAGGTTGCGGGTTTACTTACTTCGAGGGGTTACAGGCAGGTAGAGAACCATCGAGAAGCATCTCTTGTTTTTTATAACACTTGCAGTATTCGTGAGAAGGCGGCCCATAAAGTATTTTCGCGACTTGGGACCTTAAAGGGCGACCCAGATCTTAAGGGGAAGTTTATAGGCGTTCTTGGATGTGTCGCGCAGCAAGAAGGGCAGAATATTTATAAAAGAGCACCACATGTGAATTTAGTTTGTGGCTCAGCTAGCTATCCAATGTTGCCGGAAATACTAAATAAAATAGAAAACGGAAAGAAAAAAGTGTCAGGACTTTCTCTCGACGTGGATCAATGCTTTGAAACCGACATTACTCGTCGAGATGATCCATATCGTGCATATATTACAATCATTGAAGGATGTGATAAAAGCTGCGCTTATTGCGTGGTTCCGATGACTCGTGGTCCTGAGCGTAGCCGGGCATATGAAAAAATCCTTGAAGATTGCCGCCGTTTAGTTGATGAAGGCTACACCGAGGTTCAGCTGTTAGGTCAAAACGTAAATTCTTATAGAGATCCCTCATCCCGTCGTCGAACATTTGCAGATCTTTTGGCAGCAGTGGGAACCGTCGATGGGCTTAGGCGAGTTCGGTTCACCACATCACACCCAAGAGATTTTAATTACGAGATTGTAGATGTTATTTCTGCACACTCAGTTCTTTGCAATCACATCCATCTTCCTGTTCAATCTGGATCAAACCGAATTCTCTCTCGAATGAAACGTGAATACACCCGTGAAGAGTATCTACAAATAATCAAGTATATACATAACGGTGGACGCAATATCAGCATAACCACCGATGTAATAGTTGGATTTCCAGGAGAAACCGAAGAGGACTTCAATCAAACCCTCTCCTTGATAGAAGAAGTCGGTTATGATTCTATTTTTTCCTTTAAATATTCCCCTCGGCCAAAAACATTTGCAATTGAGATGGGAGACTCCGTAGAGGATGAAAGCAAAAGGAGGCGACTTTCAATTCTTCAAGATCGACAACGAGAAATTCAGCTCCGAAAAAACACCAAGGCGATTGGCAAAACCTACGAAGTCTTAGTTGAGAGGTCCAAAAGGGCCGATAATAGGCTGACGGGCCACACAAATTCTTACCAGACTGTTAATTTCCAAGGAAAACCTGACCTTCTCGGGAAATACGTAAATGTTAAAATCACCTCTGCGGGGCCAAGTAGTCTAGTTGGCGATGTTGTTTGGTGAGAGGGTAAAACTTTGCATTGTTATCCAATTTTAGTAATCTTGGGGTGTTTATGGAAATGGAAATGAAAATTCGTGGTTTAATGATGGATCCAGTAACGAACATGCCTATCGTTGTCCTAAAGGATGCTGAAAGTGGCACTGTGCTACCCATTTGGTTGGGCGTCTATGAGGCCAATGCAATTGCCTTAGAAATAGAAAAAGTTTCTACTCCTCGCCCCATGACGCACGATTTAATTAAAAATGTGCTCCTAGGGCTGGAAATGAGTGTACAGAAGGTAGTTGTGAGCGAACTAAAGGAAGACACGTTCTATGCTTTAATTTGGCTTGAAAATAACGGGAAAACAATTGCTGTTGATTGCCGACCTAGTGATGCCTTGGCAATGGCCCTGAGGATGGATTGTCCTATTTATGTTGAAGAGGAAGTGTTGAAAAAATCAAAAATTTCCAGTAATGTAGGCGGTAAGATTACCCAAGAAGATGCCCAAAAGTGGCTCGAGAACCTAAATGAAGATGATTTGGGTCGCTACAAGATGTAGTGTGTCATTTGGTACCCGTTTTTTTAGCAGCGAGCAATGTAATTCCTTTTGAAAATTTAAAGAGGGCATGATGGGTGGAGCGCTGAGTGAGTACCGTTATCACCGTTGCCAACCAAAAAGGTGGCGTAGGTAAAACAACCACGTCAATTAATCTTGCCGCCGCCCTTGCTCGCGAGAATCAGCGTATTCTCCTTATTGATCTTGATCCTCAGGCAAATGCAACTGTAACATTTCTTCCCCTTGAGGAAATCCAACACTCTCTTTATGATGTCCTTACTGACAAAGGGATAAAAATTGAGGAAATTGTACGCGAATCTTCAGTGGAGAATCTTTCTATTGCGCCAGCAAAAATTTCCCTGGCAAAATTAGAATCAAGTTTAGTGGGACAGTTTGACGCACCGTTTCGACTAAAGGACGCGATAGCTCCTGTTCGAAAAAAATACGATTTTATCGTAATAGACACACCCCCTTCTCTTAGTATTATGACTGTGAATTCCTTGGTTGCATCCACCCACCTCCTTGTGCCGATTCAAGCAGCTTACTATGCACTCGAAGGAACTGATGATCTTCTGGATACCACTAAAAAAATACGGGCTCGCCCTAATCCAAATCTTGAATTGATAGGTGTCTTGGTAACGATGTTTGATAAACGAACAAATATATCGCGTGACACACGCCAGCACATTAAAAAGGTTTTTGGTGACAAAGTTTTTAAGACCATTATCGGTAGAAGCGTCCGATTGGAAGAAAGTCCAGCTTACAGAGAGACAATCTTTACCTACGCACCTAGTTCAACAGGAGCAATTCAATACCAGAAATTAGCTAAGGAGGTGCTCGAACGTGTCTAGGCGAGGTGGATTACCGTTGACGCTTAATATGCGCCATAACGCACATTATGTTGAAGAATTATCAGCACGGACAGGTGCAGCCATTGGACAGATGATTGCTATCGAGAAAATAGAGCCAAATCCAGATCAACCCCGAAAAGACACGGGAGATCTTAGCAGTCTTATGGAATCTGTAAAGGAAAAGGGGGTGCTGGAGCCGCTACTCGTTCACTATAACCCCCAAGCAGATATTTACCAAATTATTGCAGGCGAGCGCCGTTTTCGGGCGGCACGGGCTGCTGGGTTACAGGAAGTTCCTTGTATTGAAAAGGATGTTGACGAAATCGAAACACTTGAAATAGCCCTAATCGAAAATCTTCAAAGAAAAGACTTAACACCCTTTGAAGAAGCTGATGGGATTTCAGTCCTTGCTGAACGCTTTAACTATACTCACGCACAACTTTCTAAAAAAATAGGGCGTTCCAGGTCAACCGTGACTGAACTTATGAGTCTCCATAATATTCCTGATGAAATAAAAGACCAATGTATTGAAACGGGGATCCTTTCTAAATCATTGCTTCTTCAGGTAGCTCGCCAGCCGAGTAAAAGCAAAATGCATGAGCTAGCAGGGCGGTTTGCGAATAGACTAATTAATCGGGACCAGGCAAGGGAGGAGAGGAAACCTAAACGAAAATTAAAAAATTTTGTTTTTAAGTTTACTTCACCAAAAAAAGAATTTCAGGTCCAGGTACGTTTTCGTAAGTCATTAGTCCCGCGAGAAGAGTTGATTAGGTCTTTACGGAAAGCTATAAGAGCCCTAGAAGCAAGGCGATAGAACAATCGCTATTGAGTAGGTTTCCGGATTCCTAGCACATTTAAATTAATAGCATTACGTGAAATATGAATAAGGCTATTTCAAGAGTTGGTCCTGGTCATCTAAACACATTAAAAAAACTTCAGAAATTAGGTTTTGAATTTGTGCAATATGAACGGTTTCCTTCCCACTTAGCAGCAAAAAAAAATAAATTTGTGGTTTTACTTGAGGCCAATGCCAATGGGTGGGAAATATTCGGCCAAGCTGGATACCAATTTTCAGATGGGATTGGAATGCTTGTTAGTGATAAAAAAAGAAAATTTTTCAAGTTTCACAAGCGTATTATCTGGGCTGATAAGGCTCTCTTGTCACAGTTTGATAAATTTAAACGAGAAATAAGAGATTTGCTAAAACCTGTACCCTCCAAGAAGCAACCAGAGAAAGGGCATGCGTGAAAGATATCCTTGACGTACTTATTATCGGGGCTGGCCCAACTGGACTTGCTTGTGGGATCGATGCTCGAAACGCAGGACTTAAATATCTCCTGGTGGAAAAAGGCTGCCTTGTTAATTCTCTTTATCACTATCCACCGAACATGGGTTTTTTTACGAGTCGCAACCTTCTTGAAATTGGAGGTATTCCTTTTTCAAGTGTTAATGTCAAGCCTACACGGGAAGAGGCCTTAGAATACTATAATTCTGTGGCTAAATTTTTTCAGTTAGAATTCAGCTTCAATGAACGTGTTATAGGTGTTGAGGGTTCCAATAATAAATTTTTAATTACGACAGAAAAGGAAGGAACGAGTAGACACACCTATCATAGTCGCAAACTTATAATTGCAACGGGATATTACGATTTACCAAATTTAATGAATATTCCAGGAGAAAACCTCGGTAAGGTTTTCCACTACTACATGGGACCTTATGAATTCTTTCAGCAGAGTGTAACTGTGATTGGGGGAGCCAACTCTGCTGCAGAAACGGCATTGGATCTTTACCGACATGGGGCTGATGTAACATTAATTCATCGAGGAAAAAGACTTAGTGACACCATTAAGTATTGGGTTAAGCCGGATATTGAAAATCGAATAAAAGAGGGATCTATTCAAGCCTTTTTTGAAGCTAACGTTGTAAAAATAACTAAAAATAAAATTTATTTTCAAAACGCAAGAAATGGCAACCAATTCATCAAAAATAATTTTGTGTTTGCTTTAACGGGATACCATCCTGACGCGGCTTTACTTAGAAGATTTGGTGTAGAGGTAGACCCGAATACTCTTCGTCCAAACTGTGATACCGAAACCCTAGAAAGTAACGTAACCGGAATTTATCTTGCGGGTGTAATAATTGCAGGTGCAAAAACTAATGAGATTTTTATTGAGAATGGCCGCTTCCATGGAAAACAAATTATTGCGGACATTAACAAGAAACTGGCGGCTCAATAAACCACTAAATCAAATACAGGGTTTTTTGTAAGGGGACAAAGATAAGTGGTACTCAGAATGAACTCTGATTGCTAAAAAATGAATCATCCTCAACTGTAACGTTTATAGGCCGTGCAAGTACAAAAATTAATTCCGTCCCTTGCGGCAGCAAAAGGTGCTTTCCTCTCTTAAATAGAGAATTAATGCCAACCGCTCCTACTCCAAGTACTGCACCATAAATAGCCCCAGATCCCCCACTAGTTAATCCGCCAACCGTAGCAGCCGTCCCACCGATTGCCGCAGCAGTAATTGCCTCGCCTGATTTAGAGCTAGGGCCTTTAATCGTCCCTTCTTCCCCTCTCACCTTGACCCCAGGAGCCCCCTCAGCGCCTTCAAGTGGAGCAGCGATTGGAATTTCAGTGCCGGTAAAAGTTATTAATTTTTCAAGATGGAGCCGCATTTTTCCAACCCCTTTAACGCGCCCTGGTTTTTTGACATGCGTAACTCGCCCCTCTGCATAAGTTCCTGCAGGGATAACTTCAATACCGTTTACAAAAATAGCCTGGATCAATTTTCCTTTAAAAATGCTTCCCTGCTTGCTCCGCTTAGTACTTAATGTTTTTGTTAGTCGAATATTAAGAATTGTTCCAGGGGATACAGGGTAAGCGTCTCCAGATTCATTAGAAATGAGTGGGGTTGCTATAAGTAGAAAGCTCAAGGCAAAGACTATTGAGGTGGGGAGTGCTGAGGCCTTATTCATTGGCTTACTTCCTCTTGTTGGGCTATCCATTGTAAATCTTGATACTTCACTTTTCAAACACTTAGATGCCTTTTTTATTAGGAAAGTTTACTGTTCATTGTAAATCTTCCTTCATTGCTTAAGTCCATGATGAGTACTGATTTTATTGAAAATTAGATTCCTTACAATTTCTTAGATTAATTGACCCTCTCTGCTTGGGTGAGTATACTAAATTTTTATGATAAATATTCTTAGGAAAACACTCCATCCGGCCGTTGCGCTTGCTAAGGGGTTTGCAACAACGCTCAAAAATATGCTCAGACCTACGGTTACAGAGAACTATCCAGACGAAAAGGTGAATTTCGAAGGGCGTTTTCGGGGCTTGCATATCTTGCGTCGAGATGAAAACGGACTGGAGAAATGCGTCGGTTGTTTTTTATGCTCTGCTGCCTGCCCATCCCCCTGTATATACATAGAAGCTGCAGATAATGTCGCAGACCATCAAATTAGTGCGGGGGAGGCTCAAAGAGCTTCACTTGCAAGATCTTTAATATCGACTACAATCGATGTATTTTTTGTGGGTATTGTGTTGAAGCCTGCCCAACCGATGCAATCACGCATGGGCATGAGTTTGAAATTTCATCGTACAATGTCGTGGATTTAATTTACCGTAAGGATCGCCTTCTTGAGCCAGAGATTTCAATGAAAGGCTAATTAATTCGTTGGGTTATGGCATGCGTGCCGCTAAAAAGTGCGTATCGAATCCACCTCTTCTTTGGCGCCCCACAAGCACAACTACATCCATTCCTGGTTTTAAGCTACCCTCCATTTCCTTGAAATCTGTAGAATTTCGAATTGGTTGGCGATTTATTTCCAAAATCACATCATTTGCGCGAATACCAAGGGCATCTTCGCCAAACTTTCCTTGGTTGACGGCAACAACCAGCACGCCTGGAGTATTTTTTTCGAGGCCAAGATGTTTTGCGATATCTTCTCCTTGATCGGGTGTTAAATCCCGAACAGATACCCCTAGGCTCCCCTCCGCCATACCTGAAGGATCTCTTCCTTGTTCGGGCTGATATCCAAGGTCCTTTGCGAAAAGTATAGAGCGGTCTGCAATTTCTACCTCCAGGATTATTTTTCTTCTCCCTCTAAGTACTGATATTTTAACAACATCACCAACAGGGGTTGCGGCAACTATCCCAACTAAATCATCACCGTCATTTACAGGAACACCGTCAACACTAAGAATTACGTCTCCTCGCTGCATACCTGCCTTACTTGCAGGGCTATTTGGAGAAACTTGATTTATGATGATGCCATGATCAATTCCGAAACCTCTTAAAAGTGCTTCATTTGGAGCAGCGTTAAAAGTTACACCAATACTTCCCCGGACAACTCTCCCTGATTTGATAATTGAATTGTAGACACTTAGTGCTGTTTTAGAGGGGATCGCAAAACCAACTCCATCAGAACCCCTCCCTCTGGTCACAATTGCTGTATTGATTCCGATAATTTGCCCAGCGAGGTTGATTAGTGGCCCCCCGCTATTTCCTGGATTTATAGCTGCATCAGTCTGAATGTAAGACTTGAATTGGCCTTGAGGGCCTGGCTCGAGGCCGCGCCCTTTAGCACTAATAATTCCAGCAGTTACGGTAGACCTTAAGCCAAAAGGGCTCCCGACAGCCAAAACCCAGTCCCCCACCCTCATAGATTCAGAATCTCCAAAATCTGCATGAGGAAGGGATTGGCCTGCATCAATCTTTATGACTGCTAAGTCAGTTTCTCGGTCAGTTCCAATCACCCTCGCGTCATATTCTTGATTCACACCTTCATCTCCATGAAGTCGAACTCGAATTCGGTCAACGATTTCTCCATCTTGACCTCGGGTTACAACATGGTGATTTGTAAGGATGTAGCCTTGTTCGTCAACGATTACCCCAGATCCCAAGTTTGACTGTCTTCTAGGGGTACCACCTTCCGGCGACCGAAAAAACCGATCAAAAAGGTCCCCAAAAGGTTGTTCTTTTTGTTGTTGGCGGGGTCGGCGAGAAGAAGGTTTCGCTAAAGATTCAGATCGGATATTCACAACCGTCGGTTCAACTGATTCTGCTATTGAGGCAAAAGATGTAGATAGTTGAACGGGAGATGGAATGGTAATAGGTGCAGTAGTGCGGCCACCCTCCTCCTTTGAGGCACGAACCCCCTGGGAAACCAGGGTTCCAAGCGCAATCCCAACAGCAAGCGTAAAGAATATTATGAGAGCAGGCAGGGCCCGCCGCCCAGGTTGATTATTAATTAAATCACTGAAACCCATACCCATCCCTCCTTTGTACCTCTGCACAGTATACCTTAGACGTACACAACACGAAAAAAGTTTCCTAAACATAGCCATATTTTTCATTGAAATAAATTTAGCCGTATACTGGTTAGGAATAAAAAGAAATTTATTTGATTTTAATCGACTTGAGTTAAAGGGTTACCTGATAATAGATTGGTATATTTGATTTAATCCAAGGTTTCGAAGTATTTTAGTTTCCTTTAGGGATTTAACCATGAAGGAAGGTAGTTTTATTTTCCATTCAAGCTACTCCGTATTCATTTAGACAGGGGTATAATTTGAAATTCACTTTTTTAGTAACGTTTGCATGGATAGCTACATTTACCACAATCGGTAATGGCCAACAACGCCCACTCCAAATTGAAGACCCAAAACCGATTAACCAAGGGCATGTTTTAGTGGAAATTGGATTTGATTTTTTTAAAAATGCAAAGTTTCCTCTTTCGGGATTAAGTGGAGATCTTTCTCGAATTGGTGATCTCAGTATACACTTTGGAATTTCGCCAAGGGTCGAAATTTCATTCGAAGCTTCATCTCAAAATTTTCTAGATATTAAATCGAAATCATCTTCCTTTGTTCCACTTGAATTAACTAGGGGAGGAGCCTCCGCCAATGATTTTGGGGATTTGTCGGTGGCAACAAAAATTGTTTTGTTCCATGAAAGCCTTACACGGCCCACAATCAGCCTTTTATGGAGGATTGAATTGCCTACATCCAATGAACGGAAAGGTATAGGCACCAACACCACAAATTTTTTCGCCGGTTTTTTGTTGGGAAAAGAATTTGGAAAGTTTCGTACTTTCGGTAAATTAGGTCTGGGAATATTGGAGTCGCCCGCAGAACTGTTTGACCAAAATGATGTCTTGATTGCCGGAGCGGCAGCAATCTATCCAATAAATAACAAAATAAATCTCGTGGCTGAAATCAACGGTCGTAAAAGTACACGTGGAATTTCTTCGTTAGGAACCGAATCTCTTTCTCATGGACGGTATGGATTACAAATTTCATGGGGAGGTATTCGCTGGGATGTAGGTGCGATGGTGGGAATTAATAAGAATTCTCCAGCAAATGGCGTCCTCTTTGGGGCTACGATTGATCGGCGGATCTTTTTTTGACAAAGAGACAGGTAAATAAGGTTCGAAAAATTGCATACCCAGCCATAAGACTCCCCACGATATTCCCAGATATCTTTGAACTTCCGTGCGCACGAACTTGGTAATGAACAGGAATTTCACAAATTCTCAATCCAAGTTGGGCTGCTTTGATTTGCATTTCAACTGTCCAGCCGTAGCCTCGGTCTATCATTTCCAGTTTTCGGAGAGATTTTAATTGAATTGCACGAAAAGGGCCTAGGTCCGTGTAATGAACTCTCCATATTAATTTAATAATAAAAGTTGCCAACCAATTGCCTGCTCGTTGCCATGGTTCCAAGGCTCCAGGATCTGATTTTCCCGTTACCCTGGAGCCAATAACCATGTCGTAGCCTCCTTTTTCAAGAGTTTCCACTAGACATCTTGCATCCTTCGGGTCATCGCTTAAATCAGCATCCATAAAGACTACCGTTTCGACATTATCAGGGAGGGCTTCAATTCCCTTCCAACATGCGCTTCCATAGCCTTTGTGGGGTTCGAAAATGACCCAGGCACCAGATTGGGAAGCTTTTTTTGCTGTTGAATCGCTGCTTCCATTATCGATTACTACGATATATTGAAATAATCCATCAGGGACTCCTTTTACTGCCTGACAAATAGAATCTTCTTCATTGAGGGCTGGAATAATGAGGGCTCTCTTGTTTTTCTGTTTTAAAGAAAACTTCATATGTTGGTAAGCCTATCCAGCATTTTTATTTAAATAATAAGGTTAATATTATTAAGAAAGTTCAATTAATTCAATAACTCTTGAGGAGCGCAACGAGGCCTTAAACAATTAATTATGTGATTAAAATGTCTATTAAAAATAAAGGAGCAAAGGGATAGGTGGAAGAAAAAGCATTTCCTGTGGTATAAAAAATGGGCCAATGGAGAAAGGTAAAGCTTACTCACCGTTCTCAGGGAGGGATCCTCTTCTTGGGCTTCAGCGAAAGAAAAGGCGCGTGTACTTTTTTAATCCGCGTTACTGGGTAAGAGATTTACTTCTCTCTGTATGTATTGCACTTACTATAATTTTCTTTCTTTATCAACCAGTTCAGGTTGAAGGTCTTAGTATGGCACCGCAGCTTGTTACTCGTCAGCGTCTCTTGATTAATAAATTCCTTTATAAATTTAAGCCAGTTGTCCGAGGGGATATTGTGGTTTTTCGATTCCCTGATGACATGTCAAGATCGTACATAAAAAGAGTTATAGGGCTTCCCGGAGACAAAGTTGCAATTCAAGACGGAAAGGTAGTTATCAATGGAAAGATTTTAAACGAACCCTATTTAGCTCTAGAACATCTGGACCAAGGTAGTTACCCAACGGTAGAGATTCCACCCAATCATTATTATGTTCTTGGGGATCACAGGGATTCTTCTTACGATAGTCGTCACCGAGGAGCCATAAATCAAAAGACCATATACGGAAAGGCTGTTTTTTGCTATTGGCCATTTAATTTACTCGGCATGGTTAACTAGCTATCTAAATTGATTAAGCTTGCACCTTTTGCGGAGAAGGCAATCTAGATTTGAACGTTAATCATGCCTCTCCAAAAAAACAACGCATTTCGGTAGAGGTAGTCACGTAATTGGTAGGTTAATGCAAGTCCCAAAATAACCAAGGAGGCGGGATGGAGGCAATTCTCACCCTAGAAGACGGGCAGGTTTACCGAGGCCGTGGCTACGGTGCTTCTGTCGAGCGCGCCGGTGAGGTAGTTTTCAATACGTCCCTTTTTGGGTATCAAGAAATTCTTACTGACCCTTCTTATGCAGGCCAGATCATTATTCTGACCTATCCGCATATTGGAAATTATGGGACAAACTCTATTGATGTTGAATCAGTAAAAGCTTTTGCGGAAGGGTTAGTGGTTCGAGAATTAAGCCAAATATCGAGCAACTGGCGCGCCATGGAGGAAGTTTCTGATTATCTTCTTCGCAATAATGTTCCAGTCATATCACACATAGATACCAGAGCACTAGTTCGCCGGCTTCGACAGTTTGGCTCAATGAGAGGTGTAATTTCGACGGCCGACCAGAACGCTGAGAGGTTGGTGGCGAGAGCTAAGGAATCCCCAACCATGATACATAGGGATTTGGCTTCAATTGTCACAACTACTGCAAAATACGAATGGACAAAGCCATCAAGTCAAATATTCAAAGAGGGCTTATCTAATCCACCAGAAAAAGATTGTTTAAAATTTAAATACCGGGTTGTAGCTTACGATTTTGGGATTAAACAAAATATCCTTCGGCAACTGGTGGATCGAGGTTGTTTAGTTACGGTCGTTCCTTCCTCAACTTCAGCTGATGATGTTTTGGCGCTAAAGCCCGATGGAATTTTCCTTTCAAATGGCCCCGGAGACCCTGAGGCACTAGGATATGCATCTCAAAATACTAAAAAATTGATTGGAAAGATTCCAATATTTGGTATATGCCTTGGCCACCAGATTTTGGGATTAGCGTTAGGTGGGAAGACGTTTAAGCTGAAATTTGGTCACCATGGCGGCAATCATCCAGTGATTAATCTATCTACCCGAAAAATTGAAATTACATCTCAAAATCATGGTTTTGTTGTTGATCCGGATTCATTGAATGCTAATAAGGTCGAATTGACCCACATGAACTTGAATGATTACACTCTTGAAGGTTTCAAGCATAAATCACATCCGTTGCTTAGTGTTCAATACCACCCAGAAGCCTCTCCTGGGCCACATGATTCAAACTACCTCTTTGATGACTTTATTAAAATGATGGACCAATGGTTGAGTAGTAAATAAAAATACAAGGATTGACGATGTAAATAAACCCTCTTTAAAAGGGTAAGTTAAGTTTATTAATCATGCCTAAAAGAAATGATATCAAAAAAATCTTGATTATTGGTTCGGGCCCCATTGTCATCGGCCAAGCTTGTGAATTTGACTATTCAGGAACGCAGGCTTGCAAGGTTTTGAAGGCAGAAGGATACGAGGTAGTGTTGGTTAATTCAAACCCTGCCACAATTATGACTGATCCTGAAATTGCCAACGCTACTTACATTGAACCCCTCACACTTAAATACATCGAATCCATCATCGCACAGGAAAGGCCATGCGCGTTATTGCCAACGGTTGGAGGTCAAACGGCCCTCAATCTGTCTATAGAGCTTTCCGAAGCTGGAGTACTTGAAAAATATAAGGTTCAATTAATTGGTGCTTCTGTGGAATCCATTAAGATTGCTGAGGACCGCCTTTGGTTTAAAGACGCGATGAGCAAAGCTGGGCTTGAATCTCCCAGGAGCGCCCTTGTTAACAATTTACCAGACGCAGTAGAAACAAGTAAGGAAATAGGATTTCCTGTTATTGTCCGGCCATCATTTACTCTTGGGGGAACTGGAAGTGGTATTGCTTATAACCGAATTGAATTCGAGGAAGTTGCACGCTGGGGCTTAGATGCTAGCCCAGTGCACGAGGTTTTGATTGAAGAATCTCTGATCGGGTGGAAAGAATTTGAACTAGAAGTCATGCGTGATAAAAACGATAACGCTGTAGTTGTTTGTTCGATTGAAAATTTTGACCCTATGGGAGTTCATACAGGGGATTCAATCACTGTTGCTCCAGCACAAACCCTGACGGATAAAGAATATCAAATACTCAGAGATGCTTCTTTTAAAGTCATTAGGCATGTGGGGGTAGAGACCGGTGGTTCCAACATACAGTTTGCCGTATGCCCTCAAACGGGCCGTACATTGGTAATTGAGATGAACCCACGCGTTTCCCGAAGTTCTGCTTTAGCTTCAAAGGCTACTGGATTTCCTATTGCTAAAATTGCTGCCCGATTGGCCGTAGGTTACACTCTGGACGAAATTCCTAATGATATAACTCAAAAAACTCCAGCATGTTTTGAGCCGAGCATTGACTATGTCGTGGTAAAGATACCCAAATGGGAGCGTGAAAAATTCCCTGATTCTGACCCAGTCCTGACCACTCAAATGAAATCTGTTGGCGAAGTAATGGCCATTGGAAGAACGTTCAAAGAGGCGCTACTTAAAGGAATCAGGTCCCTTGAAACTGGAAGGAAAATCCCTCCGCCTCCAGAGACCGAAATGGAATTAACGCGTAGACTCGCAGTTCCTCACCCTGATCGAATTTGGGATCTTTTTTATGCGCTTAGCAATGGGCGCAGCGTGGAATCTCTCTACGACCTTACCCACATCGATACCTGGTTCCTTGATCAAATCAAGCAAATTCAGGAATTTGAAAGAGAAATTAGACGATTTACATTCAAAAACATACCGAATTCAGTTCTTTCTGAAGCGAAACGCATCGGCATGTCTGATTCTCATCTTGCAGGTATCTGGGATTGTTCAGAAGTAGATATTTTCAAAAAAAGAGAAGAGGTTGGACTAAGGCCAGTTTTCAAGCGCGTCGATACATGTGCAGCTGAATTTGAATCTTACACTCCATACCTTTACTCAACTTACGAGGATGAGAGCGAAGCTGATCCTTCTCTAAACAAGAAAATAATGATTCTGGGTAGTGGGCCGAACCGAATTGGCCAAGGAATTGAGTTTGACTACTGTTGTTGCCACGCAGCCTTCGCATTAAAGGAAGAGGGTTTTGAGACCATAATGGTCAACTGCAACCCTGAAACTGTTTCCACTGATTACGATACGGCTGATCGACTTTACTTTGAACCCTTAACTCTTGAAAATGTCGTGGCAGCCGTAGAGGAAGAAAAGCCCCAGGGCGTGATAATACAATTTGGTGGGCAAACACCATTAACTCTTGCTCGAAATTTAGCGAGCGTTGGAGTGCCTATAATCGGAACTTCACCCGCTGCAATTCATCAAGCCGAAGACCGAAAGAGCTTTAGTTCAGTTCTTAAAAAACTAAAGATCCCACATCCCCAGAATAGCACTGCCATGAATGTAAAAGATGCTATCAGAATTGCAAGAAAAATTGGATACCCTGTGTTGGTGCGACCGTCCTATGTTCTTGGAGGCCGGTCAATGGTAATTGCATACGACGAAGCCACCTTAGTCAATTATGTTCAAAGGGCAACAGAGCTTCAGGCATCGTTGCCTCTGTTGATAGATCGGTTTCTTGAAAATGCACTTGAAGTGGACGTAGACGCCATTGCTGATGGCAAAGATGTGGTAATTGGCGGAATTATGGAGCATATAGAACAGGCTGGTATTCACTCTGGGGATAGCTCCTGTGTTTTACCTTCGATTAATATACCTGACTCTGAGCGAAACCTATTAAAGGATTACACGGTGCGCCTGGCGAAAGAACTTGGTGTGGTAGGATTGATGAACATTCAATACGCCCTCCAAGAGGGGACAGTCTTTGTTCTGGAAGTAAATCCTAGGGCGTCCCGGACAATACCATACGTAAGCAAGGCGACTGGAGTTCCTCTTGCAAAAATTGCAGCTCGAATAATGGTCGGGAAAAAAATTAGCGAATTTAATCTTCCACCAGAACTACCAGTCCACCATTATTTCGTTAAATCTCCAGTTTTTCCATTTAATAAGCTCCCAGGATCAGACAGCATACTAGGGCCAGAAATGAAATCAACTGGTGAGGTTATGGGAGTCGGAGATGAGTTTGGCCTTGCTTTTGCTAAAGCACAGGTCGCTGCTGGACAACGACTTGCAACAGATGGAATTGTTTTTTTGTCTCTTCACGATAAGGATAAACCAAAGGCTGTCTCAATTGCCCGAAGACTTGACCAGCTTGGATTTAAATTAACAGCAACTCAAGGAACCGCAAAATCACTTCAGGCAGAAGGGTTGGAAGTAAAAATTATTTACAAGGTAAACGAAGGCCGCCCAAATATAGTTGATATGATCAAGAATGGTAGTGTTGACTTGATTATCAACACACCGCTCGGCGTTGAATCGAGGTTTGATGAGAAGGCCATCCGAAGTGCTGCAATGAAATACCAGGTTACATGTATAACAACCCTCGCAGCAGCCACAGCAACCCTCAGTGGCATTAAAGCACTACAGATCAAAGGGTTTCCAGTTAATAGCCTGCAATCCCTAAATAATCAGTTTAAAGATTCAAGATCATAATTCCAAATAAGGAACAATTACCCAAAGACGTCACGAAAGTTGCATTGAGAAAAAAGAAATTTTCAATTAACGGACTTCATGGAATTTTTATCCCCATTACAACGCCCATGGACTTTAGTGGGAATATTAAAATTAAATCGTTTGAAGAAAATCTTCAACGATTAACCCAACTTCCCGTGGATGGGTTTGTGATTTGTGGATCCACTGGCGAAATGCCTTATTTGCGTCCCGATGAACGCCTTAAATTATATAAATCAGCAAGGCGAATAGTAAAACCCCCAAAATTACTAATTGCCTCAACTGGCCTTGAGAGTACAAAGGAGACAATCCGTCTTAGTCTAAAAGCTGAAAACCTGGGAGTTGACCTCCTCTTGGTTGTTACGCCCAGCTATTTCCGCCCAAAAATGACATCTTCCGCATTAATGGCTCATTATGAGGAAATTGCTGAAAGAGTCCAAATTCCCTTAATGATCTACTCGATACCTCAATTTACAGGGATTAAAATGGATCCGTCATCCATTGCTAAGATTGGCCAAAATTCAAACGTTATCGGAATAAAGGAAAGTTCAGGTAATGCAAGCTATGCAAAGCGGATTCTCCAACTCGCACCACCCAACTTTAAGGTTTTCTTGGGTTCACCAATTCTTCTGTTGAAGGGTTTGCGATGGGGATCAGCGGGTGGAATATTGGGAATTTCAAATTTCGTTCCTGATGTCTGCATTGGAGTATATAGCGCTTTTTTAAAGAAAGATTGGAAAAGAGCGCAGGTACTTCAACGAGAATTGAGTCGCTTGGGTCGTAAAATTAATATCCCATTTGGAGTGGCGGGAATAAAAGCAGCAATGGAATACAGGGGGCTTATTGGAGGGCCTGTTCGATCACCCCTCCCCCCTTTAACGGAAAAGGAATGCTCTCTGGTAACTTCCTTACTAAAGAAACATAAGCCTCTTGGTGGCCAGTTGATTTATTAAGTTATCCACGCAAAAAACCACCAAAAATTCCAACTTTTTTTAGTTCATAACGTTGTCCGGCCGTAGATTCATCCTTTGGATCTGGATAATACAGCGCCTTACAGCGTTCACAACGGTAAATTTCAGGTTTTTTCCCCACCGATAACAATGTCATTTCATCAACGCTGTACCAACGCTTTAGATGCCCACAGCATAATTTCCCTTTTTCGTTCTTAACATCGCAAGCTCTCTGGCCAGGTTTTTTATTTCGAATTGATTGTTTTGTGGAATCCAATGGGTGTTGCCTTTTCGTCTTACTGAAATCTCGTGATCACTAAACTAAATTGACTATGCCATTCTACATGAGGTTTAAGTATTTCTCTATTAGATATCCTTTTGACAATATATATACATAGTTACTAAGGAGGGCTAGTACTCTACGCTAGCTAAAGCCAGTCCCTTGGCTGCTACCGTTGGACCTGCTTCAGAACGCTTCTTTAAAGATAAAATACGTGTTATGTCATCTGGTTTTAACTTTAAACGGCCAACTTCAAGTAAGGTTCCAACCATATTTCGCACCATGTGATGAAGAAATCCGCTTCCTTGCACCTCATATACCAATGGTAATGAGTCACCCTTATAATGGAACCGAGAACGATGGATTTTACGAAAGGTATTTTGTCCTTCTAAACCGTAATTGTTTTTTGTTTTTTTTGACGCAGAAAAAGAAATAAAGTCAAACTCACCTTCAAATAAGGAAGCTGCTTGAGATATTAATTCTAAGTTAAGGGGAAATGTATAGTGGTAGACATATCGACAAAGAAATGGTGGGCATATTTCTTTATTCCATACATTGTACTGATATGTTTTTGAGATAGCTTTATAACGCGAATGGAAATCAAGTGGGACTTCGTCCGTTTTGTGGACCCGGATGGATGGAGGAAGGTAGCGATTAAGGGCTCTATGTAAGTTCCTTGTGGGAATATTTGAATTAATATTGAAATTTGCAACTTGCGCTAGAGCATGAGCACCAGAATCAGTACGCCCCGAACCGTAGATTACCACTTTTTCTCCCAAAATATCCTGGGCTACTTCAGTAAGAGCGCCTTGAATAGTTACAGCATCCGGTTGAATTTGCCACCCATGAAAATCTGTACCGTCATAGGAAAGAACTAAGCGTAAATTTCTCATCAGGCATGCTCCTTATGTGTTTTATCCTTGTAGCCGTACTGCTACTAGCACCCCTTTCCTTCCGTTGTCAGAATGCCGAAGGAATGTTACACTTTTTCTTTGAAGTTTTTAACTTGGCGAACTGATATCATTGACAAGTAATCCATTGGTTTATTTACAAAAAGGCGCAGACAGACAATATAATTTAATAAAGAATCTAGCACCAACTCTAGGATTTAAAACATCAAATAGGACAAGGGACTCGATACCCCCCCATATCGAGGTTGATAGGAGGAAGTAATTTAATGATGTTTTCAAATCGGATCCACCCAGGATTCATTTTAATTTTGTTTTTACATCTTGCCCTTATCCCAGCCTTTGGGCAATTTCAAACATTCTCTCGCTCTAGTACGTTTCCTAATGTTATAGCACCTTACATGCCACGGTTTGTTGAGATGCCTCGCTTGAATAATACAGATCGCCTTCATCAAATGATCCAGGATGGAAAACTCCGACTTGCGGCATCTGATGTTATATCCCTTGCTCTTGAAAATAACCTTAATATCGCAGTGAGTCGTTTTGAATTGGGCTTTGCGCAAACCGAAGTTCTACGTAGTAAATCAGGAGGTGCAACCAGAGGGATTAGTGGCGCTGCACCACTTACTGGATTATTTTCGGGGGCAATTGGTAGCGGAGTCGGTGGGACCGGATTTGGTGGGAGCAGTGGAGGTGGAGGTTTTATCGGTGGAGGCGGAGCAACTAATATAGGCGGAGGCGGGAGCTTTGATCCTACTGTCTCCTTTACCTGGGGGTGGGACCGCCGGGAAACGCCTCTAAGCATTTCTTTTATCACGGGAGTCCCTAATGCCGTTACCCAGAATACTAGCTACAGGGGCTCATTTTCTCAGAGATTTCTAACAGGAACGCGATATGCGGTTGGTCTAAGCGGTGCACGTCAATCGACAAATTCATTAACTAATATCTATAATCCTGAAGTAAATAGCTCATTTTTCATTGGAATAAACCAACCCCTTTTAAGGGGGTTTGGTTACCGCGCTAATGCCCCCTTTATAAGAGTGGCAAAAAACAACCTTCGGCTAGCTGATCACCAGTTTAGGCAGCAAGTCATGGTTGCGGTCGCGCAAGTACTGGATCTCTATTGGGATTTGGTCTATTTTCAAGAAAATGTAAAGGTATCCGAGCAGTCACTAAGGCTGGCCCAAAGGACTTTACGGGATAATAAGATACAGGTGGAAATCGGAACGTTAGCGCCTATCGAAGTCGTACGAGCTGAATCTGAAGTAGCCGCTCGTGAGCGGGATTTAATAACAGCTCAAACACTCCTTCAGCAACAAGAAAATCTAATCAAAAATCAGATTTCCAGGACAATTGATCCCAACTTAGATGAAGCGCGGATTGAAGCATCAGATAATCTACCATCCCCTCAAATTGCAGATGTCCCAAAGTTAAAGGATGCCCTCCAGAAGGCGATGGAAAATCGACCTGAGGTCAGTGTTAACGAAGTAAATTTAGCTAACCAAAGGATCACCGTTAAATCATCGCGTAACGCTCTCCTCCCGAATCTTGATCTTTTTGGATCTTACACTGGAGCAGGTCTTGCAGGGAATCGAGTAATTCGAGATTCCCAGGGAAATATCATAGGATCTACCCCAGGCGGAATTGGTCAGTCCCTTACTCAATCGTTCCATGGAATCTTTCCCGACTATTCCTTCGGTATCTCCCTAAGCTTTCCTATACGGAACCGTCAAGCGCAAGCGGATTACACCCGCACACTTTTAGTAGAACGCCAAATGAGGGTTACCGCACAACGTACTCGAAACCAAATTGGCCAAGAGGTTCGAAATGCTCTTATTGCTGTGAATCAGGCTAAAGCCGAAATAAAGGCATCGGAAAAAGCCGCGGTACTCGCCCACCAGACATTAACTGCAGAAGAAAAAAAATACAGATTAGGTGAATCCACCGTTTTTTTTGTAATACAAGCTCAAAGAGATTTTGATCAAGCAAGGTTGAATAGGAATCAATCACGCTCTAATTATGCAAAGTCTATTACCGCCTTAAATCAAAGTATGGGAACAACGCTAGAAGCAAATAATATCCAGTCATCAGATGCCAAAACTGGACAAGTAAAATCAGTTCCGAATATTCCTGGTTCCCGAGATACCCCCTAAAAATCAGGCAACTAGATATTTCCCGTTATCTACAAAATGTCCCATTTTAACTGCTTCCCCAAGACACTAGACGACTTTTAATAGTTCTGCGAAAATGTGTATATGAAATCAAAAAGAAAAGAAATGAAAAGAAGTCCTGGACCCCCCTCAAAAAATAAATCTTCTCAAAAGGCGTCCTCTAAGCTGATCAACGAAGAACATTCCAAAGACTTCGCTACCATTTCTGGCATTGGAGTTAAGCCCCTGTACAGCCCAGATGAAATTCGTGATTTTAACCATGATGTTGACCTTGGTAGACCTGGTGAATACCCATACACGCGAGGGATTCACCCCAACATGTACCAAAGTCGATTGTGGACGATACGCCAATTTAGTGGGTACGGAACGCCTGAAGAGACAAATCAACGACTTCGGTACTTATTGATGCAAGGACAGACCGGCCTCTCGATTGCTTTCGATCTCCCCACTTTAATGGGTTACGATTCCGACCATCCCGCAGCAGAGGGTGAAGTAGGAAAATGCGGAGTTTCGGTGTCCTCACTAGCAGATATGGAGGCACTACTAAAAGATTTACCAGTTGAAAAAGTGGCCACATCCATGACCATTAATTCTCCTGCTGCAATTATATGGGCCATGTATTTGGTTGCAATTGAAAAACGTGGAATAAGTTGGAATGAAGTAACCGGCACGATCCAAAACGATATCCTGAAGGAATATATGGCTCAAAAGGAATACATTTTCCCTCCCAGGCCTTCAATGCGACTTGTTGTGGATACGATTGAATTTGGAACACAAAATACACCGCAATGGAATACTGTATCAATCAGCGGATACCATATCCGTGAGGCTGGCTCTACGGCCTTACAGGAGCTGGCCTTTACACTAAGGAGTGGAATTGAATACGCGCAATGGACTGTAAATCGTGGATTAAGCATCGATGAATTTGCCCCTCGATTTAGTTTTTTCTTTAATGCGCATAATGATTTCTTTGAAGAAATTGCTAAATACCGAGCTGCTAGAAAGATTTGGGCCAAGGTAATGCGTGAACGTTTCGGGGCTAAAAATCCGTCATCTTTAAAGTGTCGATTTCATTCGCAGACTGCTGGATGTTCACTTACAGCAAAACAGCCGTATGCCAATGTTGTTAGAACAACGATCCAAGCTCTTGCTGCCGTTCTTGGAGGTACGCAATCTCTTCATACAAACTCCTTGGATGAAGCCTTGGCCCTACCCACTAAAAATGCAGCAACAATTGCATTACGGACTCAGCAAATTCTGGCTCACGAAACCGGAGTGACCAAAACGACTGATCCCCTTGGGGGTTCTTATTTTTTAGAAAAAATGACATTAGAATTGGAGAAAGCTTGCCTTGAATACATTGATAGAATAGATTCATGCGGTGGTATGGTTTCGGCAATTGAACAAGGAATTCCACAACGAGAAATCGTTGATTCCTCCTACGAATATCAAAAAGCAATGGACCTTGGAAAAATAAAAGTATCTGGAATTAATATATTCAATGAAGAGACGCCACAAGCCCCAAAAGGATCATTAAATACCTTAAAAGTCGATGAAGCCGGAGCTAAGTATCAACGAGATAGGTTAAATCAAGTAAGAAAATCACGATCTATTGATAGAGTAAACGAAACACTTAATGCCTTGTCAGAGGCAGCTAAAGGAAAAGACAATATAATGCCGTATATTTTGAATTGTGTTCGTGCGTATGCGACCGTAGGGGAAATGTGCGATATATTGAAGAGTGTTTTTGGAACCTATCAGGAAACGGGATACCACTAGCATCAATCAAAGAACCTTATCTTAAATGGGAATCTAAGGAAAACAATGTCTCAAAAGAAAATACGAGTTCTTGTTGCGAAACCAGGGCTCGATGGACATGATCGTGGAGCAAAAATAATTGCACGTTCATTGCGTGATGCTGGAATGGAGGTTGTCTATACGGGGCTAAGGCAGACGCCAGAGCAAATTATTAATGCGGCGGTTCAGGAAGACGTTGATGTAATTGGCATCTCTATTTTGTCAGGGGCTCATAACACGATACTACCGCGAATACTAAACCTTGCCAAGAAAATGAAAATTGAAAATACAATAATACTGGCGGGGGGAGTTATTCCTGATGAGGATATCCCCTCCCTTAAGAAAGCTGGCCTATCGGAAATATTTCAATCGGGCTCCAATACAAACCAAATAATCGAATACATCGTAAAAAATGTAAAAAGCTAATAATATTCCTGGTTTATTTGCTTTCAAAAATGCAACGAGTATTGTATCCCCATGAAAAATAAATTGGAACTTTATCAAAATCCGGTGCCGTCTCAGACCTCAATACGTGTTCGCTACTCAGAAACAGATAAAATGGGCATAGTCTATTACGCAAACTTCCTTGTTTGGTTTGAGGTTGGCCGTACTGATTATTGCCGGAAAACAGGCTTTACTTACAAGGATATGGAAGAAGATGGTTTGTTGCTTAGCGTAGCAGAGGCAACGTGTCGGTATCGATCCCCTGCCTATTATGATGACATGCTAACCATACATACACACCTTCAATCATTGAAAAAAAGAATTCTTTATTTTGAATATAAAATTTTTCGAGATAATGAAAACAAATTATTAGCAATAGGAAAAACAGCGCACATTATCACCAATTACAATGGCAAGCCCCAATCATTACCTAAAAAATACCATTCCTTACTGCAGGAGGGGTTACGTTAAGAACCTAATAGAATGTGTTCCTAATTTCAGTGAGGGGTGTTCTCGTCCTGTCATAGAAGCTATTGTTGGCGCAATCTTAAGCGGACCTGAGGTGATGGTGCTCAACGTACACTCTGACCCGGATCATAACCGCTCAGTGGTTACGTTTGTTGCAACGAAAGACCAGGTTGGCCTTGCAGCTTTGCGAGGAATAGGTTGCGCAATCAAATTAATTAATCTACAAAAGCATTCAGGATGTCATCCTCGAATCGGGTCTGCGGATGTAGTTCCTTTCATACCTTTTAATGGTACTAGTCTTTGTGATTGCATTGAAATCGCTCAAAAAGTTGGGGATGACGCATTTCGGGAATATGGATTACCCATATATCTTTACGGAGCTGCCTCCCGAAAAAAAGATCGATTTAAGTTGGAAAATATTCGGCGAGGACAGTTTGAACTTCTTCGGGAAAAAATAAAAACAGATCCGACTCAATTTCCTGATTTTGGATTAAAACAACTACACCCTACGGCAGGAGCAACTCTTGTGGGTGCCCGTAATTTCTTGATCGCTTTTAATGTAAATTTGGAAACCCAGGATGTAAGAATTGCACGCCAAATTGCAAAGAACATACGTGAAAATAATCATGAGAAACATGCTGGCCTTCCTGGCATTAAGGCTATAGGGGTAAAACTTGGATCAAAAAATTTGGTACAAGTATCAGTTAACATAACTGATTACAAAAAAACATCAATTGAAAAAGTATTCCAATCCATCAAACAGGAATCGTTACGGAAGGGAGTAAAAGTCAGGAATAGTGAAATTGTTGGTTTAATTCCAAAAGAGGCAATCCCTCGAGATGCTTCAAAAAAACTTCTCATAAATAATTTTGATGAAAGCTTAGTATTAGAAAATAGATTGGGGGAGAAATTGAACTTTTCACTATCCTCGTAGACTATGATATCTTTCTATTTTGCATCTCGACGAAATTAATTTGTTTATTTATATTATTATCTCCGGTTGGGAATTAACATTTTTCTAAAATAAAACCCGTTGCAAGGCAATTAACAAATAAAAGAGGTTTTTAAAACCATGATTGAGGCCATTAATCTTGTTAAGCGTTTTGGTCCAAGTGAGGCCGTGTCCAACATTAACTTTAAGGTAGAAAAGGGCGAGATACTTGGCTTACTCGGCCCTAACGGAGCAGGAAAAACAACTACCATGAGACTTTTAACTGGGTACCTTGATCCCACTGAAGGTCAAGCATTGATTGATGGCTATGATGTTTCTCAAAATCCAATTGAAGCAAAGAAACGCATTGGTTATCTTCCAGAAATCCCTCCTGTGTATCCAGAAATGCGAGTTAATGGCTATTTGGAATTTGTTGGTCGGCTTAAGGGAATCCCCCGTGTTCACTTGAAAGATCGTGTTACTGAGGTGGAAAGAAAATGCGCCCTTTCGGATGTACGATACAAGGTAATAGGTAAGCTTTCAAAGGGATACCGTCAGCGCGTAGGACTTGCCCAGGCATTGATCAACTCTCCCGATGTCTTAATTTTAGACGAACCAACTGCAGGTCTTGATCCCAAGCAAATATTAGAGACAAGGCAACTTATTGGAGACTTAGCAGGTGATCACACCATCATTCTGAGTACCCACATCCTCCCAGAAGTGGAGCAAACCTGCCACAGGGTGATCATCATCAATGAGGGAAGCGTTGTAGCTGCCGATACCCCACAGAATCTTACGGTTCGCCTGAGAGGTTTTCAAACAATCCAGGTTACCCTTGAGGGCCCACCTTCTGATATTTCCTTGGCCCTTCAGGATATTGAGGGGGTTCATGAGGTCAAGGAAAGAAAGCAGGAAGCAGGCGCGGTGATATTTGAAATTAGTTCTGAAAAAGGAAATGATATCCGAAGTCAAGTCGCACAAAAAATAGTTCAATCAGGGTGGGGATTACTTGAAATGAAATTGGCCGGAATGAGCCTGGAGGATGTTTTTCTTAAACTTACCAACGTTGAAGAACACCCCAAAGAGAAAACCCCCTTATAATATTCGTATTTTTTCTTATTGAATAAGATCTTACTGGAGGAAATGCTTTAAATGCGAAACATACTAACCGTAGCCAGAAGAGAACTGGCAAGTTACTTTACTTCCCCAATCGCATACATATTTTTAGCCATTGCCGCCATAATATTTGGATTTTTCTTTTACAGTATTGTGGCTGTATTTGTAAGCAGGGCGCTACAAGCTACAAGGTTTGGTGGAATGCCGCCAGCTATGAATATTAACGAAATGATCTTTCGGCCATTACTGATGAATGTTGCTGTAACAAGTCTTTTCCTTACTCCAATGCTGACTATGCGCTTATATTCAGAGGAGCGAAAAGTTGGGACTCTTGAATTATTACTAACCTCACCTGTAAGCGACTGGGATGTTCTGCTAGGGAAGTTTTTAGGCGCCCTAACCCTTTACGGAGGGTTAATATTTCTTGTTCTTATTTATTTTGGCCTACTTTTTTTCTATGGAAATCCTAATTTTAAACCACTACTCCCTGGGGTCCTTGGACTCCTCTTTTTTGGAGGATCATTAATTTCACTTGGAATGCTTTTCTCGACATTTACAAGTAATCAAATTATTGCAGGAAGTTTGACATTCGGGCTATTTCTTCTCCTGTGGGTCCTTGACTGGACTTCTGTTTATTCGACTGGGGTTACCTCGCAAATCCTATCTTATCTTTCTGTAACTACGCATTTAGAAAGCTTCTCAAAGGGGGTGCTGGACATTAGCGATTGCGTTTACTATCTATCGCTCATTTCATTAGGATTATTTTTGACAGCAAGATCAATGGAAGTTATAAGGGGGAGGTAGTAGTCGATGGGGAAGACGAAGAAAAAATGGGTTGTAAAGACATTTGACCACCTCAGCTTTGGTCTTTATATATTAATTGCGGTTGGAATACTGGGTGTAATTAATTGGTTTGTCCACCGTTACAACCAACAACTCGACTTAACTCCTAGCGGTCAGTATAGTCTCTCACTTCAAACGCAAAAAGTCCTTGCCTCCCTTGAACAAGATGTGAATATATTTATTTTTGACCGCGATGAAATGCTGCCTCGCCATCAGGATCTAACAAACTCTTACAAGATTCTTTCACGCAAACTCAATGTCAAGCTTGTAAATCCGGACAAGCAACCTTCGCTTGCTCGCCAACTTGAAATTAAACGATATGGCACTGCTATCGTTCAAATTGGCGATCGAAAGCAAGAGTCGCAAGACCTCTCCGAGGAGGGCATTACGAATACCCTAATCCAAATCCTGAAGGGTGCGGATCGAAATGTATATTTTTTGCAAGACCATGGCGAAAGAAATCTTGAAAATACTGAGAGAGAGGGCTACAGCCAAGTTAAGGAACTTCTTGAGCAAGGCAACTACCAAGTAAAAACGCTGTCATTAATGCAAGGAAGTTCCATTCCTGATGACTGCTCAATATTGGTTATTGCGGGGCCCCAAAATGACCTCCTTCAATCTGAAATTGAAAATATCCATACCTATATAGAAGGTGGTGGAAGTGGGATATTTCTTTTGGATATGAATAGAACTCCCCAATTAACAGAGCTCCTAAGCGGTTGGAACGTTAGTGTTAAAGACAATCTAGTCGTCGATCCCAATCCAATTGCACGACTTTTTGGAGCTGATGAATTAATGCCATTAGTCAGTAGCTACGATTCACATGTAATAGTCAATGATCTTAAAAATATTGCTACCATTTTCCCGGAAACCAGGACTCTTGATATTAAGGGTGACGGTGGATCAGGTGCTGATGTTCAATCACTGTTCAAGAGCACCTCACAGAGTTGGGCAGCGACCCAACCTCGAACAAGAAAGCCTCTTAAATATCAAAAAG
>CAZSDV010000012.1:40947-43198 GCA_964605715.1 uncultured Acidobacteriota bacterium
AAAAAGGTCTCGACGCAAGGGGCCCGTTTACTCTTGGAGCTGCTGGGACGATTGATGCAACCCAAAGCAAATCTCCTGATCAACCTGCAGGAATAAATAACCCTCCTTCACCAAAAAACAGAAAAGGCCGCTTTGTTGTGGTAGGAACTTCTCGGTTTGCTGTTAATGCCGTAATAAGTTTTAACGGAAACGCCGACTTATTTCTCAACATGATTAACTGGCTTTCTGACGATGAAGACTTGATATCAATTCGGCCAAAAACACCTGAATCCCAGCAACTTAATTTAAACCAAGCGCAAATGGGTAAAATTCGCTTTCTTACCCTTTTACTAATCCCATTACTGATTCTTTCCATTGGTTTTAGTGTTTGGTGGGGGCGGCGATGAGCAAGAAGTATCGAAATCGCGGGATTGCTTTTGTTGTATTAGTTGCAGTTTCATTAATTTTATTTTTACTAGATAAGAAAAAACAAGAAACCCTAAAAAACACAGAAAATGAAAGTAAACTTTGGGATGTTGATGATTCTAAAATTAAAGGAATATCACTTACCGCAGCTAGTAGCGAGATAATAAAATTTGAAAGGGGTCAAACTGAGTGGAAAATTACCTCCCCCCGGAAACTCGATGTTGATCATTCAGCAATTTCTGCATGGTTGCGATCCTTTATTAACCTTTCATCTGAGGAGGTCATTAACTCCAAGCCATCTTCAATTGATGAGTACGGCCTAAACCCTCCTACGGATATTATTGAGGTGGAGCTAAAGAATGATCTAGGAAATCTCACCCTTAGTCTTGGAGCTGAAACTCCAACTGGTAGCAATTTTTACGCCCAGACAAACACAAGCAGTCAAATTTTAAAGCTTTCTTTTCAGCAAAAAAGTTCATTAATTAAACCCCTTTTCGACTTTCGCGATCGAAGAATTCTCCAATTTAATAAATCCAAAATTACAAAACTACAAATTTTAAACGGAAGCAATCCAATAGAATTTTTTAAAAATATAAATAAAGAATGGCAACTAAACCTCCCTCCTCCAGTTCGAACTGATGAGTCAGCCATAGAGGGCCTTGTCGCTAGCTTGGATAACGGACAAATGCAAAGCGTAGTTAAGGAAGTGCCAGGCAACCTTGCTAAATACGGACTCTCCAGGCCAAATCTCCGAATACGTACCATTGAAGAAAAGAGAAAATCAGAACTTTGGATTGGGAAAAAAACCAATGAATCCCACTACTTCGCAATGGAGAAGGGGAAAGGGCCTATTTTTACGGTTTTTGATTCCCTTGTAAATCAGTTTAAAAAGCCATCTGTTGATTTCCGAAATAATAAATTATTTGATTTTCAAACATTCAATATACAGATCATTGAAATTAAAACCCCTGATCGACAAATAAAATTAGAAAAACAGGATTCAAGTTGGGAATCCATAACGGGAGAAAAAGTTAAACCTGACCAGGATAAAATAAGTAAATTTTTAACAGATCTCAGTGGAATTCAGATTGAAAATTTTGTTACAGACCAGCCAGTCTCACTTTCAAGATACGGGTTAAGTTCACCCTCTGTATCCATAAAAATTAATTGGGGACAAGATCAGCAAGAAATAATTTCTTTTGGTGAGTCGAAGAAAATTCCATTTGCAAAAAGAAGAGATTCAAAAACGATATTCAAAATTAGTTTATCCACGTACGAAGAAATTAAAAATAATATTGAAGAATTGTAATTTCTTTTATGTTTCTTTGCCCTTTTTGTATAATTATCACTGCCAATATTTTATTCAATTAATTTATTAAGAGTACGCATTAGTACAGTAAACGTAAGCATTTCTAGTTTATTTTATGGTATTTTTTACTAGGATCTAATTGATTGATGTAGTAGGATTCATCTGCAAAGCGACTCGAGCTACTTCTAAAGCTAACTGATCGACATCTTACAAGAGTTGCAAGAACACTTAATTCGAGAGTGTTAGACGCTAACTTCCAAGTCATTCATAATTGATTACGATGGTTCCCTGCAATCCCATTCAGGGATCCCTGTTTGAAATCATGAGTTATCATTTCTCTGGGACTTTAAGCGGCTTAAATTATGCAATGAATACAATCTGTTCCCTTCTTTGGCAACGATAGCGAAGAAGCATTTCTGTCAACTTCCATTTTAATCACCCTGTGGGGAGTTGTACCTTGTTAAAACTAAAATCAAGCGAGCTACGTGGGTTTAAATACTTTTCCAGAAAAACCCAACTAGAATTTAAAGACGGGAT
>CAZSDV010000013.1:0-4238 GCA_964605715.1 uncultured Acidobacteriota bacterium
TGGCACTCCGTTGCGCCGACGGCATCTGGCAACGCCGACAGGAATGGATGTAAGAGTCGACGCACCAGTGAGGCCAATCATTTCACCTTGCTGGTGTTTATGGATGGTACTGGGCAAGGAGGATAGAATACTTAGCGATTATATTTCGGAGTAACGCCACGCAGTTGCTTCCAAACATCAGTACAACGCGCGAGCGTGACATCATCTAAGGGCTTCCCTTCGCAAGCCTTCAGGTTAGCTTCCAGCTGACCTAACCGCGACGCGCCCAAAATCACCGAATCCACGATTGATTGACTTAGAAGCCAACGAAAAGCTAGTTCAACGAGAGTGATTCCGGCGTCGCTCGCAATAACTCCGACTTCTCTCACGGCCTGGAAATAATCTGAATGCCAGTATCGATCAAGGTACATCTTGTTTCCATCAAAGCGCGTACCGGATGTAGGAGGTGCCGCTGATTCGTGCTTTCCGGTCAGGATCCCTCCGGCTAATGGGTTATAAGGAATCACGGCAATCTGATATTCCATACAGAAAGGCAAGTATTCTTCCTCGATACTACGGGCCAGCAGATTGTACATTGGCTGGGAGATGTAGGGCGTCGGGTATCCTTGCTTCTCGCAAATCCACAGGATTTGCATCACCTGCCAGGCAGCATAATTTGAGATAGCTGGGAATCGCACTTTTCCCTCTTGGACAAATTCCGCCATAGTCTCAAGTGTCTCCGCAATTTCAACATCGTAGTCAGGCATGTGGAGATAGTAAAGGTCCAGATAATCAGTCTGGAGCGACTTAAGGCTGGCCTCAAGGGCTTTCCGCATCGCCCGCCTTGAAAGGCCTACGTCATCGGGAGCGTCACCCATCTTTCCACGTACCTTGCTGGCCAGGACCACCTTTCCCCGGCGCCCCTTAAGGGCATTCCCCACGATTCTCTCCGACTCACCGCCGTTATAAATATTTGCCGTATCAAAAAAGTTGATGCCGGCTTCCAGGCACATATCCACCATACGGATAGAGTCCGCCTCGGAAACCTGAGACCCAAAGGTCATGGTTCCCATTGAAAGGCGCGATACCTTGAGCTGCGTTCGTGGTAATATCCTGTAATCCATTTTGCTCAATCCTCTCTTTCGCCTAAAAAAACTACTCATATCCAGGGGTAAAGGTGTAGGGCTTAAGGAGTTGCTCATGCTCTAGAAGCTGGCGCTTTAAATCCACTCCACCTGCATACCCCCCCAATGACCCGTCAGATTGCACAACCCGGTGACAAGGAACAATTAAGGCTACAGGATTCGAGTGGTTCGCCATGCCGACCGCGCGGGAAGAAAGCGGACGCCCCAGACTACGAGCGATATCTCCATAACTACGGGTCTCGCCATAGGGGATGCGCGAGAGCTTTCTCCAAACATCGAGTTGAAATTGTGTTCCTCTTAAGTCTAGCGGAACCGAAAACGAAACAAGCTTCCCCTGTTCATAGGCAGTGATTTCTTCGAGGACCCCAAAGTGCACCGAGGAAGATTCAACAGCCTCCGTTTTATCCAATTGGACACACATCTTCGCAAGATCCTCCCGAGGATCACCAGAATCCATGAAATAAAGACCTGTCACACCAAGCGGGCTCGATGTAACCAGCAATTCACCCCAGAGAGACGGGAGGGTGGTATAAGAAAATTTTCCCACCATGCTTCCCTTTTTTATTGAGAATACTAAAGTTTACATAGAAGCAGAGGCCACGTTAACAAGGAGCAGCCACACTGGTACACCATTATAGGAGGTAAGGACCATTCAGTCATTGTAATAGCGAGAAGGAAACGAAATTTCCATATCAGTTATTCTGATAGAAATAAACACGTCAAGAACAGTACAAGAAAAGGTGCCCTTGAAACTCTAAAATTACGAGTTCCCTAAAAAGCGCCGAAAAGGTTAAATAAGATTCCCGATTTTAATGATCCGAATATGAACTAACTAACTGAAAATATGCCATAATCTCGTGGTGGTTTTCAGTGCAGAAGAGGAGGTCATCGAGCTTTAATATGATGATGAGTTCCTTCCGTTACCAAGCCTAATTCAAGGTGACCTGCACAACACAAGGAGGCGCAGTATGGCAAAAAAAGTAAGTCGGCGAGATTTCATTCAGCGCTCAGGCCTGGTGACGACAGGTGCAGGAATGATCGCTTCTAACTCTCCTCTATCCGCATCTAGCAGACCTGCAAGTCCTCCAGGTGCGAATGACCGCATAAGGATCGGTTTCGTAGGGATGGGAGGCATGGGACGTGCAAATTTACGAGACTTCCTGAGGCAACCAGATGTGGAAGTGGCAGCGCTTTGTGATGTCTATAAGCCGAACCTTGAGGAATCTCTAGGACTCACAGAAAATAAACCTGAGTCCTACAGTGACTTCCGCCGAGTACTTGACCGTCAGGACATTGACGCAATTGTTATCAGCTCTCCTGACCATTGGCACCCGCTACAAGCCATCCTTTCTTGTAAAGCCGGTAAAGATGTTTACGTCGAGAAGCCAATCTCGGTGGCAGTGGAAGAGGGCCGAAAGATGGTGGAGGCTGCCCGTAAATACAATCGGATCGTACAGGTAGGAACACAACAACGCTCAGGTATTCACTTCCAGAGGGCCGTTCAGCTAATACAAGAAGGGGCCATCGGTAAGATCAGCTACGTGAAAACATGGAATTACTTCAATGAATTCCCCGAAGGAATCGGGGATCCGCCCGACTCCACTCCCCCGGAAGGTTTAGACTGGGACCTGTGGCTGGGGCCTGCCACCAAAGTACCTTTCAATATCAACCGGTTTGGTGTCGGACAGGGTCGCTGGTCCACGTTCCGTTATTTCTGGGACTACGCAGGTGGCATGATGACCGACTGGGGTGTCCACTTACTCGACATCGTCCAGTGGGCCATGAAGGTCGATGGACCCAAGACTGTTTCTGCTTGCGGCGGTAAATACTTCATCAAGGACAATCGAGATACTCCGGACACGATTCAAGTCACTTTTGAGTACCCTGGCTGGATTTGTGTTTACGAGAGCCGCTCTTGCAATGGAAATTCGATGTACAACAAAGATTATGGTATTGAATTTCACGGCACCACAGGAACTCTATTTGTGGATCGAAGCGGATTTGAGGTGTATCCGGAAGTAGGTAAGCCATCGCTCGTTCATGGACCTAAGGAGCAAATAGGCCGCATGAAGTCTATCCAAATGAGAAGCACTAACAACTCCCATGAAGATCATGTGCGTGATTTCCTTGACTCGGTAAAGTCCCGTAAACTTCCCCGATCTGACATTGAGATCGGCCACCGTTCCACAAGCGTGTGCCAGCTAGGCAATGTGGCCCTTCGCAGCAATCAACGTATTGTTTGGGATGCAACCAAAGAAGAAATAATCGGAGGAGATACTAGAGCAAAAAGCCTTCTTACCCGCAAATATAGAAAACCATGGAAGCTAATGGTATAGAAGCAGGAAAATGTTGCCGGTGAGTTAGGATTACAATTGACGCGCGTGGAGCCAGTGATTTAGATTGAGGTGTTCGGCTTTTTAGTATAGAGCAGGAACGAATAGAGGCGCGGCCGCCATGAGTACCCGTTAGGAGGGCTAGGGTCCAACGACAAGCGGTAAAAGGGGAGGCCCGCCGAAGCTAGAAAGGAGCCCTAGGCCTTTCAGGCTGGTTACCGGGGCTAAATCCCTGGGACTGTCATCCAAACGGATGGAGGGCTATATCGTTTTCCCTGAAATTCCTCTAAAGGGATGGGTTAGCGGGATAGTTCACCGGCTAGCCCGTTTTTTGCTTTATGGGAGTTAAATTCAAACTTAGTAGTTTTATGAAAGGGAATTTTTTGCACGTTTTCGAACTGACCAAAGAGCTGGTGAACATGGAATCCGTTACTGGCAATGAGTCGCGAGTAGCACATTACCTGCGCGACTACCTTCAGGAGCTCAAATTTGAAACTGAGTTTCTGGCGGTCTCTGGCGACCGGGCCAATTTGTGGGCATGGCATGGTACTCCAAACGTGGTGATGAGCACCCACATGGATACTGTGCCTCCTTACTTTCCAGCAAGTGAAGACGAAAACAACATATATGGGCGAGGGTCCTGCGATGCAAAAGGTGTTTTGGCTTCGCAAATTGGTGCGGCGGAGAAGCTGCTTGCTGAAGGTGCCACAAACTTTGGCCTTCTTTATCTCGTAGGTGAAGAAACTACAAGCGAGGGGGCTAGGAAAGCAAACCAGGCTCC
>CAZSDV010000013.1:4248-26645 GCA_964605715.1 uncultured Acidobacteriota bacterium
CCCGGATCTCGCTATATGGTAAATGGCGAGCCAACCAACAACCGACTAGCTCTGGGAACAAAAGGAGCCCTGAGAATTGAACTCACTACTCAGGGTAGAATGGCTCATTCGGCCTACCCTCATCTAGGGGAATCGGCCATCGAAAAACTGCTTGATATTTTGTTGGACTTTAGGAAAATGAACCTCCCTCAACACCCTGTGATGGGGAAAACCACCTATACTATTGGCTTGATCTCTGGAGGGCGTGCGGCAAATGTAATTCCTGATAGGGCGCAGGCCCAGATCCTTTTCCGCGTAGCAGAGGAAGGAAGGGGCTTTCGTGAAAACGTAGAAAAATTGATTGGGGACCGGGCAGAAATTGAAGTTCTTTCTGATTCTCCTATGCTGCTCATGGAAACACTCGATGGCTTTGATATTGAGGCTTTTCCCTTCTGCACCGATCTCCCTTGGCTTTCAAACTGGGGAAAACCCCTATTAATAGGCCCAGGTTCAGTAAGTTTAGCCCACACCAAAGAGGAGGCAATCTCCAAAAAAGAGATTCTCCAAGCTGTAGATCTTTACGCAAAAATTGTTCGACGCTTGAACGAAAAGATTAGAGAAGGACAATAGAGGAAAGAAAATGAGGAAAGTGGAAGTTGGAATCCTTGGTGCCACCGGCATAGTTGGCCAACGACTTATCAGTCTAATAGAAAATCATCCGTGGTTCCAGGTGACCTGGGTTGCAGCTTCGGAACGCTCCGCAGGAAAGAAATATATCGACGGGTGCTCATGGCGCCTGCATGAACCTATGCCTGAGAAGATTGGTAAACTCTCTATTAATCACTGTAATCCTTCGGGAGCTCCACAACTGATTTTTGCTTCGCTCGACTCTAATGTCGCTGGTGAAGTCGAAACCGAATTCGCCAATGCGGGTCATGTAGTAGTTTCAAACTCTGGAAACCACCGCATGAGTTCTGACATTCCACTAATTATCCCGGAAATAAATTCGGATCACCTATCATTGATCAAAATTCAAAGGAAGAATCGAGGCTGGAAGGGTGCAATCATTACAAATCCTAACTGCACGACGATTTTTCTTGCCATGTCACTCGCTCCGCTGGACAAGAATTTTGGCTTGGAAAAAATACTAATGACGAGCATGCAGGCCATTTCAGGCGCAGGCTATCCAGGAGTGCCAGCACTTGACATCTTAGGTAATGTTGTCCCTTATATTGCCCGAGAAGAGGAAAAAGTGGAAGCTGAGACGAAGAAGATTCTCGCTGAGGTCACCAATGACTCCACAATAGAAGGTGACTGGGTAATTAGCGCTCAATGTAACCGCGTGATGGTGGAGGACGGTCATACCGAAGCAGTCTCTGTGGCCCTTAAAACACGGCCCACACGAGATGATCTCATTGCCGCATGGCACGAGTACCGCTCCGTCCCACAGGAACGTAAACTTCCAAGCGCCCCACCACATCCAATAATTGTTCGACAGGAATTAGACCGGCCACAGCCAAAGTTTGACGCATATACTGAGGGTGGCATGGCCACGGTTATCGGGAGGGTGCGCTCCTGCCCAGTTCTCGAGTTCAAGTACGTTGCCCTAGGGCACAATACGATTCGCGGTGCAGCCGGAGCCAGCCTACTTAATGCTGAATTAATGAGCTCGGAGGGCTATCTCGACTAGCATGTAATCTCGACTAACAGATGGTTAAATTAAGAGAAATCAGGACAAATCGGAAATCCAATGGACACTGCTAAAACCTCATTTGAATCAAAAGTTGTGAACTTGGGAATTCTAGGCTATGGAAAAATGGGACAAATGATTGCCCAGCTAGCCGAGCAACGTGGTTGTCACGTACGACTGACAATGGATATCGACGCCAATAAGGATGGGAGCGGAATCACTCAGAAGAACTTCCGTGAAATCGAAGTTTGCGTTGACTTCACCACGCCTGAAGCTGCCGTAACCAATATTGAGCGTGTGGCTGGAATCGGCTGCAATCTGGTAGTCGGAACAACGGGCTGGCAGTCGGAGTTCCCTCGCGTACGGAAAATTATTGAAGAAGCCGGCGTCGGCATGGTGTACGCTGCAAATTTCTCCATCGGCATGCAACTTTTCCATCGCTTGACACGTCTTGCGGCAGAATTTTTCTCCCAGGTACCACAGTACGACCCGTACCTCCTCGAACAACACCACCAATTCAAGAAAGATATCCCGTCCGGTACGGCGCTTGATCTTAAGAAAATGGTCAATGAAATATATCCGGAGCGCGAAATTGCCGTTCCTGCCGTTCGAGCTGGATATTTCCCTGGCACCCATGAATTGGGGTTCGACAGTGAGGCCGACACGATTGAGCTTCGGCACACCGCCCGTAGCCGGCAGGGTTTCGCGGAAGGTGCACTTTATGCAGCCCGTTGGGTAGTCGGAAAAAAGGGGCTATTCGAGTTTTCTGAAATTCTTCCCGGCAAGGAAAATTGTCATGTCAGATCTTCGTGACCTCTGTGGTTGTGGAACTGCACTAGTAACTCCATTTCTCTCTAAGGGCGAAATAGATGAAGCCGGCGTGCGCAAGCTTGTGGCTCACCAACTCCAGGAAGGCGTTGACTTTCTTGTCCCCTGCGGAACTACGGGGGAATCACCCACACTAGGAGACGATGAGTGCTCCCATATTATCTCTCTTGTCATCGAAGAAGCTAAAGGAAGGATCCCCATTATCGCAGGGGCGGGCGGAAACTGCACCAACAAGGTCGTAAAATTAATCCAGGCTATACAGCCGCTCAAAGTAGACGGCATCCTCTCCGTCTCTCCCTATTACAACAAGCCAACGCAAGAAGGATTGTATCAGCACTACCGCGCTATCGCTGAGTCAACTGACCTGCCAATTATTCTCTACAATGTTCCAGGTCGCACATCTTCAAATATTGCCCCTGAAACCATTTTACGCCTATCAAAAATTCAGAACATTGTTGGCATAAAGGAAGCTTCAGGAGACCTAACTCAAGTAAGCGAAATTATCCGCACCGCAGAACCCTCCTTCCGCGTTTTTTCGGGTGACGATACCCTAACTCTGCCCATGATCAGTATTGGAAGTGTAGGTGTTATCTCAGTTACTGCCAACGAAACCCCAGGGCTAATGAGTAAACTCGTTCGTTTAGCTCTAGAAAACCAATGGGGTGAAGCGCGTGCGTTACACGCTCACTTGTTGCCCCTTATGCAGGCAAATTTCTTCGAAAGTAGCCCAATACCTGTGAAGGCAGCGCTGGCAATGATGGGACTTATCAAAGAATTTTATCGTCTGCCGCTGGTACCCATGCAGACGGAGAATCGTGACAGGCTCAGAAAGATCCTCTACGACCTGTCACTCTTAAGGCGGAGGAAGGCACCTGCGTAATTGGAGGTGTCTACAAAATAACAAGGGTACCTTTACGATTACCTTCCGGTGAGAATAGTCAAATGACCCTGAAACAACAGATCGAAGAACTTTCTGAGATGCACCCCGAAGACTACGGCGAGCACTGCTATCAAGTTGTCGATGAGTTGCGTCATGCCTTGAACGACGGCCGCGTGCGTGCCGCCGAACCAACAGAGGGTGGCTGGCAGGTAAACGCTTGGGTTAAGAAAGGAATCCTGCTTGGTTTCCGCATCGGTCGGATTGTTGAGATGCCTGGTGGTGGAATTTCTTTCTATGACAAACATACCTTCCCAGTACGGAAATTGGGTTCAGAGCATTCCGTACGCCTGGTGCCTGGGGGATCATCTATACGGGACGGTGCTTTTGTCGGCAAAGGCGTCACCTGCATGCCACCCATGTATATTAACGTTGGCGCCTATGTGGACGATGACACCATGGTTGACTCACACGCACTAGTTGGCTCTTGTGCGCAAATCGGTAAGCGGGTCCATCTTAGCGCCGCGGCACAGGTTGGCGGTGTGCTAGAACCGGTTGGTGCAATGCCCGTCATTATTGAAGACGAAGTGCTGGTGGGAGGAAATTGCGGCATCTATGAAGGCACGATCGTGGGAAAAGGTGCAATTCTCGCTGCTGGAACAATCCTTACTGGTGGAACTCCCGTTTATGACCTCGTGTACAATCAAGTCCATCGCCGCAAGGATGGCTCGCCCTTGAAGATTCCGCCCAATGCCGTCGTCGTCCCCGGCTCTCGCCCTATAAGTAAGGGTCGTGGCAAAGAGTGGAACCTTTCCATCTATTCTCCTGTTATCGTAAAATACCGCGACGAGAAAACCGAACAATCAGTTCAATTGGAAGATTTACTTCGGTGAGCCATCTTCCATCCTGATGTCTCTCACTTCCGAACCAACTCCCGATACCGGAAACAATCAGTTGTATGATCGTTTACCATCCCAACAGCCTGCATGTGGGCATAAGTGATGGTCGAGCCTACAAAGCAAAAACCGCGTTGCTTTAAATCTTTACTGAAGACATCAGAAACCGGCGAAGTAGCAGGAATGTGAGACAGAGCTTTCCAGCGGTTAATAATGGGTTTTCCATCCACAAAACGCCAACTGTAAGCATCAAAACTGCCAAATTCCTTTTGCACCTTCAAATAGGCCTTGGCATTCGCAATCGCTGACTCTATTTTCATCCGGTTGCGAATGATACCCTTGTTGTCCAGGAGCTTGAGGATTTTTACCTTATTGTAACGGGCAACCTTCTGCGGGTCGAACTGGTCAAAAGCCTCACGGTAGTTCTCGCGCTTTTTTAGTACGGTCATCCAGCTCAAGCCTGCCTGCGCACCCTCAAGGACCAAAAACTCAAATAACTTATGATCATCGTGGAGTGGCACACCCCACTCCATGTCGTGGTAAATAATCATGAGTGGGTCAACCTTTTTCCGGCCCACCTCCGTCCAACCACAACGTTTTTTGGTTAAGTCAAGCAACGACCTCTCGCTCTCTTGAAAAATTAACTAGCCTTACTCGGATAGTAGCTTATCGGGAGCATCAACTCCATAGCTGGCAAACCAAGGAGAGGCCGCAGCCAGGCGCTCGTTTAGAGCCTCAATGTTACGCACACCAGTTTCGGCGAGCCACTCCTCAAGAGCTTCCCGTCCTTGCTTTGCATAAAGCGGAATACCTTCCTGCCAGGTAGCACGGCCACAAAGAACTCCGTTGAATCGGACGTCTGCTTCGGCAGCCATCTCCAAGCTTTCCAAGAATTGATCATTACTTACACCCGCGCTCAGGTAAATGAATGGCTTCTTTGCGGCGTCAGCCACCCGTCGATAGTGATCCAGCGCTTCGGGGCGACTGTATACTGTGGAACCCTTGGAGGAACGAGCCCCTTCAACATATTGAAGGTTGACAGGTATTTCGATCTTCAATACATCAACATGATATTCCGGCTTCGAAAATTCACTGACACTTTTGGTAACAATTTCCGGCTTCTGGATAGCATACTCAGGATCCTTTCCACTTCCCCCTTTTGGATCGTAGCCGACAAACTCAAGAAAAAAAGGAATCTGATGATAATTGCACTCCACGCCTACGCGCTCGACAAACGAGTGCTTCTCAGCATTAATGGTGGCATCTTCGAATGGAGTATAATAAAGCAATAACTTGATAGCATCCGCCCCCTGGTCCATTATTTTGCGGACAGTCCATTCGGACAGAAGATCAGGCAGGCGTCCAGGGCGATTATTATCATACCCACTTTTCTCATAGGCCAGCAGTAGCCCGGCACTCGCAGCGCGCTGCTGCGAGGCAGGCAGCCCGTATTCTGGGTCAAGCAAAATGGCGCTCGCATGCGGTGTCAGAAGTTTTGAAACCGCCATCTTGAACTGTTCCATTAAAGCAGCTGAAACATTGGTGGCTCCAGTATGCTTTTTGATCGCCTTTTCCAGCGAACCTCGCTGATCCATTGCAGCAGCCCGGATAACTCCCCGGGAATCCGCAAGATTGCTCATCCGTTTAATTTTTGCTTCACTTATTCGCATCACCCACTCCTTCTTTTACTCTGACCATCTTTGTATCTGCGAAAAATCGCACGATAAAAATAAGGACATGTATTTCTATTCAGGCAAACTTCAAGTTTGCCAGTTTAGTTCCGGACGGCTCTCGCTGTCAATTAGACACCACGGCCACGGGAACCCTTTACCCTAGACGCATGCCTGCCTCATAATAAGGAGGCTATGAAAAGATCTTTAACTGTAGGTACCGCGGGCCACATCGATCACGGAAAATCAGCTCTAGTCATGGCTCTAACCGGGACTAACCCAGATCGATGGGCTGAAGAAAAACGCCGCGGAATTACCATTGATTTGGGTTTTGCCCATCTCGACCTAGACAAAGAACTGCGAGTCGGCTTCGTCGATGTACCCGGCCATGAACGATTTGTGAAAAATATGCTGGCCGGAATAAGTGGGATCGATATGGTATTGCTTGTCATCGCAGCAGATGAATCTATTAAACCGCAGACAAGAGAACACTTTGACATCTGTTCCCTGCTCAAGGTCAAGCAGGGACTGGTGGTACTTACCAAATCAGACTTAGTCGAACCTGATTTTCTTGAACTGGTTAGACTGGAAACACAAAAATACCTAAAAGGATCTTTCCTCGAAGACGCGCCGATCCTTACTGCAAGCGTCCGCACTGGAGAAGGGTTGGAAGAACTAAAAAATACCCTGCGCAGGATGGCTGAAAAAGTTGCATCAAAAAACGCTGAGCGCCTCCTGCGCCTACCTATCGACCGTGCCTTCACTATGAAGGGATTTGGAACTGTTGTAACTGGTACTCTGGCTAGTGGAAAAATTGAAAAAGATCAAGAAGTAGAAATTTTGCCCCTAGGTCAAAAGGCGCGGGTGAGAAACATCCAGATTCACTCTGAGAATGCAAACCTGGCTCAAGCAGGACAACGCACGGCAATTAACTTAGCAGGTATTGACAAGTCAAAGCTCGCCCGTGGGATGGTCTTGGCAGCTCCGGATATCCTTCGGCCAACTCGGCGAATAGATTCTAGCCTGGAGCTACTCGAAGCAGCTCCTCCGCTTAAAGCCGGCTCAAAAGTTCGTCTGCACCTTGGGACTTCAGAAATTAAAGCTGAAGTAATGCCCCTGCAAGGAGAACTGATCCGCCCAGGAGAAAGTAGTTTCGCGCAATTACGCCTCACCGAACCTGCCGTGGCCGTTCTAGGTGACCGATTCATCATTCGGCAATTTTCCCCATTAACCACATTAGGTGGTGGAGTCGTGTTGGACAACCGTGCCCCACGCCACCGGAAAAACGAGTTAAATTTGGAAAATTTCTTAGGTAAGCTCGCAAGTGGATCTTCCGAAGAGTGCCTGTCAGCCTATTCACAGTATCGAAGAGTTACAACAGGAAAAGACCTCCAGGCACGCACCGGCTGGTGCAAAAAAGAAATAGAAATATCCCTGATATCCCTGGAGTCCTCCGGGAAACTACGGAAAGTCTCAACTAACCCAATCCGATTTATCCATGAGGAATTACGTAAGGTGCTCACGGAACGCGTCCTTGATTATCTCAAACGATTCCACCAGGAAAGGCCACTGCTCACAGGGGCCCCAAAACAAGAATTACGGTTCAAAACTTTTTCCTTAATAAAAACTCCGTCTTCCCCTCCCGAAGAAACTATGATTAGTGAATCTATCTTTGAAGCTCTCTTAGCACAATTAGAAAAAGAGAAAAAGATCATCGCTAGAGGGGAAACCATCAAGCTTGAAAGTCACAAGATCATCCTCAAAGAAGACGAGGCGCAGGCCAAGCAAATCATCAGCCGTGCCTTTAAAACAGCGGGACTTACCGCACCAAGCATAAAAGATGTGCTAGTAAAAGCAGGGCTTGACCGGAAGCGCGCAGTTCCCATCGTGCAAATTCTGATCAAGGAGAAATCTCTCGTCAGGATTACGGAAGACCTAATGTTTCATCAAGACGCCCTAAAAGATTTGCGGAACCGCCTGACAGATTTAAAGAAAGAAAAAACAACAATCAACGTGAGAGAATTCAAAAACCTAGCTGGGGTTTCACGCAAGTACGCCATTCCGCTGCTTGAATATTTAGACCGGAAGCACGTCACTCGACGCCAAGGAAACGAGCGGCTCATTCTCTGAACACTCAGAGGTCGGGTGGCCTCACCCTTGCATCACAAGTTAGTTTAAGGAACAATCTTCATATCATATCTATTTTCACGGAGGCCAATTTGCGATTAAGTTTCCTTGTCTGCAGCTGTATTCTTTCCGCCCTTACTTTCTCTGCATTGAATTGCATTCCAACTGGCGGTGCAAAAAACATCATTCTTTTCCTAGCTGATGGTACAGGCTTTAGCACTATTAATGCAGCCAGTATCTACGGCTACGGAAAACCACAGCAGCTCTTTATTCAAAATATGCCTCACCTGGGTCTCTCAGAAACTTCTACGGCCAGCAACTGGGTCACTGACTCGGCCGCTGGCATGACCGCCATCATGACTGGAGAGAAAACTCATAACGGGGTTGTTTCACAAGCATCCAACGCGGTACGGGGTAAGAAGGATGGGACACCTCTCAAGTCGATTTTGGAATACGCAGAAGAACGAGGGCTTTCCAGTGGCGTAGTTTCAAATAGTCCTATTTCAGATGCAACCCCTGCCGCATGCTACGCCCATTCAAATGATCGAGGCAAGCACGGCCATATCTTTGCCCAGATTCTCGAACCGCGTTTTGGGGATGGTGTAGACGTAGTGATAGGGCCAGGACGTAAAGTCATTTTGCAACAGACACAGGAGTTAAATATTAATTTAGAGGAGGAACTGACAGCACGCGGGTATGCCTTTATTGATAACCCACAACTGTTACAAGAGGTGGCCAGCCAAAGGAACCGCATTGTTGCTCTCTATGAGTCGGAGGATTTCGACTTAGGTGACACCGTAAGCAATGCTATCGACATCCTCAAGAAAAATACGGCAGGGTTCTTCTTGATGGTGGAATCGAATAACCATTTCAGCGATGCGAAAAAGAGTCTTTCGCGTTTGGTCGCAATGGACAAGGTAGTTCGTGAAACTTCTGAGCGGATGAAAAATACCGACACACTAATTCTATTTACTGCCGACCACTCCTACGACCTAAGAATTCCTCTTGCGCCGAAAGTTCAAGATATCGTACCTCATGTGGTCATTGACGGTCATCACACGGCGGAGGAGGTGTTGGTTGCCGCACAGGGTCCGGGGGCTGAACAGGTCAAGGGATTTTTTCCCAACACTCATCTGTTCCGCATTATGATGGAAGCTTACAGATGGCAGTGATTCCTTAAATCAAAGAAAGGTTGCTCGACTGAACCTTAATCCCAAGGAATAATTATAAGGAAAGGAGTACTCATGGACCAACAAAGCCTTCAACTTGACGGACAAGTAGCCATCGTCACAGGCGGAGGCAAGGGAATCGGAAAGGCAACCACCATGATCCTTGCCCACTACGGTGCTCGCGTCGCAGTGGCCGACTGGGACCTTCCTGCCGCTGAACAATCGGCTGCTGCAACTACTAAAGAAACTTCCCAGCCTGCGATCGCGGTACGCACTGATGTTGCTCAAGAATCCTCAATAGCTGAGATGGTTACTCGAACTCTCGCTGAGTTTGGACGAATTGATATTCTGGTCAATAATGCCGGAATTAGTGGGCACGCACTACCCATCACTGAGGTGAGTGAGAAAGAGTGGGAAAACATCCTAAATGTAAATCTTAAGAGTGTATTCCTCTGCTGCCGTGCAGTAATACCTCACATGCAGGAGCGAAAATCAGGAAAAATAGTAAACGTGGCGTCCATCTCAGGCAAGGAAGGCAACCCGCGTATGATTCCTTACTCGGTCTCAAAAGCAGGTGTAATTTGCCTGACCAAAGCATTGGCAAAAGAAGTAGTGGAGGATGGAATCCGGGTAAATGCTGTTGCACCAGCCGTCATTGGCACCACCATCCTTGATACGCTGACTGAGAAACAAATCTCCTACATGACTGATCGCATCCCAATGAAGCGCATAGGGAAACCAGAAGAGGTGGGTGCTGTCATTCACTTCCTGGCTTCGGAGGCATCGAGCTTTGTCACCGGACAATGTTACGACGTAAGCGGTGGACGGGCAACCTATTAAAGTTGGATCTATATCTTAATATTCAGATTACTCAATAAGGCCTGACCTTCGTTGCCTCCGGGCTGTAAAAATCACAGAGAAAAACAGTGGCGACGAGGCGCTCACCTTGATGTTCCAAGTTGCCCCGTTCTGTCAGTTGCGTCCACTGTTATAATTCATCCCTATGCCCCAAGGCCTGATAACCCCTTCTTCGCAAACAAAAGTAATTAGGGCGCTAGAAAAAACTGTCATCGGTTGTCGACAATGCCCTCGACTCGTCACACATTGTCAAAGGGTAGCGCAAGAGAAGCGACGGGCCTATAAAAATTGGGATTATTGGGGGCAACCAGTGCCCGCGTTCGGGGACCCTGAGGCGGAGCTTCTTATCCTAGGCCTTGCGCCCAGTGCTCACGGTGCAAACCGCACGGGAAGAATGTTTACTGGGGACCGTTCTGGAGATTTCCTTTATCGCGCTCTCCACCGAGCAAACTTTGCCACCCAGAAAACTTCTCACTCTAAAAACGACGGTTTAAAGTTAACTAATTGCTTTATTACTGCCGCAGTGCGCTGCGCTCCCCCAGCAAACAAGCCTCTGCCTGTGGAGCTCGGTGCCTGCCAATCCTACCTGGAACAGGAATTGCAAGTACTTAAGAGGCTGAAGGTGGTTCTTACGCTAGGAAAGGTCGCCTTAGATGCATACCTAAGGGTTCTTGTAAAAAACGGTACGATTCAGTCCAGGCAGCCTTACCACTTTAGGCACGGAGCCTCCTACCAATTGCCCAAGGACCTACCTTGGCTCTTTGTTTCCTACCACCCGAGCCAGCAAAATACACAAACTGGCAGACTGACTCAAGATAGATTTCAAAGTGTCTTTTGCGAAATTCAATCTTTTCTGACTAGGAAACTACAAAAGCCAGCGGATACTAATCCATAAGAATACCGCCATTCACTTCCATATTTTCTCCAACCATAAAGCGCGACTCGTCACACGCCAGGAAGGCAATCACATCTGCGGTCTCCTCACTGGTACCGATACGATTAATGGGCGTCATAGCACGGAATTTCTCCAGCTGCTCCCCTGAACTATACTTTTCATGGTATGGAGTAGCGATAATACCAGGTGCGACGGCATTTACTCTGATGCCATGTGGTGCAAGTTCTCGGGCCAGGCCTTTTGTGTAGGTGACCAATCCTCCTTTGGCCGCAGCATACGCGGCTGCACCTGGGCCGCCGCCATTACGGGCAGCGACAGAAGTTATATTGACAATTACTCCACTCTTACGTTCTACCATCTCTTCCCAGACAGCCTTTACGCAAAGAAAGGCGCTCTTTAAGTTCAAGTCCATAATGCGGTCCCAGTACTCCTCAGTCATCTCCGGAAGAGAAGTTCGGGCGAGTAGGTCACCTGCATTATTGACTAGAATGTCAATTTTCTGCCAACGTGAACGAGCCTCTGCAACCATTCTAGCTACATCGGCGGCTTTTGTTACATCTGCTTGAATCGCTAAGGCATCTCCACCTTTTTTCTTGATTACCGCAACAGCTGCCTCGGCCCCGGATTGATTCTTGCAGTAATTAACACCGACGCTCGCCCCCAACTCCGCCATCTTTTCTGCGGTGGCGCGGCCAATACCGCTTGATGCTCCGGTTACCAGTGCAATCTGACCTCGCAAAGTCATAAGAAATCCTCCTGGGATTAAAGAAGCAAAAGCAATGCCCTGCCTTCAGGCAAATCCTCACGTTGGATATTTTCCTGCAGCAGTCCCGGCTAAAACTACATCCTAACGTGGAGGAATCTTTTTAGATAAAAGTATTCCATGTTCCCGTGCACACGGTGAGCAAACTAATATACGACAGATTAACAGCTAAAATCCACAGTGACCCAACATGACTCATCGCTTTCGGAGCTCATTATCTAACATTCCGCTAGCCCCTCTTGGATCTTGCCTAGGAAGCAATATTTTGGTGATCCCCAATGCACAGCTTCTCTTGACAAAATGCTCAAAGGGCCCAAAAGCTTCCCGAAGCAGTCCTGCATATTTCTTCACGTCATAGCCCTGGCATGGTTGCCACAGTGTGATAGCTCGAACACGATCGTCCGCATACTGGGCGCGGGAGTTAGTCACAACATATTCAATCATCTCACCAGGATGGAGCTTCGCCCCAGCTCGAGCAAGTTGCTTGGCAGCGACAGCCGTCAGGCTATCTTTCAGGTAATCCCTTGGAAACCGTGTCAAGCGCTTACTTATAATCAATTCTTCAATGTTCGCTCTCCCCTCCTCAACCCGATCAAGGTAGCGAGTGAGAACTTGTCGTGCTTCTTTGAGCTTCGAACGGTAAGCTTCGAACTCATCCGCCCCGGCCAAAATTTCTAACACCTTGCGCTGCATCTCAGCAACCAAAGGTGGCGTATCGTGCTTACGGCATTCGAGGCCCCTCACCTTTATCTCTTTATCCATGGAGACACAGAAAAAACGATTGGGTACAGGGATCTCCGCATATCGCTTCGAGGGCAAAAAAATGACGTAGCGATACACGGCTTCGAGGGCCATGGGAAGTGAAGTTTCTTGTTCAATCTCGTGCGCTAATTGCTGGTAAGCACTCTGTGTTGCTTTTTCTTTCTGTACGTAGAGGGAATCCACCAGTGCATGCAGGACACGGAAACCAAGCCGCTCAGCGACTTCCTTGGCAACCAGCAATTTCTCTCGCGCCAAGGCGTTGATAGCCTCATGGGCTTCAATCTTGCCAAAACGCGCATTCTTGTAACCCGTGTAGCCAAAGCAACAAACCAACAGCCATTTTATCGCATCGCGGCGAACGGCATCTGAGCATCGTACTTCGCCAGAAACCAACTGCTTGCGCTGTTTATATTGCTCGCGCTTGCGGATGAGCCGTTCCACAACACGACTGGTTATACCCCGGCGGCGGCGGCAAACATGGTAGCCCAGTTCTGGCACGCGTGGTGCCTCAGGACAACAAGGACAGTTGATTGTTTCGGGCGAGATATTGAATCGAGCCATGATGTTTGGGTATTCACTGGAAAAATCTAGTTCCCCAACATTCGTGAAAAAACCTAACCGAGGCAAAAAAGTGAGTCCTCCGCGATCAGCTGCGAATAACTCGTCAGGATGTTTAGGGTCTTCTGGCTCTGCCTTCTGTTCCGGGATGAGGACATCATCATGGTAGGCAAGCTCCATCTGCATGTAGGAGATACCTGTCCCGGTAGTGGTACGGGCAGCATATTGAACCGGAAGTTTTGCTATCCGCGCTAACTCCCAGAGGCCATCAAGTTTACACTTATCAGCAATAAAAGAGTTTCGCACATCAACATGCAAACGCCCTCGGAGTGTAGTGGTACTACCCTTAAAAAGAACCCGCCCGTAGCTCCTATAGCTGCGCTCGTGACTCTTCCCGGGACTCCCAGGGTCACGGTTGAGCGCTAACTGGACTCCATGTCGGCGAGCTTGGTTCTCAAGTCCAGGCAACAAAGTCGCGTCGCCCCATTCGGTCACGATCAAGTCTGGATCGTGCTGCTTTAGCAGCTGATGGACGCTCATCCAAACAGGCTCATCTGCCCCATCCAGTAGGCGTCGCTCACCATCAATTTCCACCTCGAGCGGGCCCCTTCTACCGTGGGCAGGGTTCACTTGTCCGAGCCCTTCGAGCCGCAACTTCAGAACGCGCAAGGGTGGCAGCTCATAATCAAGTGCCCAAGAGTCATCGTGGCACTCCAGAAAAGCTACCTCAGCTCCATTGCGGGTTTCCACTTCAACCTGAGACAGCGGGAAAATACCCCGCTCCCAGCAATAAAGCGACTCCAACATCAAATCTGAGTTGTAGAGCTGGAGGTTCGGATTGTAGCGCTTAACTGAGCAAACCACTCCGCGAAAATCCATGTTATGCCGCAGACGAACTTGGAGTACCCTTAGCGAGCAACGATCAAATAGGCTAAGTTTTTCTACTAATTGACAGGAACACCCGCGCCGTGAAACAAGCCACCGCGCAAGACGAACAAGCTGAGCCTCAGAACCGTACACATGGAAAGATGGTGTAAATCGATGGTCAATCAAACGACGATGCGTTCCGCTAGGCTCGATGAGCCACAGTATCATTCCTTCAGGAGAGGGATAAAGATCCAGGATCCATCCCTTTACCTTTCCAAAAGTCGTTCCATAGACCATTGAGCATCCAGGCGTACCTTAAGTAACGCTTCAATCCTTCGTAGGCGAATTTCATGATCTAGTCCGATGGTGAGGTTAATCCCATCCATCGCATGGACTGAGGCTCCATAAGTGCAGGCCTGAATATAGAGTCGCACGCGATTGAACATCAACTCTAGGTAGGCCCGTTCCTCGCGGCGTAGCGCCCGTCCAAAAATCTGCTCCCAACTTCGAAGCTCCTGCTCAATCACTTCACGAAAAGTGGAAATAGTACGCCCCATAGGTCACCTCGACTATCAATGTCTTCTTTCAGGTGGAGATAAGGGGTTCTCACAGATAAGCTCAACCCTGCCCCTTACATCAGATCGGAGCGACCAGACTTCTTTCGCCTGAGCTTTCAGTTTAGAAAAAAAATGTCCTCTTTTCTTCGTTACCAGGAACGCCCTCGCATCGGACAAGATCACGATCAAAAGCGGTAAGTCCACCAACATCTTTAGGTTATTTAAGGCCTGCTCGAAAGCGACGCGCGCATCCCAGTCACGTGTATCCTCGTCAAAATAAAGGTCCGGCAGCGCCGTAACTATCAAAACTCGTGCTGGAAAATACTTTAGGAAGTGAGGTACGCGGGACGTTAATTCTGTCAACTGGAAACAGGTGAAAGCTCGTGCAATCTGAATCTTACGACTGTAGGACTCAAATGGAAGATTGTGCTCGCGCGCCAAACAAGCAATACGACGGGGGTTAAAACAATTGGCTCCATCAAGAAATAACACATGTTCGCCTCGCATGAGTAATTGCGGCAAAAGGAAATAGTTTAGAAGGTTCGCCTCACCCGTGCCGTGTAATACGAACAGTCCTCGCGTAGGCAAACTCCAAGCCTCTCCTGAAGCTACAGGTAAAGTTACAGCTGCCACCACTCGCAACCCTCCAGTCACCCTCGTAAGTTAATTCCTTAATCGTAAATCAGGATAGGCGAATAAAAAGCGAATGTCAAGGACAACCAACATGGGCTTTATCTAACAGGCAGTACCCCAAAGAAATCTATTTTTATGTACCTGTCACATCTCATCAGGTACCAGCAAAAAAGTTTGCGGTGTTTGACATTGCTGTAACGAACCATGTGACGGGAACTTTACAATCTCATATAAACAGCGTTGATCTTGCCCGTCACCAATGTAATCATAGACATGTTTCAGATTCACTGGGCCCGCCAGACATGGACTGAGTCAACTGCTTTACGCTAAGTTCTGCATTAGGCCTGAGACAGAGGGGTTCATATTTCGTCCGACGCTGCACAGAACTCTCTTGCCACGACCGAAGAAAAAAGGCAGTTATGTCACTTTTACTGGCAACAAAAAGCCATTGAAGAGGGTAACTTTTTACTGGCCTCTGGCAAGCAGAGTAACTACTATGTCGACAGTCGTCTTGTTACCACTCACCCCCCTGCCTTAAAGCTGATTGGAGAAATAGTTTCGCGAGGTGTCGCCACCATCCCACACGATGGTGTTCAGCGACTCTTGGCCCCGGTCTTGAGTGGAGTTCCGGTCGCTGTGGCCACAGGGTTGATAACTGGGCTAGATATAGTTTTCGACCGTGGGGGGAAAAAGGGACACGGTAAAGGTAAACGCTTCGAGGGAGCCCTCGAAACCGGGGACCAGCTAGTCCTTGTCGATGACTTAATCACTGCTGGCTCAACGCTCAGCTCAACCATTCAGGCGGCGCGTGACGCAGGAGCTGAAACGATTGCAGCATTTGTGGTGGTAGACCGCTTGGAAGGGGGTCGTCAGCTTTTGGAATCACTCGGAGTCGCCCTAACCTCACTCCTTACCATCCAAGACCTTTTTGCAAGCAAACCTTAGTTAGCTATTACCCATAGTTCCTCATCTTCCGTAATAAAAGGCTCTCTAGTCTTACTCCTAGTTGGAAATTAAATTCTGGATGAGATAACCTAACCGGAATTATGAAAAAAGCACCGAATAACACAAGTTCATTGCTTTACATCTTATTTACAATCCTGCTAAGCATCTGGCTGGCTGGGACACTTCTGGAATGGTTCATCGCTACTCAAAACTTCCGAACTGTGGACCGTGTTTTGTCTCAGGAAAGTCAACAGCTTGAGAAACAGAGCCAACCTCTGAGTCGCGACCAGTTGCGATTTCTGTTGCGCCACCTAGCCTCGGAACTTAACCGGTACTACTTTGTGACCTGGGAATGGGCTCAAATGGTGTTGGCGGCAATACTCCTGGCAATGTTAGTCAGGTTAAGAATTAAAGACTCGGTTTCCTGGCTGCTTATAGGAGGGATGACAACGCTGGTAGCAGGACTTCACTTCATCGTGACACCACAGCTTGTCGAGCTCGGACGAGACATAGATTTCATTCCTCGAGAGCCTACCCCGCCTGAGGTGATCCGCTTTGGAAAACTGCACGCAACATTTACTGGCCTTGACACTGTGAAGCTGATGGCAGGCATTGCACTACTAGTTCGCTGGAATAAAAAACATACCTTTTAATCCCTTGTCTCTGGATGAAAATACCGACACCTACTGGAGAGGGCTGTGCGATAATCAGCCGGCAATATAGTGAATACAGTGTTTAGGTTTTTACCAGCCTCTGCACCTGCGACAGAACCCTACATTCAGCTGTCTCCTGTGACGGGTCCGAAGCTTCCGCAATGCGCGCGCCTGCTCCCGGAAGATCAATTTCGGCCTTGCAATGATAGGTTTCACCAAGCTTGTAGGAAGATATCCTGATTGGTCTGTTGTTGATCTGTTCAACTCGGCTGGTCATTTTCTCGGGTCGAAGTATTACCATGATTCTCCCTTTGGGAATCTTATTTCTTAATTGCCATGAAGATAGCATAGAAAGCTATGCTTTTACCCCTTCAGCGGAAATTTGCTAGTGGGTCCTATCGATTCAGGCACGCATCCTGGAACCTGATCTGGCAAGTCAACTCATCAGGATTCCATCAGGAATCATAAGGAGAAAACGATGGCAAATCTATTTGGGAAAATTTACTCAAAACAGGAACTTATGGAGCTCACTGGACAAATAAGTCAAGTTGCTGGTATCGAAGCCTTCGAGTACAGTGACGGGGCGGCACGCGGCGTACGAAATCTCGAATTTCGTACCGGCACGGGCTTCCGGTTTACTGTGCTGGTTGACCGCGCTATGGATATCCATCATTGCGAATTAAACGGAAAACCAATCGGCTGGCACTCAGCAGTTGGAGTCCGGCATCCTGCCTATTTCGAGCCTCAAAACCCACTGGGATTCCTGCGGCAATTCTCGGGATTGCTGGTAACCTGCGGCCTCGACCACGCCTTCTTTGGCGAGAAGGATGACACCTCTTTTTACCTCTACCCCGACTATAAAGCAGAACAATACCCTCTGCACGGACGTGTCGCCAATCTCCCTGCCCGCCTGAAGGGATATGGTGAAACATGGCACGAAGGCGAATGCGTCCTTTGGGCTGAAGGTACAGTAAAACAATCTATGGTTTTCGGTGAAAACTTAGAACTCACGCGCCGGATTTCGACCCACATTGGCGCAAACAGCTTCAACTTCCTAGATGAGGTTTCGAATGTTTGTTTCTATCCAACCCCACATATGTACCTGGCACATATTAATGTCGGTTTCCCCATCGTTGATGCGGGATCAGAATTTGTGGCTCCAATCCAAAAAATCCAGTGGGCCACCAAGAGTGCGCACGGTAGTAAATCTGCCTACCGAATTATGGACCCACCCCAGTCCAACCATGTTGAGCATGCCTATGACCACCAGATGTCTTCAAAACAGAATGGCACGGTCGTTGTAGCTTTGGTGAATCGTAAATTCAACCAGGGCGAGGGCTTTGGAGTATACCTCCGTTATAACCAGAATCAATATAAGCACTTTACGGAATGGCGAAACTTGAACAAATCTAGCTACGTCGTGGGTTTAGAGCCCTGTACTGCTTCTGTCGCCGACGGCCGCATTGGTACCAAGGAGAAAGGAGAGCTCACGATGCTTCAGCCGGGTGAAAAACAAACCTATGACCTTGAAATTGGCGTCCTAGTAAACAACCTTGAGATAGAAAAGTTAGTGGCTGAAATTCAAAAATTGGAGCATCAACCCAATGAATGCCCATTTTAGGGAGCACGGTTAGGGTGGGAATGATAAACCCTGCAAACATATAGACTATTCGCTCAGTGATTCAGGGGGAGGTTGAAAAATGCGCTCGCTCTCCTGAAGGGAAACTACCCAAACGCTGGCAACACTCCAGGAAGATCCTCGTTTCTGAAGCACTAGCTCATAGACAGCAGCGGCAACCGGATTATGGAGCCGAACACGAGCCAGCGCCCGTGAAGCATTCGGGGTAAAAGTGAGATCTTCGATCTCGATCTTAAAAGGAGAGGAGTCAGTCTCCCTCACCTCTCTTTCTTGTTTCAAACTGTTGTCATCAAGTAGGTCAGCTATAAAGTATGCCTCCACAGCCTGCTTCAGGGTAAGTCCATTACTTGACTCCTTTCGTATCTTTTCTAAATGGCTCACTCTGAATTGAATAACTTGCATGGCATTCTCAATATCATCGCGGATAACTAGGTCAGCTGTGCGATCCTGAGCATCCCTCAAGAAGGGAATTAAGGAAGGGTCAGCTAGAACTGTTAGGGCAAGGATTGCCATTTCGGTCACAGTTGGATCTAGCTCTTGGTCGGCCTGTCTAATTACATCAAGCAAGGTCCGTCTTGTCTGAGGACTATTAAATTCTCCAATTGATCCGTAAAAAAATCTTTTTAAACTCAAATCCCGGGGATCATCCACCAAACTCTGCAGCGTGCGTAATGCCCGACTACTACCCATAAAAGCTAGGAGTTGAGCAGCGAACTCAGCCGTGCGATCATCCTTCAAGGCTTTTTCTAGCTGAGGGAAAATAAGTGGCCCAGCCGCAAATCCTGCCCGAAATAAATGATAGCGAGCTGAATGATTGGGAACGTTTAGAATTTCATCGAGCAGAACTATGGCCCAGTCTCCGACATTTTGTTCATCATAGGATTCCTCAACTTCTCCTTGTAGATCAACAAAGCTAAGGAAAGAGCCTGCAGCTGGAGGCGACAACACTAAAAGAAACCCGAAAATCGAGACCAGGAAGACGTAGCAGCAGAAGGAATTCTTTCTCATATCTATGTAACCGTTTCCTCTCGAAGGAAAGCTTAGCCCTCACAATGCCTGCAGAAATTATCCTACTGCATTCTTGGGTAATATGGTGCTCTCATATGCTTAGAAAAATTTACTTACCATATCCCATAGGCACGGCTATTAGGCCTCGCCAATAAGCTTCTTGCTTTAATGGTATAATGGATTTCTGTGGGTGTTACGCCCCTTCAATGATGCAGTTCCAAAGGTCAGAAAACAAAGATGGATCAAGAAAAAGGAACAGGCGCTCTTATAAAAGCTAGGCTTCCGGAGAATCTTTCTGAGCTGCCAATTCTCCCCGTACGAGACACCGTACTCTTCCCTAATGCCATTCTACCGCTGACAGTCGGCCGGCCAGGCTCACTGAAGCTGATTAGCGACTTACCGGAGGAAGAAAAAGTGATCGGTGTTGTTGTCCAGCGGGACCCGCGCATCGATACTCCACAGCCAGTAGATCTGTTTCGCGTAGGGACCTCTGCCTACATCCACAAAGTTATCAAACTCCCCAATGAAAGTCTGTTCATTTTTGTTGAGGGGCTACACCGTTTCTCCCTTGAAGAGGTCATTCGCACTGAGCCCTACCTTGCCTCCCACGTGCGGACATTGCGTGATGTTGTTCCTTCAGATAAAAAGCCCGAGTTTGAGGGGTTAGTCCGCAGCGTAATCTCTGTCTTTCAAGAGGTCGTGCGTCTTTCTCCGACCTTGTCAGATGATTTACAAACTGTGGTCATGAACATTGATGATCCTGGACGACTTTCTGACTTCATTGCAGCAAACCTACCCTCCTTATCAACCTCTGAGAAACAAGAGCTTCTCGAAAGCCTGGACCTAAAAGCTCGGATCGATCGGCTACACCGCCAATTGGTTCGAGAGCTTGAAGCGCAACAGCTCCGCTCAAAAATTCAATCCAACGTTCAGGATCAGGTAACGAAAAGTCAGCGGGAATACTTCTTGCGTGAGCAAATGAAGGCTATCCAGAAAGAACTCGGTGAAGCTGATGAACAGCAGGAAATTGAGGAGCTTCGAAAAAAAATCGAAGCTGCTGGCATGAACGAGGAGGCCAAAACTGAGGCCAAGCGCGAGTTGAAACGCTTAGCCAAAATGAATCCCGCTGCTGCTGATTACACTGTCACTCGCACCTACCTGGATTGGATAGTAACGCTGCCTTGGGACAAGGCAAGTAAACTTAGAGTAGACCTGATAAAAGCAAAACAGATTCTGGACGAAGACCATTGGGATCTAGAAAAGATCAAGGAACGTATCCTTGAGTACCTGGCGGTGCTGAAACTCAAATCTGCTACCAAGGGGCCTATCCTCTGTTTCGTGGGGCCTCCTGGTGTGGGTAAAACATCGCTTGGAAAGTCCATTGCGCGAGCCCTCGATCGGAAGTTTGCTCGCATCTCTCTGGGTGGCATTCACGACGAAGCTGAAATTCGCGGACACCGCCGCACATACATTGGCGCCCTTCCTGGGCAGATCATACAAGGGATCCGGCGTGCCGGAGTCCGGGACCCCATCTTTATGCTTGACGAGGTCGACAAGGTTGGTCGAGACTTTCGCGGTGATCCCTCGTCCGCACTCCTTGAGGTCCTCGATCCTGAGCAAAATTCTACCTTCCGGGATAACTACCTCGATGTTCCATTTGACCTCTCCTCAGTTCTTTTTATCTGCACTGCGAATATACTGGATACAATTCCGCCCGCCTTGCTCGACCGAATGGAAATACTAGAGTTGCAAGGCTACACAGAACAAGAAAAGCTCCATATTGCAACTCGCTATTTAATCTCTAAGCAAACTGAGGCACATGGCATTAAGCACCCCGAACAAATTAAATTTAGCAATGGTGCCATATCTCATGTAATCCGCCACTACACGAGGGAGGCGGGAGTACGCAACCTGGAACGTGAAATTGCTACACTTTGTCGCAAGCAGGCCCGAAAGGTGGCAGAAGGATCAGCAAAAAAAATGACGCTTAATTCTCAAAAGGTGGAAAAACTTTTGGGTGTACCTCGTTTTCGACAAGAAACCGAAGTCGTCGATCGAACTCGCAAGCCTGGAGTGGCAGTTGGTTTAGCTTGGACCCCAACAGGTGGCGATGTGCTCTTCGTCGAAGCCAATCTCATGAAAGGTGGTAAGAATTTCAATATGACCGGACAGGTTGGTCCTGTAATGCAAGAGTCCATGCAGGCAGCGCTGACATGGGTACGGTCCCACGCAAGCAACTATAAGATCAACACCGACTTTTTTGGTAAAAACGATGTCCACGTTCATGTCCCTGCCGGTGCCATTCCAAAAGACGGTCCCTCAGCAGGCGTAACTATGGTCACTTCGCTGGTATCAGCTCTAACCGGACGTTCAACTCGGCCTCGCTGGGCAATGACAGGAGAAATTACTCTGAGCGGTATGGTATTGCCTGTCGGAGGGCTTAAGGAAAAAATCCTGGCTGCCAAGCGAGCCAATGTAGAACATATTATTCTCCCGAGAGAAAACAAGCCAAATGTCCGGCAGGACATCCCTGATGAACTCCTGGGAAATGTGCAGCTGCATTTTGTGAAAAAAATTGAAGATATATTGGAATTAGTACTCGAAGAGAAAACCGTAAATACTGACAAAAAGACGCCCTTACATAAGCCAGCCAGGGGGCGCCGTATACGAAAAAATCTCCAAGCTGATCTCTAGTGGCCCTTTCCGTGAATCCCAACAAAAAAGAAGAAAATTCGTCCTGATTTCCTGACCTGCCAAATGGCAGCGGAGAAACTCAGGTTAGGCTCCAAATAAAAGCCGGAGAAGGGATGAGAGAGAAAGTGAGCCTGAAAAAACTTCGGGGGGATGTACATCGTACACCCCCCCGAAGCTCGTTTGATTAAGGTAAGACTACTTCTTTTTCTTTTTCTTGGCCTTTGGTTTTGCTTTGGCCTTTGGTTTTGCTTTGGCTTTTGGTTTTGCTTTGGCTTTTGGTTTTGCTTTGGCCTTTGGTTTTGCTTTGGCTTTTGGTTTTGCTTTGGCTT
>CAZSDV010000013.1:26745-33297 GCA_964605715.1 uncultured Acidobacteriota bacterium
TTTGGTTTTGCTTTGGCCTTTGGTTTTGCTTTGGCTTTTGGTTTTGCTTTGGCTTTTGGTTTTGCTTTGGCCTTTGGTTTTGCTTTGGCCTTCTTCTTGGCTGCACGTTTCTTTGCTGGCATTTAATTCTCCTCTCAATTATGTCCTGTGCCCCATCGCGATACCACTCATGGCGTTTAGAATCCACCTGAGTCGCATGGTCACACAGCGCGATTATTGCATCTTGTGTCAATCTTGTCTAGAGTACAAAAGTGTGTTTTGCAATTTTTTTCAGGAGGGTAAAATCGAGCAATTTTTCGTATTTCTCGGTGGGAATGAAAAAATTAATCTTCTACCTAAAAAAATCAACGCGAACATAATTTATATTCCGCAAAACAGATTAGACTATTATTTTCAATCTTAACTAAGGCCATATATCACATCTTATTTGTTGAACAGAACCGAAAGAACAAACAGCAATGCAGCTTCTTTGTCATCTCAAAAAATAAGGGTGGATATTCTTGGCTCATGTTTTAATACCCTCAGGCAACTGGAATCTCTATACTCCTAAAATTCGGAATGAAATCCTACCTGAAAATAAAAATCGATACCGGGAGCAAGTAAATTGCTGATCCTGTTTTTTGTAATGAGTGCGATTTTATTAATTCAGAGTGCAGTTACTCTAGCCGGAAGTATTTATTTTTGGAAATTTATACGCCGTTCCTCAAAGCTTCACGTCTCGACCTACACTCCGGAAGTGACAATTATCTTACCCTGTAAAGGCATACATCCTCAATTTTCGGAAAATCTGAATTTCCTTCTCTCGCAGGACTATCCAAACTACCGAGTCATTTTTTCGATGGCTTCGCGCGAAGACCCAGCCTTTCTATTTATCGAAAATTACATAAAACTGAACCGAGAAAAATTTAGTCAGGGGCTACTGGAAAACCGTACAGTAATCGCCAATCCATCAAGGAATCGCGGAGAGAAAGTAAACAACTCTCTCAGTGCTCTACCTTATGTGCCGGACAGCACCTTGGTCCTGGTTTTTTCAGATGCGGATGCAGTACCGAAAACCGACTGGCTAAGGTCTCTCGTGGGTCCTCTCGGCGAGGCATCCTTAACTGTGAGCACGGGTTTCCGATGGTATCTTCCTGGGACAAGCTTTGCCTCGCAACTCCGTGCAGCCTGGGACACCTCCATCGCCACATTGTTGGGGAATCACGACCAGAACTTTGCATGGGGTGGGTCAATGGCCATTCGGCAGGAAGAATTCAAACGCCTGAATATCCGAGATGTGTGGCAGAATGCCGTCAGCGACGACTACACCCTCACCAATGCCGTTCGGCAGGCAGGAGGAAAAATCAGGTTTGAACCCCGATGCCTCCTAGCTTCCAGAGAAGAATCATCCTTAAGGAATTTTTTTTCCTGGTCCAACCGGCAAATCATTATTACGCGAGTTCATGCATCTCAACTGTGGAAACTCGGACTGGGTGCGCACCTTTTCTATGGCATTACTTTTCTAATAGGACTCGGAGTGATTTTGGAATCACTGGTAGGTAACCCAAGCAAACCTATTACCGCATTACTTGCCAGTGCACCCTTAATCTGTGTACAACTTATTGGCGTTATGAAAGGCCTTATCCGCCTACGAATAGCCAAGAGCTGTTTCCCTCAGGAAAAATCCTCTATTCTTCGCAATGGATCCGCCTACTGGAAGCTCTCTCTTCTGGTTCCTTGGATTATGCTTTATAACTTCATGGTTGCCGGATTCACACGGCACATTGAGTGGGCCGGGGTTCGTTACGAACTTCGCTCACCCACCGAAGTAGTGGTTCTTAATCGCAAAACAAATCCTTGACTAATTAAAAGCAAAGACTAAGAGGGACAGTCGGACTATTTTATTTCCTTTTATTAGGATGGCGGGTGATGTAGCGAGCCTCAGTGCCTTCTCTTCTTTTTCTGGAAGTAGGTGGTTGGTCTGTTTGCATTGGAGCCATTTTTGCCAAAACTTCATCAAAAAGCGATACCTTCTCAGCAGGCTTCTTTCTGCCACCTTTGCCGTGTTTATAGGCATGCTCATTAAAACAGGTTTGGCAAACAACTTTTTGAGCCTGGCCCTCAGCCATCCCAGCCACTACGTGGTTCAGCAGCAAGCGACACCGCGGACAATAATCGTCAATAATTTCACCCAGACGAACCTCGTCAGCAGACATATTGATCACCTCAAGGAAGGGTTAGTGCAGGAAAAAATCAAATCCGAATCCATTATATATGGAGGAAGCATATTCCAGAGAAAAAAACAGTGAAAGATACAATCTTCCTTGCGAAGGGGGTTGATTGACACCTCTCGGAAGTTAAGAGTATTCTCAAGCTGAAAAGATCAGGAGAACAAAGAGCCCATTAGAGATAAATCTGCACCTAACAGATGTGATAATTTATCGTGGAGAAACTAAAACAAATCGAGACAAGGTATGAAGAGTTAACAGCTCAACTCGCCTTACCCGAAGTGCTGTCAGATCGATCCCGCTATCAAAAAATAGCAAGAACACACCGTGGGTTACAAGGGGTTGTTGAGAAATATCGAGAACTCAAGGGTGTTGAGAAATCTATTAACGATACGGAATCTCTTCTCAAGGAAGAACAATCTGATCCCGTACTAAAAACTCTTGCTCACGAGGAATTGGAAGGTCTCGAACAACAACAGGCGAAGCTAATAAAAGAGGTAAGAATTCTACTTCTCCCCAAAGATCCAAATGACGAAAAAAACGTCATCTTGGAAATTCGTGCGGGTACAGGAGGAGATGAAGCTACTCTCTTTGCCCAGGAAATATTTCGCATGTACACACGTTACGGAGAGGGTCAAGGTTGGCATGTTGATGTGCTTTCTTCCAGCACCTCAAGCGTTGGAGGTCTCAAGGAGATTATCGCTTTAATCGAAGGGGAAGATGTATATAGCCAACTTAAGTTCGAAAGTGGGGTTCATCGAGTCCAGCGCGTACCTAAAACCGAACAACAGGGTCGTGTCCATACTTCCGCCATCACCGTTGCTGTACTGCCAGAAGTCAACGAGGTAGAAATTAAAATCGACGCCAAAGAAATCCGAATCGATACGTTTTGTTCCTCAGGGCCAGGCGGGCAATCGGTGAATACGACTTACTCGGCTGTTCGAATTACGCACCTCGCAACAGGAATTGTAGTAAGTTGTCAGGACGAAAAATCGCAGATTAAGAACCGCTCCAAAGCCATGCGAGTCCTCCGTTCACGCCTCTACGAAAAAAAGTTAGAGGAGCAGCAGTCACAAATAACCGAAGAACGACGTTCGCAGATTGGTTCGGGCGACCGAAGTGAGAAAATTCGGACTTACAATTTTTCTCAGAATCGCGTCACTGATCATCGCATTAGCCTTACTCTTCATGAACTAGGAAGGGTGTTAGATGGTAATCTAAATCCCATAATCAAAGCTCTAATTGCTCATCACCAAGCCGAAAGCCTGACACAGGCCACCAAGGTAATATAACTCGAGTCTACAGCATGCCCTTTTGTTAGATTTTTTTTCACCTGGGCTTCGTGCACTATGCAAATTCGTCAGACGCTCAAAAAAGGTATTAAGATTCTGATGGAGGAGGAAATACCTTCACCAGAATTAACTGCAGAAACCTTGCTAATCCACAATCTAAATTGCAGCCGAACTCACCTGTATTCCCATCCAGAAGAGTGTCTTAGCCAAAACACGTTTAACAAATATATTAGTGACATTAAGAAGCGGGCTTCAGGTATACCAACTCAGTATGTTGTAGGTCACCAGGAATTCTGGGGCCTCAAATTTGTAGTTAACCACGATGTACTGATACCTCGTCCAGAGACTGAACACATAGTGGAAAAAGTTCTTGAGTGCATTGACACCAGTGGCATACCACGCGATCAACCACTACAAATAGTTGACGTGGGAACCGGGTCCGGCTGCATCGCGCTCGCACTCGCCCACGAGCTTCCCCAAGCCATGATCCTTGCCTGCGAACTTTCAACTAAAGCGCTCCACGTTGCCACACTGAATGCAGATCAGCTTAAAATGAAACATCGAGTAAAATTTATCAAAGGCAACCTACTTGCCCCTATCCTGAAAAAAGGTTTCGGCAGCAGTATGGATTTTGTCGTTTCTAACCCTCCATACATTGGCCGCGAAGAACTTGAAAATCTCCAACCTGAAGTTCGCGACCAAGAACCACAGCTTGCTCTGGGCGGACACAAGGCCTGCGAAGCAATCTATCGTCGCCTAATTCCTGAGGCCCATGAGGTTCTCAAGTCTGGTGCCCCCTTGATACTTGAAATTGGATCAAATATGGAAGAGGTTATTGTTAGTTCGTTCGGCAAAGGATGGACAATCCCTGAGGTGAACAAAGATCTCCAGGGTCTCCCACGTGTAGTTTCTGCATACAAGCAAGAAGACGAGAACTGCCCTCCTCTTGGAAATCGCTGCTATGATTAGTAGCATGACCCGCCAAATACTCCACGTCGATATGGATGCATTTTTCGTCTCCATCGAAGAGCTACAAAATCCTACCTTAAAAGAAAAGCCCGTTGTTGTTGGAGGAAATCTGGAAGGACGAGGGGTTGTAGCTGCAGCAAGCTACGAAGCCAGAAAATTTGGCATCCATTCTGCCATGCCCGTACAGACTGCTAGGCGGCTCTGCCCGCAGGCAATTTTTCTCCCTTCGCGTCATAGTCTCTATGGCGAAGTTTCGAAAGCTTTACACAAGGTATTTAATAACTTTAGTCCCATCGTGGAAATGGTCTCGATCGACGAAGCGTATCTTAACCTGACGGGTTGCAACCGTTTGTACGGATCAGCATCTCAGGCTGCCGATCAGTTGATACGCACAGTCCGAAAACAATTCAACCTGCCTTGTTCGGTGGGAATATCAACCACGAAACTTGTTGCAAAGATCGCCTCCGATCAGGCTAAACCACGAGGCCTACTTTGTATTTTTCCTGGAAACGAGCGTGCCTTCCTACGCCCACTGCCGATCCGGTGCCTCCCAGGGGTAGGCAAAGTAACAGAAACGAAAATCAAAACTCTCGGCATTCACACTATTGGTGACTTACAGGAAATGCCTAGTAACGAGCTCATTGAAGAATTTGGAAAGTTTGGCAAGTGGTTATCTCTGAAGGCACAAGGACAGGACACCGGCACCTATGAATACAGAAAAATACCTCTCTCGATCAGCCATGAAACCACATTTTCGGAAGACGGTTCCGATCCCGAAGTATTCGAACAAACTCTATCCTATTTGTGCCAACGGGTGGCATGCCGACTCCGCAACCACGGTCTGTTCACTCGCACCGTCAGGCTAAAGCTACGAAACTCTAATTTCAGTACCTTTACGCATTCTCAGGCTCTGGCCCAACCCACAAATATAGATTCCATACTTTTTGAAACTGTCCTTACCTTGCTTGACCGTGCCTACCACCCGAATACCAAGGTCCGCTTGCTAGGAGTCCAGGCTAGCAAACTGACTTCTTCTCACGAGCAACTTGATTTATTGGAGCAAGATCGTGAAAGAAAGTGGGAGCGAATTCATCAGGCCACTGATAAGCTTCGCAACCGCTACGGATTCGAAGCTCTTCAGCTTGCTCGTTCGCTCGAACCTACTACAAAATCTACCGAGCGTTCCATTGGAAAAGGTGATCACTTACCGAGTGAGCTGAAAAATAATTGCTAGTTCCACCTTCGTTCGGTTCTAATGACCTGTAATGCCTAATAAAGAAAAAACGGCTGGGGAAATTATCCGTCAACTTCGCGGAAAAGGTTTTCAATCCTACCTAGTAGGTGGTTGCGTACGTGATCTCATAATGCGGGTCCAACCCAGAGATTATGACATTGCGACAGATGCCCTGCCCGAAGAAGTCAGTCAAATATTCCCTGAAACTATCCCTGTCGGAATCCAATTCGGCGTTCAATTGGTAATTCAACAAGAAAATCAACATGAGGTGGCCACCTTCCGAAGTGACCATCGCTACGAGGACGGAAGGCACCCCACAGAAGTCCGGTACACGAAAAATGTGCAGGAGGATGTGGAGCGGCGTGACTTCACGGTCAACGGCCTGCTACTTGACCCACTGGAAAATAAGGTTCTAGATTTCGTCAAAGGCCAACAAGATATCAAGCACCGAGTTATCCGTGCAATTGGCGATGCAGAAACTCGGTTCAGAGAGGACCATCTGCGGTTGATGCGAGCTGTGCGTTTCGCCTCAAAACTCAACTTCTCTATTCATCAGGAAACCTTCTCTGCTCTCCAGAAACTTGCTCCCCTTGTCCAATCTGTAAGTGTCGAGCGAATTCGGGATGAAATCTTGAAAGTTTTAACCGAAGGAGGAGCGCGGCGTGGCTTTGAGCTTTTGGATGATGCCGGGCTACTGCATGAGGTTCTTCCGGAGGTGGAAAAGATGAAAGGCGTAGAGCAGCCACCTCAGTTTCATCCCGAAGGAGACGTCTGGGTACATACGCTAATGATGCTCTCGCAACTCAAATCTCCTACCCCAAGCCTTGCGCTCGGCGTGCTCTTGCATGAT
>CAZSDV010000013.1:33307-42689 GCA_964605715.1 uncultured Acidobacteriota bacterium
TAAACCACCAACGTTCAGCTTCTCCGACCGAATCCGCTTCAACAACCACGCCGACGTAGGGACCCGAATGGCTGAAGAGATCTGCGGACGGCTACGGCTTCCGATGCGGGTCACCAAAAGAGTCTGCGAATTAATTAAACACCATCTCCGATTCAAAGATTTCCCGCAGATGCGGCCCGCCAAACAAAAACGGTTTCTCCGCATGGATGGTTTCGAAGAGCACCTCGAACTTCACCGGCTCGACTGCAATTCAAGCCATGGCAACCTTACAAATTATGAACTTGCACGTAAGATGTTGACTGAGACACCTGCAGAGAAAATTCATCCTGTCCCGCTAATCACTGGCCTTCACCTGATCGAGCAAGGATACAAACCGGGACCAATTTTCAAGAAAATCCTCAGCACCGTTGAGGATGCCCAATTGGAAGGAACCCTCGACTCCCAACCAGACGCACTTCGGCTTATTGAGAAAAAATTTCCAAAAAAAATAAAAGACGAATGATCTCGTAATAGGTAGGTCGCTAGACAACAATCAGGCGACAGATGTGCCAGCTGGTTTTGAATTACCTATCTGAACCAGAGGTTCCCCGAATTCTAAAACATCAGTAGGGCACACGTGGAGACAAATTCCACACCCGATGCAAGCACTATTATTCAAACCGAACTCTTCTCCTCGCAATGCGAACTGCATCACATCCACGCCGACCTCGCAGTAGCGTGTGCACATGCCACAGGCAATACAGCGCTTCTTGTCCGGTGTAATGCGGAAACGGCTCAATTTCTTTCCCACGATATTCATCCATCCCACGACCGGACACCAGTAGCGACACCAGATTTTTCCACCTGTAAAAGGGTAGAGCGCAACAGGAATTATCGCAATCAGAAACAAATCCACCGTATAGCCGTAAACTTTCTTAATGTCCCATCCACCTAGAGAAACATCCCAACCAAAAGCAGCCACAACGGTGGCGATCAAAGCAAATGCGGTCACCACATATACACTGCGTTCCCGGCGCCTGTTGAGACGTCCCTTGGGCGAGTAGTGCCGCCAGCTATCACCCAGAGTTTCCGCCAAACCGCCACAACCGCAAACCCAGGTGCAAAACTTCTTTCCATGAAACAGGACAGACAAAGGAATCCCAACCAGAATCAAGGCAAGACCCCAAATCCAATAACCATAAGATTGCATGAAGTGTTGAATCGTTGAAGGTTGCAGGACCAGAGGCCAAGGATAGAAAATGCTATAGGCCATCCAGTCACGAACCAATAGTTCTGGCACAATAAAAAAAAAGAATACTTGAAAAAAGATTAAGGAAGCCAAGCGCAGGGTTTGGTTTCCTTGATTACGAGGGGAAGGCCGCCAGCGAAAGGCCCCCCAGCGCCTGATGGCTTTGATGCCAAAACTAAGAACAACCACTGAATAGGTGAGCGGGTAAAGCTTTTCAAGATTCCACGAACCTACATGAATAAAGTCTGGATGAATTTTTTTTGTCAGGTAAAAAGCCCCGACAAGCAGGAGACTAAAAATCAGACCGATAGACCGCCATAAATGCCAGTCTCGATCGTAGGCAATTTTGCAGCGTTTGTAAAAATCGGTAGGAAGAGAAGTTCGGTCCACGCCGGCAAGCATGTAGACCAGATCGTTTGATAGCGTTGTTTCCTTGCCTTGTTGAAGTATAACTGCTTTGCGCTCCCCAAGTCGCGCAACCGCACCCTTGGGATAAATTGAAATCTTCCTGTGCTTCTCCAAGCGTTGAACCGCCTCGATCGAGCTAGGATTGCATCCTTCAGAATCCTCCTTTTCATATACCATCGTCACGCGGTTTCGCTCAGCCAGGCTAACTGCGGCCTCCAAGGCCGCGTCGGTAAAACCGACAACAAGAATATCTTTGTCAAGCACCTCTCTCAAGTTTGAATGATTGTAATAGACCTTTGTTTCCCCTTCCTCAACCACATCTAGCCTTTTGAAATGTATCAGGCGCCCCACCGCCAAGATGGCACGTTGGCACGTATAGTCACGCCTGTCGGTACGAACAGTAATAATTCCTCTGCTCTGAACGTCTTTTACTGTTTCACCGAGACTTACCTGAAGAGGCTGCTCCTTTAAGACCTTCTCCCAGTTCTCTACTAGGTCATAGCTCTCAACATCTTGGTTGAAAGGCAGGTCAGCCCTGGCGTCCCTCTCACCGGTTGAGGGGTAATAAAGCATTTTTCGACGGGCAAAACTGCGGAGGGTGTGAAATAGATTGTTACGTTCAAGAACAAGGTAACGTACCCCAGCCTTCCTCAACTCAAGGGCTGCGGCAACTCCCGAGGGTCCACCACCAACAATAATCACGTCATAATCCAGGCCTCGCGGCCCCTCTGGCAGAGTATTGGCAATGTGGCGCGCAACATCCTTCCCCTGATTAAGGGCTTCCTTGATATCAGGGGATCCTGTGGCATCCCCTGATATGAAAACACCTTGAACGCTTGACTCACTTGTTTTGTCAAGAATGGGGAATCGCTCCCCCATGTCAAAAATGGAGTCGCGACCTGCCAACAAACTCATAAGCCCCTATCCTTAAAGGTAAGATATTATTCGGATCCAGCAGGGTTAAGCCTCATTCGGTAGGCCTTGGTTAGGCTACATCTGACCGCCTGCCCGAATTCTTACTGCGGAGACGCCCAATCGCCTCGGCCACCAGCCAGAGACTCAAAAAGAATATAATGATACCAACTACAAGAAGTGTTGCCTCTTTCATCTCCCAGAAATCACCGATCTTCATCACCATAGCTGTGACTGCGGTCACCATCATGAAAACCATTGGAATAAGCGTAACCCAGAAATTCCGCTTCTTGTCAATCAAGTAAAGTGTAACAGTAAGCAGCGTGAGTGCACCCATGACCTGGTTAGTGGTCCCAAAGAGCTGCCACAGAGCCAATCCCGCCGCTTGCCCATCAACCTCAAAGAAAGCGAAAAAGCCAATAGCTCCAACGGCTAACAACGAGGTCAAGTAACGATTGCTCAATGCAGGCACCCGTAAGGTCTCAGAAATTTCACTGATATTATAGCGCAGGAGGCGAGTAGCTGAATCAAGTGTGGTCAGGGCAAAAGAAACAGCAACTAACGCGATGAACGCTTGGGCTACCGGCAGTGAAACACCAAGTTGGTGAATGAAGGCCGCCGTCCCGTCGATAAAGGCCTTCATGTTATTTCCTAAACCTTGAGCAGTATCCCAGCTTTGATAGTGTTCGCGCCAAGCTGCGGTCGAAGCAAATCCAGCGGTACATGCCAGAACTGAAATTAGGCCAAGAGACGACTCTCCAATCATGCCTCCGTACCCGATAAACACCGCATCAGTCTCACGAGATATCTGTTTAGAAGTGGTACCAGAAGCGACCAACCCATGAAATCCAGAAATAGCACCACAGGCAATCACAATGAAAATAAAAGGGAAAATTGGCGGGGCATCAGGCGGATTGAGCTGAACGGGGGGCGCCATGAATTGTGGCCGCAGAAGAAAGAAGCCAAGATAAGCCATCCCTAACCCCAAATAGAGAAGCAAGGAATTAATATAATCACGCGGTTGCAATAGCAACCAAACGGGTAAGACTGAGGCAAGAAACGCATAACCAAGCACAAGATAACTCCAGGCCCCTATAGACAGATTGGGACTAGGAAGTGCCATCCCTGCCCAGATAGCCAGCATCATAAGGACAAAACCCGCTGCTGTTGCTGGCAGCAACTTTGCTCCACGACGAAACATCATCCAACCAATAACCGTTGCAACGGCCATGAGACTGAAACTAGGAACCACCGATTGAGGATAAAAATCAACGGTAAACAATGTGGCGCAGATATAAACAAACACTCCCATCGCCAACGCTACAAGGAAAAAGATTAAAATGTGAAATAGAGTTTTAGCACGAGGCCCGATAATATCTTCCGCCACTTTGCCGATGCTCAGGCCACGGGCACGCATGGAGAGCACAAGAGCACTGAAATCGTGGACAGCACCGATGAAAAGTGTCCCAAAAACAACCCACAACATGCCTGGCAGCCAACCCCAAATAACGGCAATGGCAGGACCCAACATGGGTGCAAGGCCGGCAATGGAAGCAAAGTGGTGACCGAAAAGGACATAACGGTTAGTGGGAACGTAATCGACGTCATCCCTCAAAACCTCAGCCGGAGTGCTTACACTTGGATCTAGGCGAAATACCCGACGCCCAAGGTAGCGGGCGTAGAAACGGTAAACAACAAAGTAAATGATGGCACAGCAAGATGCAGCAGCAACAGCTTCCATTTAGCTCCTTTTTTAACTCCAGTAGAAGATTTTTACCACACCCTCAATCAGTTAGCTATCTTCCGTAAGCATTTAGGTATCTGAGCAGAAATATGGTTATAAAAAATAGCGCGGTACAACATGAAGAATAATATCGCTAACCTTCGGAGGCAAACGGTTTCTTTTGGGATTGCAACGTCGAGCAGGGCGTAATAGAATAGACGCTTTCGTGGAGTGGGAAAGGGTAAGAAAAATCATGAAGCAAGGCATACATCCGAAATACCAAGAAGTCAATGTAACTTGTGCCTGCGGAAACGCCTTCAGTACCCGTTCCACACACAAAGGCGATATCCACCTGGAAATCTGCTCAAATTGTCACCCGTTTTTTACCGGAAAACAGAAACTAGTTGATAGCGCGGGGCGCGTTGAGCGCTTTCTTAAGAAATACGGATCTAAGGTCCAGAAATCCGCTGAAATTATGTCTGCGGAAAAGAATTAGAATCGGCATGTGACAGTGATTAACAAAGTCACTTGTTTTTAGAATCTTCCTGGAGCCTAAGGATACAATACAAACTCTAACAGCCTCTCCTGTTGCGCTACAAGAAATCCCGGCGATCCCTTGCAGCGCATCCGGGGACCTCATCCAACGGAAAACTGGCAGTGCAATCCCAATCAACCGACAATCCATACGTCACCCAGCCTAAGGTTTACTTGTTGGGAGAACCATCGCTCGTAGCTGAAGAACTCCAGCGTTTTCTTGACGATGAAGGGCTGATCTTTTCCACCGATACACCCGTCGCAGGAGAAATTCTGGCCGAGATCGCAGGTCGCACTTGCTATATGTCGTTCGGCAAAGGCCGAAAAACAAATCTTGAATACCTAGCAAACATCGTTTCATCCAAACATGGGAGCGTTCTGGAGCATGTTGTATGGAACTTCCTGATTACAGGAATCAGTCGATCATTGACACACGAGTTGGTTCGTCATCGTGCGGGATTCGGTTATTCGCAACTCTCCCAGCGCTACGTGGACGAAAGCACAGCCTCCTACGTCGTACCTCCTCTTTACCAGGAAAATGAAGAACTGCGGCGCAAGTGGACTGAGACCATTGAGTTCGTGCGAAAAGCCTACGCAGAGATAGCAGAGATGTCTGGCCGCCACGTGCAAGAAAAATACCCAGAAATGTCAAAACGGGACCAACGGAAGCTCACCCGTCAGGCGGCGCGCTCCGTACTACCTAACGCTTGCGAAACAAAAATTTTTGTGACCGGTAATTCACGTTCCTGGCGGCACTTCTTAGAGCTTCGTGGCAATCCTCATGCTGACACTGAGATTCGCCTACTGGCGGTAGAAATTTTTAAAGCGTTGAAAAAGCATAGCCCTAACATCTTCAATGACCTTAAGCTAACCGAAGGCTCCGACGGAATGTCATGCGTAGAGGTTCTTCATTCCAAGGTGTAGACTAAATACCTACCTCTTAGTCTTGTAACTCCAGGCCCACGCGATCAAGCAGACGCATCATATCGTTTTCGCAATCCTGGCTGCTAACCCTGATCTCTTTAAGTTCTTCCGAAGCTTCGTTGAGGTTGTCCTCGAAGAAAGCTTGACCCTCCAGTCTTCGGCCAAGAATGGAGTAAAGGATGGAGACGCGAATGAGATCTGAAGTGGATCGATTCTTTCTCAATCTCCACTTCTTCAGTTGTTGGCGAAGAATCCCTTCAAAATAATCACCAAAATCTGCTGACGCCCTAATGTATTCCCCGTCACGTAGGGCATAGATGATCGGCAAAAGTGGCGCCTCTGAATGAGGTACGCAAGAGCTACGAACAGGCATCTGAACAGCTAACTCCCAATTTCCATCGCCATTGAGATCTTGGGCTTCTAATCCCTCAAATGGTAGTCCAAAAATCTCCTCGATTTGCCCCAGATTTCTCACTCCAGGGACACCGATCGACATGATCGTTGCTGTCGTGCAACAGTATGCGCCACCGGAATATCGCCCCAGGATGATTTCTGGCACCCGGTCACCATTCAAATCTTTGATATAAAGAGGTACAGAATGGCGACTAGGTCGGACCTGTGAAAAATCGTAAAGCTGAGTCCAGAGCTCTCGTGATCCCTCTAGTGTATCGATTTCGTACAGCAACCCCAACTGTTGATCATAAAGAGCAAACTTCCCTTGGGTGAAAATTAAAGGAGGAGAAGAGTAGCGGTAAATTACTCCCCTCAAGGTTCCGGCTTTGAGAATTTCAACCGCTTCCATGCCATCAAGTTGTGGAATACGGAATTCATCAGTAGGGGCGGGTAACAGCTCTTCTGTTCCTGATTCGCGAGAATGAGTTTTGGTCGGAGACTCAGCGAACTTTCGCAGGGCCAAGACCAGAATTAAGGTAGCTCCTGCCAATAATAATGACAGTACCGCACTTCCACTCTTTGATCCTCCAGGCATCCGTTATCTCGCTACCTCACCCACCCCATGATGATTTGAATTGTAGTATTCAAGAAGGATTTTTCCATTTTGGGAACAATACCTAACTCTTTTCCGAAAAATACTCTCTTATCTTCGGTTTGAGAAATTCCACTGAAGCATGCAAATCTTCCATTCCACCTACGCCGTCTTCAATGGAGATCCAGCCCTGAAAATTCACATTGCGTAAAGTGGAAAAGATTTGGTCATAATCATTCAAGCCTTGTCCAATGACACCGTGCACAAGAATATTCGGGTAATCCAAAGCAGGAGCAAATTGGTTTAGCTCTTCCACAGCATGACCAGGCTTCAGGCGACGGTCGCTCGCATGCATGCTGACAATTCGGTGCTTGACAGCCTCCAGAACATCAATCGGATCTTCGCCAGCTAAGAACGCATTCGAAGGGTCAAAATTCACACCCAACCAGGGACTTGGAACCATATCCAAAATCTCCATGAATACATCCAGCTTTTGCGCAAACTCAGGATAATGCCAGTAATTGTCCTTGTAGTGATTCTCCATTGCCAAGATGACCTTCTTCTGCTCAGCGTATTCAACCAACTCCTTTAGGCACTCGGCCACCCACCGTACGCCATCATGACGGGAAACCTGCGGGAACCGTTGCCCAGAAAGAACACGGCAAGTTTTCCCCCCAAAATAATTCACCAAGTCGATCCATTTTTTTTCCCGATTCACCTCTTGTTTTCTCTTTTCGTAATCTGGGTTAGTGAAGTCGGGCGAACAGCAAAGCATCGGCATCTGCAATTTATGGACTGCGAGGGCCTCTCGTACTTTTTCCAGGTAAGGATTTTCCTGACTCTCAAGAAATCCATCATAGAACTCCAACCCGTCGATCTCTAATTCTCCAGCAAGCAAGATCCAATCAAAAAGTGACATGGAGCGAGTAATGCACAAGGCATCCATGAATCCTTTGGGAAACGCGGCTAGTTGAACACTCATCAGGATTAGACCTTTAAATTTTCAGATTAATCACCAGAAGGAGGTTAAGATTCCTGAGGCTTTAAAACTGCCTTGACAATCTTTCGGGTGTGCATGCCATTAATACAATCTTGCCAGTCTTTCAGTGGCGCAATTTTTCCCACTAGCGGGCCCACACGGATTTTTCCAGCCGTCATCAGAGCAATGACGTTTTCCCAAGTAGGATAGTTGTGGCTAAAGCTTCCTTGTAGCGTCACGGCCTTTTGGACTAAAGGGTCAAGCGAAAAATCAAGTGGCGTCGGTCCCCAACCTACTTTAGTGATTTGTCCGCCCGGCCGTATGATCGACAATGCTTGCTTGAGCGACGCCGAATGACCCGTAGCATCAATAACCACCTGGACGCCTAACCCATCACCAATGGCATTAAATTTCTCAACCGGATTTTCTGATTCCACATCAATGGTGAGATCAGCTCCGAGTTCCTTCGCCAGCTCCAACCTTGGCTGGTCTGCGGTAACACCGAGCATTATGATTGGGCTAGCTCCGCAAATCCTGGCCATCTGGAGACAGAGTAAGCCGATAGGGCCCGGTCCCATCACCGCTACCGGTTCTCCTGGTTGGATGTTGGATTTAACTCCCACAGCATTATAGGCAACACAGCACGGTTCCGTCATTGCTGCTTCCTCAAAACTTAGGCAAGTGGGCAATCGATGAAGGCAGCGTTCCGGGACATTCACATACTGTGCCATACCCCCGTCCACCCCATATCCAAAACCTAGCCGCTTAGAGCAAAGATTGTATTCCCCTCCGAGGCAATAAGTGCAAATCCCGCAAATGCGCGCTGCGGTCTCTGAAACCACCCGATCCCCCTCAACAAAACCACGCACCAGCTTCCCTTTCCCAGCAACAATCCCGCAGAATTCATGACCCAGAACAACCGGTACATTCACTTTCCAGCTCTGCGAGTTATGGTACTGATGAACTTCACTTCCGCAGACACTCACAGCCTGGACTGCCAGCAAAACTTCATCCGGTAAAACTTCCGGAATTGGCCACTCGCGCAACTCAACGGCCATCTCTTTGATTGCGTAATGCACTACAGCAGACATTGTGGAACTTGGTTTAGCCATTCCTCTTAACTCCGAATGCGGGTGACGATTTCTTGCAAGATTGCTTCGATATCATCTCCTGAAGACTTGAAGGCATCAGAATCAATCACCAGAGGTGCACCCAACACTACAAGTGGCGCGCCAAGCTTTGGCATTTGGATCGCCTGTTCAATTGTCAAACCTCCAACGGCCTGTACAGGAATCCCAACCGCCTCAACCACGTTAGCCAGTTCATCAAGGGGGCTCACCTCCTGGATTTCCCGCCTTTCATCATAGCCAACATGATGGATTATATAGTCCACGCCCATCTCCTCCATTCTCTGGGCGCAAGCGCCCTTATCCTCCGCGCCCAAGTCATCACCCATTACCTTTAAGTTGTAATCCTTTGCTGCTTCAACCACCACCCGAAGAGTAGCTGGGTGGGCACGGGCCATGACCACCACATGCGTTGCACCCGCCTTGGCTGCCAGCTCAGCTTCAAGATATCCTCCATCCATGATCTTTAGATCGGCAACAATCGGATGGTTCGGAAACTCTTCCCGTAGCGCCCGAACAGAACCCAATCCCTCCGCCAAAATCAGTGGTGTTCCTGCCTCCA
>CAZSDV010000014.1:0-3631 GCA_964605715.1 uncultured Acidobacteriota bacterium
ATTTAACCTAGTTCGTAAAAAATCGAAAAAGAGAGTGCGTTGGCAGCTTACCTTTAGGTCAGCCAGCCGGTGCTACGGAAATACTCAACAGTTTTGAGCAGACCTTCATCGAACTTGACTGAGGGTTGGTACCCCAAGTGTTTTTTAGCAAGAGCGATGCTCGCCCAGGTCTGACGAACGTCTCCTTGACGGCGGTCGGTGTGACGTTTTCCGGGGTTTTTTCCGATGATCTTAACAATGGCTTGGGCTACGTCAAGGATACTGATGCTCTTTCCTCCGGCTACATTAAAAGTCTTCCCAGCAACGTTTGAAGCTTTTGTAGCGAGGAGGTTTGTCTGTACGACGTCCTTTACAAAAGTGAAGTCGCGTGCCTGAAGGCCATCCCAGTGGATTTGGAAGGGTTTTCCGTTTGCTAACTGAGCAAGCAGAGCTGGGATGACAGCAGAATACTTGGATTCAGGATCTTGGTTGGGGCCGTAAACATTGAAGTAGCGAAGGCCGACCGTTTCTAAGCCAAAATTTTTCGTAAAGCTTCGACAGTAGTACTCTCCAGCAAGTTTTGAAACTGCATAAGGTGAGACAGGACGGGGAGCTTGAGTTTCCTCCTGAGGCATCTGCAAGCTATCCCCATATATTGAGGAGGAGGATGCATAAATAAATCTACGCACATGGGCCTTTGAGGCTGCGAGAAGCATGTGGAGCGTTCCTTTTACATTGACATCATTTGTTGAGCGAGGATCATCGAGTGAACGTGGCACTGAGCGGAGGGCTGCATGGTGGAACACGTACTGGACGTCCTTGCAAGCCTGTTTGCAATCTTCCATTTTCCTGATATCCCCTTCCATGAATTCGAAATGGTCAGAGCTGATATCTTTCAGGTGTTCCTTTTTTCCTGTTGAGAAGTTGTCCAATGTGCGGACTTGCCACCCCCGCTGGAGAAGTTCAGCGACAATATTTGAGCCTATGAAACCAGCCCCTCCAGTTACCAGTGCTCGCTTCCGATCTGCCATAATGTTTTCTCCTGTGAGATCACCCTTTATTAGGGCGGATTAACTCGGCGGATCACCACCTTCAAGGGGGAACTATAACCTATATTGGGTTAAAGCTCTATTTTGCAAGTTTTTGTAATGACCTATTTTTCTTGTGCTCACTTAATTGCTCTGCTGGACTCGTAAATCCGCTGTGACGTATAGTCAACGTATGGAGCAATTTGTTGATAGATGCAACGCCTCAGGTTGAAGATCAAAAAGAGGAATGCCCATTGGTTCAGGTTGATTTTGAAGCGACTGGAGATCTAACAGGGAAGTGTAAACGAAATATTTTTACTGACCTGATACTTGGTCTATGAAGTTCGCAAGAGGTTTACAAAGTTATATGATGCTTGGTAAGTGCAGAATGAAATGAAAGAAGAATTAAAGAGACTTAAGAAATTAATCAATAGGAACATTATCCGCAAGAGTTTGCGGACAGGTCATTGAAATGTATTTGTTGTTGAGCAAATTGAGATCATGATGGATTATCCACTCACCTTAATTTCCATCCTGGAGCGGGCCGATAAACTCTTCGGTAAGGTGGAAATTATATCAAGGCTAAGGAAAGCCTCCTTGCACCGTTATGTCTACACGGATTTTTGCCGGCGAGCAAGAGCGCTGGCTGTAGCCCTGCAACAATCCGGACTCAAACGCGGTGACCGTGTAGCAGCCCTGATGGGAAATCACCATGTGTACCTGGAGGCCTATTTTGGTATTCCGATTGTTGGGGGGATTTTACACACTCTCAACCCCAGGTTTCACCCAAAGGATCTGGCTTACAGTATCAATCATGCCCGCGACCGTTTTCTTATCGTGGACGAGGAGCAATTTCCCCTTTTCAGAAAAATTCGCGATTCTGTCAATTTGGAGCGTGTGATCGTAGTATCCGCCACCGGCATAAGACAATCTGAGACAGAGGAAGACTATGAGACCTTTCTTGGGAGTGGGAGTGATGAATTAACCTATCCTGAACTGAATGAGAATGAGCCTGCAATGCTTTGTTACACATCAGGGACAACGGGTAATCCTAAGGGGGTACTTTATTCTCATCGGGCACTAATCTTGGGAGCATTTGCACTGGGTTTGGTGGATTCGCTGGCAATTTCACACCATGACATTATTCTCCCACTGGCTCCTCTGTTTCATGCGTCTGCCTGGGGGGTCCCTTATGCAGCTACCATGGTCGGTGCGAAACAGGTTTTTCTTGGCACTCATTTGGATCCAGAGAACTTGTTGAAGTTTCTTGAGAAAGAACAGGTCACATTTTCAAACGGCGTACCTACAGTCTGGGTCCGCGTACTCGAGAAATTAGAGAACGATCCTGGGCACTGGAAACTTGCTCCTGGATTAAGAATTGCGGTGGCTGGATCAGCTGCTCCTGAGTCCATGATCCGCGGTTTTGACCGGCATGGGGTACGCGTTGTGCACGGCTGGGGCATGACAGAAGCTGCTCCCCTGTGCACGCTTGGTCAGCCAAAGAGTTACATGCGCGAGTGGACGGCTGGCCAAACTTATACTTTGCGGGCTACGCAGGGTTTGCCTGGTCCTTTTTTGGATTTCCGTGCCATGAAGGGAGAGGCCGAGGTTCCTTGGGATGGTAAAACGAAGGGAGAGTTGCAAGTGAGAGGACCATGGGTAGCTGCAGGCTACTACAATCACCCCGGAAATCAGGACTATTGGACCAAAGATGGCTGGTTCAAGACTGGAGACCTAGTCACCATTGACCCAGAAGGGTATATCAAGATCGTTGATCGCATAAAGGATCTTATCAATTCCGGAGGGGAGTGGATTAGCTCCCTGGATCTGGAAAATGCTCTTATCTCTCACCCAGCAATTCAGGATGCAGCGGTGATCGCTGTTCCTCACCCAGAATGGCAGGAAAGACCTTTAGCTCTGTTGGTATCTGATCAAAATAATAGACCTAGTCCTGAAGAGCTTCGCGGATTTTTGGAGAAACGGTTCGCCCGCTGGCAAGTTCCAGATATTTTTCTTTTCCGGGAGAAAATCAATCGAACTTCAACGGGTAAATTACTGAAAGGTAAGTTGCGCAAAGAGTACAGCAATTGGAAATGGAAACTGTGAAAAATTATCTAAGGTTTACAGGGAGGCAAGTCCTTGCTGTAACCCTATCTTTGATATGTCTCAGGAAATTTTGGATGAATACTACATATTTCCAACTGCAGATTCTTTCTTTGCTCATTTTCAGATTGTGGTGGGTACTCGCGGCACTCCTGTCCATGCCAGTTGTAGTGGAGGCCTACGTTGGGCCTGGTGCTGGTTTTGCCTTTTTAACTTCCTTTCTGGTATTTTTTGTTACCATCTGGATGGCTTTTTTGGCCGTCTTGACCTGGCCCATCCGACATCTAGCTCGTAGATTCCGTCTGCCTACAAGAAGGCCAACCGGGGTAAAAAGGGTAATTGTTCTGGGTTTGGATGGTATGGACCCAGTGTTGACTGAAGAATACCTAAAGCGGAACTTGTTGCCAAACCTAAAAAAGCTTTCGGATGAGGGCTCTTATTCGCACCTCAAGACAACCTTTCCGGCCATCTCGCCTGTTGCCTGGTCTTCATTCAGCACTGGTTGCCAGGCTGGGCGACAT
>CAZSDV010000014.1:3641-11685 GCA_964605715.1 uncultured Acidobacteriota bacterium
TTTTGATTTTCTTGACCGTGACCCGCGCAGCTATCTCCCTGTTTTGTCTTCGGCGCGTATTAGTAGTCCCCGGAGAATTTTGAAATTGGGCAAGTTCCGGATCCCGTTCTCTAAGCCTGACATTCGCCTATTACAGAAGAGTAGGCCCTTCTGGGCTATCCTAGGAGAATATGGACTATGGAGTACGGTCCTTCGCGTTCCTATTACTTTTCCGCCACAACGGTTCTATGGGGCACAGCTCAGTGCGATGCCTACACCAGACCTCCGTGGAACGCAGGGGACCTTCACGTTTTATACAAGCGAGGAATGCAGTGAGGTAATCAGAGAGGGAGGTGTGCGAGTAAGAGTAGAAGTTAAAAACTCCCAGGTTTCGACCTACCTTGTCGGTCCTCCTAACTCCTTAGTTACGGGTAATCCCGAATTGCGCCTTCCGCTTAGTGTTAGGTGGAATAAGAGGAAAGGAGTAGCTTATGGGAAGGTGGGAAATCAAAAGTTCACTTTGCGGCCGCGAGAGTACAGTGACTGGATCCACTTAAGTTTTTCGACCGGTATGGCAGTGAAGGTTCGTGGGCTTGCTAGATTCTATATCCCTCATATCCCGGATGAGACTGGTAACCCGTTCCATCTCTACGTTACGCCAATCAGTATTGACCCAGAGAGCCCAGCCATGCCAATTTCCTTCCCGGGGTATTACGCGACTTATCTTGCTAAGCTGATTGGCCCGTATGCCACGCTAGGATTGGCTGAGGATACCTGGGGCTTAAACGAAGGAGCTATTGACGAAGAGGCTTTCCTGAAACAGGCTTACGATATCCATGAGGAACGAGAGAAGATGTTTTTTGAGGCGCTGAAGCGACTTCATGAGGGAAGCTTGGTTTGCGTTTTCGATATTACTGACCGTTTACAGCATATGTTTTGGCGTTTCCTGGAGCCGAGTCACCCGGCAAACCAGCATGTCAAGAGTCAAGGTCACGAAGGGGAAATTGAGGAAATGTATTGCCGCATGGATAATCTAGTGGGCCGCGTGATGGCTAAGCTTGAGGAAGATGATGTTTTATTTGTGATCTCTGATCATGGCTTCAAAAGCTTCCAGCGCGGCGTGAACCTGAATTCTTGGCTCTGGAAGAATGGGTACCTTGTATTGAAAGATGGAGTCAATGCTAGTCGTAACTGGCTACAGGATGTTGATTGGTCGCAAACTCGCGCTTATTCCATGGGGCTCGGAGGAATGTATTTAAATATCCGTGGTCGCGAGTCTAAGGGAATTGTGGAACCAGGAGAACAAGTACGGAATCTCAAGCGAGAAATAATCGCAAAACTTGACGGCCTAAGAGATGAGGAACGTGACAAGACAAGCATCAATAAAGTTTTTGACTCAAGTGAAATTTACCGTGGACCCTATAGCGAAAATTCCCCCGATATGATTCTCGGCTACAATGTGGGTTACCGGGTTTCATGGAAGGGTGCAATGGGAGTGGTGAATGACACGATTTTTGAAGATAACACCAAGGCTTGGAGTGGAGACCACTCGGTTGATCCTCGCATCGTGCCAGGAGTGATGTTTAGTAATCGTAGTTTTCCCGCAAAGGTTCCAGCACTGATAGATTTGGCTCCTACTATTTTGGATTTATTCGGCATACATCCTCCTGCTTTCATGGATGGAAAATCCCTTCTCCAAACTAAACCCAAGGTTTCATGAGAAGCATGCGAGAGATATTTTTAAGACGTGGGATTATGGGATGGCTACTATGGAACGTAGCTCTCGCTTTCGTTGTTATGGTGGCTGGATGTAGTCCTGGGCAGAGCGAGAGAAAGAAGTTGTTAATATTGGCCATCGATGGGATGGACCATGCGATTCTAAGTAGCCTGATGGAAGAAGGAAAGATGCTGAACTTTGAGCAGGTAGCTGCTCAGGGTGGAATTGCACCGTTGGCGACGACCATTCCTCCTCAGAGTCCCGTGGCCTGGTCGAGCTTCATCACGGGAATGAACCCAGGGCAGACAGCTATCTTTGACTTCGTTCACCGAGATCCAGATACCATGCTGCCTTATCTCTCTACCTCTAGAGTAGAGGAGGCCACAAAGACACTCTCTTTAGGGAGATGGGTGTTCCCTCTGTCGGGTAGTAGGGCTGTACAGTTACGGCGAGGGATTCCGTGGTGGGAGACTCTTGAGGATCACGGGATTTCAGCTACCGTGGTCAAAATACCCGCTAATTTTCCTGCCACTGGGCAACAAGGAAACGTGCTTTCAGGGATGGGCACGCCGGACATTCAGGGTACCTACGGGCGCTTCACTTTTTTCACTACCACCCCTAATCGCTTCAAAAAAAAGCTTTCCGGAGGTGAGCTAACAAAAGTTTCAATTGTCGAAAATACAATTGAGACGACTCTTCTGGGGCCGGCCAACACATTTCTCAAAGATCAACCTAGGGCTACAACAGAACTTAAGATTTATCTGGATCCGGAAGCCTTGGTTATAAAAATTGTAATTGGGGATACTACTTTTATCCTCCAGGAGAAGGAGTGGAGCGATTGGATAGAGGTCGAGTTCGATCTCATTCCTTATCTGAAGAGTGTGTCCGGAATCTGCAGATTTTATTTGAAGGGAGTATGGCCAGATTTTGAGCTTTATGTAACACCTGTCAATTTAAATCCTGCTGCGCCAGCACTACCCATTTCCAGCCCACCGAAATTTTCTCAGGATATTGCTGATGCCCTAGGTCCTTACTATACGCAAGGAATGGCGGAGGACACTAAAGCCCTATCTGATGGTGTTTTTAACGACGAGGATTTTCTGCGTCAGGCAGAATTGGTCTTCACTGAACGTAGACGGCTATATGATTATTTCCTTGACCGCTTTGACTCAGGTGTATTGTTTTTCTATTTTTCGAGCATTGACCAGGTTTCACACATGATGTGGCGCACAATGGATCCAGCCCACCCGGGATATAATGTTGAAGCTAACGCTGCTCATGGGAATGTGATCGAGAACCTCTATCTTGACATGGATAAGATAGTGGGTGAAACGCTAGAGAGGGTGGGAGGGGATACGACAATCGTGATTCTTTCCGATCATGGATTTGCCCCCTGGTACCGAGCGTTCCATTTGAATACTTGGTTACTGGATCATAATTTTATTACACTTAAAGACCCGGCTCGACGAGGTCAGTCAGACTATTTCTTGAACGTTGATTGGACTCGGACCAAGGCCTATGGGTTGGGATTGAACGGTTTGTACATTAATCAATTAGGGCGTGAATCCTATGGCCTAGTTCCGGCATCAGATCTTCCAGCATTGTCGGAGGAAATCGCCCAAGGCTTGCTCAAGGTGCGCGATCCAGTAAACAATCAACCAGTTATCTCCAGAGTTTACAAAAGTGCTGAGGTGTTTTCAGGTGAAGGACTGGAGCATGCACCTGATCTTATCGTAGGATTTCATCGCGGTTACCGTAACTCGAACGAATCGAGTGTAGGGCGAATTCCACCTGAGCTGATTGTGGATAACTTGGACCTCTGGAGTGGCGATCACTGTATCGCTTCCCATCTGGTGCCGGGAATTCTCCTTGTGAATCGTCGTCTCGCGACCAGGGAACCACGGTTAATAGATCTCGCAGCGACTATTCTGAAAGAATTTGAAATTACCCCAGAGCTTCCCACGGAGGGCCATGCGCTCTGGTAAGCCAGGGCTCCCTCAAACCACTAGGATTTAGGAAATGAGGAAAAGCGGATGTTTGCACCTAAGATAAAGTTGAATAAAGAGCTTTTCAGAAAAGCAAAAAAATGTGCTGAAACGGGAGGTTATTCTTCGGTTGAAGAGTTTATTGCGCATTTAATCGAAAAAGAGATTGCCAAACTCGAAGAGGTGGAATCCCAGGAAGAACTCGAAAAACGCTTGCAGGGCCTGGGTTATATTGAATAGTTTTCTTCAGGTTCACGAATGATGACGATCTTTAATGCAGTTCTGAATCAAGTTTTTAATGCCTTGCTGTTCCCTTTTGAGGGAATTTCCCCGTGGGTGGGCTTGATCGTTACATCAGCCCTGACGTCGATATTAGTACTTCTGGCATTTCGTAAACTATCGGACCAAGATGCCTTGCGGGTTGCAAAACGAAAAGTGCAAGCGGGTTTCTTTGAAATGCGGCTCTATCAGGACAATCTCCGGGGCTTATTTTTGGCCCAAGGAGCAATTTTACGGCACAACCTTACCTATCTTCGTCACATCGCAAAGCCGATTGCCTGGCTAGTTTTTCCCCTAATGTTGATATTTGTGCAACTTAATTTTCGCTATGGCCTCCGAAGCTTGGAATTAGGAGAACCTACTATCGTACGAGTAAAGTTCAATACTTCCCTGAGTGATATTGATGGAAGCGTTCATTTGCAGTCCAGCAATGGCCTCCGCATTGAAACCCCTCCATTGCAGATTCCTGGAGAACGGGAGGTTAATTGGCGGATTTCTGCTATTAATGTGGGCACACATATGCTTGTTTTGAAGATCGGAAATAGATCCATTGAAAAGCGAATTCAGGTGGAGAGTGGTCTCGTGCAACTTTCTCCACGACGAGTTTCAAGTAGGTTTAGAAGCTTTTTTTATCCCTCCGAGCCGATGCTGGCCAACGAGACAGCGATCAAATTTATCGAGGTTTCTTATCCTGAAATGAGACTTCGGTTGGCTGGGTATAATTTGCATTGGGTGATTCCCTTTACCATGATTTCAATGGTTTTCGCTTTTGCGCTTCGCCGACCCTTTAAAGTTGTAATCTAGTACTATTCAAAAACAATATTTTTGTTTTGAATATCATACGATCTCCGTTATATTTTATGAGACCAGGGAAAAAAGAAGTTTCATCTTTCTTCGGGTTAAGGATTCCTAGTTCCCAGTTTAGGGTTTCGGAGTTTGGAGAGCTCGATTAATGGAGTAGTTATGTTAATCGTAACAGGGTTCTTGATAGGGATAGTGCCTGGTGGGAGGTTATACTGCTTGCAATGAGAGTCCTGTCAGCAAGCATAAAATCTTTATAGGGAAAGTTACAATTGTGAAAAAGGTTTCGAGAGTTACTTCGAAAAGCGAGCAATTCTCTGGCTCGAAGAAGAACAGAAAATCCCATCTTATTTCTCCTCATGGTGGAGTTCTTACCGATCTGATGGCTGATGCAGGGAGGGTTGACGACCTGCAGAAAGCATCACGGAATTGGCTTTCATGGGATCTGACCGGTCGTCAGCTTTGTGACTTGGAGCTGCTCTTGAATGGTGGTTTTTCTCCACTAAAAGGATTTTTGGACCGGGCAGACTACGAGTCAGTTTGTTCTTCGATGAGGCTTGCCGAGGGAATTTTATGGCCGATGCCCATTATGCTGGACGTTTCGGAAGATATGGCGAAGAAACTTAACTCTGGTACAAATCTTGCTCTCAGAGATCCAGAAGGCCAGATGCTGGCGTCATTGCAGGTGGAGGATGTGTGGAAGTATGATCGCAAGAAGGAGGCCGAGGCGGTTTTTGGTGTAGTAAATCCTGAACACCCTGGTGTTGCCTACACTTTGAACCAAGCTAATTCGTGGTATGTGAGTGGGCGACTGGAAGGAGTACAACTTCCCGTGCAGTACGATTTCCATGCTCTCCGGATGTCGCCCGCTGAACTCCGCACTGAGTTCACGCGACTCAGATGGCAAAAAGTCATTGCATTCCAAACCAGAAACCCAATGCATAGAGCTCACGTTGAGCTTACCTTACGTGCTGCTAGGCAGATTGAGGCAAATTTACTAATTCATCCGGTGGTAGGGATGACCAAGCCAGGAGACGTGGATCACTATACTCGCGTGCGATGCTATCAGGCACTGGTGCCCCACTATCCGAAGAACACGGTACGGTTGTCGTTACTGCCCCTAGCAATGCGCATGGGAGGACCACGGGAGGCTGTATGGCACGCCATCATCCGTAAGAATTACGGCTGCTCTCATCTCATCGTGGGACGCGATCATGCTGGGCCAGGGAGCGATTCAACCGGGAAGCCTTTCTATGGACCCTATGAAGCTCAGGAGTTGCTGGAAAAGCAAGAAGAGGAGTTAGGCGTCGCCATGGTGCCCTTTAAAATGATGGTGTATGTGGAGGATCAAGATGCCTACATGCCGCAGGATGAAGTTCCTGATGGAGTGCGGGTACTCTCCCTTTCAGGAACTGAATTGCGCCAGCGGCTAGGTGACGGTCGTGAAATTCCTCCTTGGTTTACCTATCCGGAAGTTACTGAGGAACTGTGCAAAACGCATCCTCCCCGTTACGGTCAAGGCTTTACAGTGTTCTTCACTGGGCTTTCCGGTTCGGGGAAATCTACTATTGCCAACGCCTTGCGCGTAAAACTACTGGAGATGGGAGGCCGACCCCTTACCTTGCTTGATGGAGATATTGTGCGAAAAAAACTTTCCTCAGAACTAGGATTTTCTAAGGAGCACCGGGACATCAACATCCGGCGGATCGGATTTGTTGCTTCAGAAATCACCAAGAACGGTGGCATTGCTATTTGTGCGCCCATTGGCCCTTTCGAGGGCGTCCGAAGGGAAGTGCGCAGCTTGGTTGAGCAAGGAGGAGGCTTTATTCTAGTGCATGTATCCACCTCACTCGAAGTTTGTGAAGAGAGAGACCGGAAGGGTTTGTACGCCAAGGCACGAGCAGGAATTATCCCCCAGTTTACTGGAATTTCAGATCCTTATGAGAATCCAGAGGATGCGGACGTGGTGGTTGATACGATTGATCTTTCTCCTGAAGAATCTGCGCAAAAAATTATCCTTCATTTGGAACGAGAAGGCTACATCGGCGGAGAAGGAACATCCTCTTAGTTTTAAAGAGTAAACCGCTGAGGCTAATTCTGGTAGGTGTTTACCCTTTCATGCTCCGTATTCAGGGGAAGTGTGATCTCAGAGCCTAAGGAAGTAGGCAAATTAATTCGCCGGAAAGATCTTCGGCGGATTACCGAAGGCCTTGAGTGTGCCCTGGATATCATCCGCGATCTTGCTTCTGAGAAAATTACCGTAAATTATAAGTCGGCCAATGATCCGGTGACTGTGATCGATCGCACGATTGATGAACGTTTACGTGAATTATTGCCACGAGGAAAGGAGGGTTGGTTGTCGGAGGAAACGGAAGATGATCTGGTGAGACTAGATAAGAGGCGCGTGTGGGTTGTGGATCCCATAGATGGAACGCGCGAGTTTGTCAATCAAATTCCCGAATGGTGTGTTTCGATCGGTCTGGTTGAGGATGGACGGGCCGTCGCTGGAGGAATTAGTAATCCTGCTACAGGTGAAACCTTCCTGGGTTCGATTGAGACTGGAGTCACGTTGAATGGTAAACCTATTGGGCAGCAACCTCTTCTTAAGACTAAGGATTCCGTGGTGCTTGCTAGTCGCAGCGAGATGAAGCGGGGCGAGTGGGAACGATTTCGGGATGCTCCTTTTACAGTCTGCCCCATGGGTTCTGTGGCCTACAAATTAGCTTGTGTCGCTGGTGGATTGGCGCAAGCTACATGGACGTTAATGCCAAAGAATGAGTGGGATGTGGCTGCGGGAGCCGCCTTAGTCCTGGCGAGCGGAGGTATTGTCAGCACTCCAGCAGGAGTAAGTCCAACTTTCAACCAGCCCAACCCCAGGCTAGAAGGGTTTTTAGCATTTTCAGCTGGGAGCGATAATTTGCTGATGTCCTTTGAAGAGTATAGGACTTCCAGATTTTAGTGCGTGACCTTGTCAGCTTCTGTTTTTCCGGGGACAAAAATAACTGCCTTGCGTTACTAGATACCTTTTCTTACTGCAAGTAGAAATTCCCATTCGTTATACCGGGTTTTCCCGTTCCGTACCTTGATGGATTTTTGTTTGCTGCGACTTGCGACTCCGACGATGAATTGAGCGTTTGGCACATTCCTTCTTTGCCTTGGCTGGCCGTCAGATGAAGATCTAAGACTTTTTGGATTTGCTGTCATCGTGCTAGTAGACATTTTGTTGCCCGTATCTTGTGTCGAGGAAGGGTCCGGCCAAAAAGGCCACGAGGGAGGTCTCCAT
>CAZSDV010000014.1:11695-34070 GCA_964605715.1 uncultured Acidobacteriota bacterium
AAGGGAATGAGGTTAATTTGCTACCCTTGAGAGCTGGTTTGGCTGTCCGTAAGGATGCCAGGGAGTTGACCACCTTCCCTGAGGTGTCAGCGTGGATAAAACGCCACTTACCATTTCGTGTCATGGGGTCCTTGTAGGCCTGTCGCAGGAATCGTATGTTATCGGTTCTTATCAATTCCTTCACCGTGGTTGGATAGCGACCAGACTGATCAAAGAAAAGTTTGATGGCTTGTATATATTGTTCCCCTCGAAACAGGAGCTCCTCTTCGCGCTCTCGCTGGCCCATCTGCAAAGTGTTGGGGATTGCGGCTCCTAAGGAGATGAACAAAAGAGCGGAGAACATCATAAGTACCAACAGGGCATGGCCTTCCTCGTTCTTTCGGTTTTTCATTTCTTTTCCGTTTCCATCAAGGGACAAATCGAAATTGTTGTCGAGATTGAGTCTGCTCATCTTGGATCTCAACCATTGAAGAAGTAATTTGGGTTACCACGAAATGTCTTTTAATGCGGTCTCCTTCATGTACAACATAAAGCTGTTTTTCGTCTCTGAGGATAGCTTCTGTTTTTCCCTGAGCAGATTCAGAATATCCGACGTAACGTAATGATAGTTGCACCACGTCGGATGAGGGTCTGGCCGATGTGGGTAGGCTGGGCGAGGAAGCAAGGTATTGAGGCTCATAATTTTCAAAAGTGGCCTCATATGGTGCATGGAATTGGAATAAATCTCGGGCGCTAGGAATCAAGGGACGTGTCTGAAATTCCTTCAGCTGCTTGAGCCTAAGGGTAGTGGATAGAGCCTTGATGTTTTCATGACGACTGGTTACTTCAGAATTGTTTTTCTGAATTCGTTGGGCTGAAGAGCCCTTTGGAGGGCTCAGAGGGATGAGTGGCTGACTTATTTTTTTGTAGAACGCTCCCGATAGGGCGGTTACAACAAGCCCTAGCGCCAGCGTCAATCCCGGTTTTTCGATAGAGAGACTCATTGTTCTAATCAGGGCCTTAGATAGACTCCTAGGTTGACCTGCATATTTAGTAAGCCAGGATAATTTGAAGGCAAGAGGCTTGCCTGGTTAACAAGAATTAGATTTTCAGCGCGCTCCAAAAGATGAAGGAACTCGAGCTCGGCATTCCAGCTACCAACCACTGTTGCACGTGCGCTGAGATGGCGGAGTGAATCCTCTTCCAATTCAGAGAGAGTATATGTAATTTGACCCAGCTCTACTCCAGCTTTTTCTGCAATAGTTTGTAACACCCTGGACATCTGAGAGTATGCGCTGCGGCGTGGGTACAGGTAGTTGTAAAAAAATCTTCCGGTTTCTAACTGAGCTTCCGAGAGTTTCTCATTGGCAGCTTGGAGCTGCTTGACTTGTAATTGACGATCCAAGACTTGATGGCGAGTGTGGTTAAATTCCTGATGCATGTCCTGTACTTTGTTACGTATGGGGGTAACTGCCCCCAGGTAGAGCACTACGTTGAGGATCAGAAGTCCCGTGATCAGCAATCTTCCATTTTGTAAAATCTTTTTATTCCAGCGCATTATTTATTTTTCGTTTGGATCTCGATTTCCACTAGCGTAAAGAAAGGTAAGATTGAGATTAAGATTTTCCGTGAGAGTTTCTGGTATGCTGCTTTCACTCTTCAAGTTCACCTCCCTGAAGTCTGGAGAAGTTTCTAGTTGTGAGAGAAATTTTGTTAGGTCCATTTTTGTGCGTGCTGTCGCTGTCAGGCGGACAGACGCCTGTGGGCCTGTCCGTTCGAGTGAAATTGAGGAGAGTCGTACCTGCGCCGGCATCATATTTTCCAATGCCACGATAAGGTTTACCACCGAGAAGCTCTTGTGTTCTATCAGGGTATTTGCAAATTGAGTTCTTCTGAAGGCAGCTTTCGAGGCGGGTTGATTAAAGCTAGTCCTCAGGATTTGGGCCCGTTCGGTGAGAGTCACTTGTTCGTCCCGCAGAGGATCAATGGCCTGAGAAATCTTCCGCATCTCAGAAAGATTTAATCCCAAGCTGACAAATATCAAAATCAACCCGACCACTCCTGCTGCGAAACCCAGGAACACTGTGAGCAGCGAATCCTGTCGCCGCGCATATCGCCGGGTTGCGAGATTAAGGTTGAACTTCATGGAGCTTGCGAGTTTTCCTCCTTTTTATTCTGCATTCTCTAGAAGACCTGCCACTGGTGCGCCAAGCTGGGAGAAGAGGTCTCCAGCTTGAGAAGGGCAATCCTTGGATAAGCGGCTCCTGAAATCAAGTGGGTGTACTGAAAGGCCAAGCCTTTCCCGTAAACAGTGCAGAGCTTCTTTTCTTAATTCTCCTTGTTCTGAAAAGGCGATTTTCCTAATTTGTGTTCCTTGCTTTGATTTCCAGTGACTTAGCAACGGTAAAACTTCTACAGCGATGCTTTCTGTCCAGCTTTTTACACCAGGGGCTTCTTTTCCTAATTGTCGGCACCGATAAAAGCTGAGGATATCATTTTCAGGCACGGCACAGGTTAGTGACCTACCATCACGGTGCACAAGCATCGTGGGGAAACTGCTTTCTTCGGGAACAATTGGCAGAAGTGATAGGGAAGCTGGCAGAGCTAAGACTGGAGTTAGCCCTAAACTTTCCAGAAGCGATTCATATTCTCGTAAGACTGACTGTTGTATGGCTATGACTAACACTTCCAATCCTTCCTGGCTATTTCGTACCCGGTAGGAAAGCACGGCATCATCAGGACTAAAGGGTAACGTTTCTCGCATTCGCCACAGGAGATAGGGCTCCAACTCACTTCGTTTTCGGGGTAGCGATTTTGCATGGAGGGTGCCTACTCGTACCGCCAGATCAGGGATTAGAAGAGCACTCTCATTGAGGTCTTCATTTAATTCCTCTATGACGGAGCGGAGGATTTTGGAAAGGGATTCAGGGTCCGCTAGATTATTGCGCAACGGTGATGGCCTCACCAAGCCTTGAGGAAGCTCTCGGGCGGCGAATCCCACAACGCGCGCAGGGCGATCTTTTGAGCGGGCTAAACTTAAGAACTTCGAAGATATCTCTACAATAGTGCGTGGCACGACACGCGCACTTGAGGTGTTCCGCCACCTCCAGCGGTCCCAGCCGTTCCCCATAATATCCATAAATTTCTGAATCATAGCTAGTATCTTGATTAGGGACTTTTTATGAATGCCTCGTTGATTCTACAAAAGTGACCTTGTTAACTTCCTTTAAAGTTGTAATTCCTTGGCGAGCCTTTCCCAGGGCATCTTCTCGCAACGTTACCATACCCTCTTCGCGTGCTACGCGGCGGATTTCGGAGGCTGGTCGCCGGGCAAGAATCAGATTACGGATATTGTCTGATAGGTCTAGTAGTTCGCCGATGGCCGTGCGCCCACGGAATCCTGTCCCGTTACATTCTAGGCAGCCAGCTCCATGAAAGACCGAGATATTTTTCCACTCAACTGGGTCAAGGAAATATTCTTCCATCATGGCTGATGTTAGTTTTATTGGATTTCGACAACCTTCACAAATGATTCGTACCAGCCGCTGTGCCAAGATGCAGTTGAGTGCGGAGACGAAATTGTAGGGTTCGACTCCCATGTTCAGGAATCGACCCAGCACATCAACCACATTGTTGGCATGTACAGTAGTAAAAACCAGGTGTCCGGTTAAGGCTGACTGGATGGCAACCTGGGCGGTTTCCGAATCGCGAATTTCACCAACCATGATTTTATCCGGGTCGTGCCGCAGGATTGACCGCAACCCCCGTGCAAAGGTAAGTCCCTTCTTTTCATTGACGGGAATCTGGGTAATACCAGGGATTTGGTATTCAACCGGGTCCTCTATGGTGATGAACTTATCCTCGTCAGTTTTGACTTCAGAGATGGCAGCGTAGAGCGTGGTTGTTTTTCCACTACCAGTAGGTCCAGTAACGAGAACCATGCCGTAAGGTTCGGCGATGAATTGACGGAAGCGCCTTAGGTTGTGCTCCGTCAATCCAAGGACGCCAAGATGAAGTTGACGAAACTTCTCGCTCAGAGTCTTTTTATCAAGGATCCGTAGCACTGCATTCTCACCATTGATCGATGGCATGATTGAGACGCGGAAGTCAACCGGCCGGCCTCGATAGCGTACTCGAAAACGGCCGTCCTGGGGGACGCGCCGCTCAGCGATGTCAAGCTCGGACATAACTTTAATACGGGAAATAATGCTGGAGTGAAATGCCTTGTTAATCGGCTGCATTGCAGGTTGGAGCGCGCCGTCGACACGGTATTTTATCGTCACGACTGCTTCTTGACTTTCAACGTGAATGTCGCTGGCTCTCCTTTCAAGAGCTGCGAAAATAAAGCTGTCTACCAGACGAACTAAGGGGTTTGGTTCTTGTTCTTCAATTACTTTTTTGGATTCAGTATTTTTTTCACCTTCTTTTTCGCGAATGAGATCTAATTTTAACTCTGCAGTAACTTCTTCAAGGACTCTCTGAGAGGGGAAGCTTTTATGTAGGATGGTCATCACCTGGTCTTGGGCAGCGATCCTTACCTCCAGCCGTTGGTCGAGTCGCAACTCGAGCTCGTCCACTCGAGCTATCGTTTCCGGGTCTGCCGTGGCGATGATCATTTTCTCACCCTGAGCTTCAAGAGGAACAAATTGGTGGCGGAACATCAGCTCCAGTGGCACGGAGCGAAACAATTCTGGATTGATGTGGAAGGTTTCCAATTCTACATATTCGCAGTGGTATTGACGGGCTAGCGCCTGGGCTTCCGTCGCGTCGTTTTGAGTGGGCAATGTGTTGTTTGCCATTTAATTTCCCTAACCTACCTGCCCTACCAGAGATAGCATGGGAAGATAGAAGGCCAGGAGCACCAGTGTTACTACCGCAGCTAATATCACGATTAGTACTGGATCAATAAGAACAGTAAATCTCGTTAGACGCGCGCTCGCTTCACTCTCGAGAAATTCTGAAGCACTATTGAGCATGGAGACGAGAGAGCCCGTATTTTCGCCTACCTCCGTTAAACTGGTGACCACATCTGGAAAGAATTTACTTACTCGGAATCCATTGGCTAATGAATTCCCATTCTGTACCTCGGATTGTGTAGCTCTAACCGCTGATTCAAGAAGAGGACTTCCCACGGAAAGACGGGACGTTTCGAGCGCAGCTAGGATGGGAATGCCGCCCGAAAGCAATGTGGCCAGTGTTCTTCCGAACTGCGCGACGGAAAATGCATGAAGTATCGGACCAATTGCGGGTAGTTGATATTTGAACCGGTCAGCAAAAAGACTCCCTCCTGGTGTTTGCTTCCACCAGCGAAGGAAAACTAAACTTGTTCCTAGTCCCGCCAGGATCCAGAAGGCGCCACTCTTCAGGCCCAAGGATATCTGAATGATGAGCCGGGTGAAGAATGGAAGTTGAACATTGAGCTCGGCATAAAGCTCTGCAAACCGGGGAATAATGAATGTCATGACAAAGCTGATCAGGCCAACCAGAAAAACTAGAAGCAAGCTAGGGTAGAGGAGAGCGGAGGCAATTTTCTTGCGCAGTGCGCGTGAGATTTTCTGATAGCTGAGGTATTGAGCAAGTGTCTCATCCAGATTGCCACTGCGTTCACCTGCCCGGAGAGCGGCAACAAACATTGGTGGGACCATGTTGGTGGCTTCGAATGCCTCGGAAATTAAGGCTCCACCCTGTACTCTTTGGCGGACGTCAGCGATTAATTCCTGCAAGACTGGGTTTTGAGTCTGATGACTAGACAGTTCCAGAGACTTGTAGAGGGGAAGCCCTGACTTATTCAAGGCCAAAAACTGCTGGTTGAATATCATGAGGTTATCCGCACTGACCCTGTCCGGATTAAGGAGTTTTTTGAAGAAACGAAGCCGGAAGAAATTTTTTTCTTGGACTGAATATACGTAGTAACCTTTAGCCAAAAGCCGTTCGCGCATTTCTTTTTCAGACGTGGCTACTCCCGCATCCCGTAGGACTTGCCCAGCCTCAGTTGCTATCTTGTATAAGTACTTCGGCACGCCTTAACCTGTTCGCTTACCAGCTACTGTATAGTGACCCATCAAGCGAGGTCTCTTGGGAACTACTGTATACGTCCACAATCCCACCCGGTTCTTGGTCTCCAGCTAAGAAGATGTCTTCTCCAAAATTCTCTACCCATGTTAGATTTGACCCGGTGAAAGGGTCTTCAGGAATCTTCCGAAGGTAACCTTCCGTTACTAGATCCTCGAGAGACTGAGGAGATTTTTTTTTGTCGAGCGTGAATTGGTCAATGAGCGAACGCAGAGTGAAGAGGTTATCCCGAAATACTGCTTCCCGCGCGCGCAAAACGGAGGTGCGGTAGTATGGGACGGCCAGGGTTGCTAAAATCAGGATGATGGTCAAGGTAACCATCAGCTCTAGTAACGTGAACCCTGTTCGTCTGTCTTCTGACATCATTATTGTGTTCCTACCAGTCTGAATAGCGAGTTCCGTCAAGGGCCTCATTGGTGCTCCGCGAGTACACGTCGAATACGTTTCCTCCGCCCCAACTAAAAGAATTTGGATCATCTTGCATCGAACGCATTCCCCAGCGAGCCTTGCCTGTCATGGGATCAATGGGAACCTTCCGCAGGAGCTTGAGCTTTACGTTTTTTCCTTCTATTTCTACGCCTTCAGCTAACGCTTTTAGATCTGACGGGTATCCAAAGCTGCCTTCCTTAACTTTAATTAAACCCTGGTCGGCTGCATTCTTATGTCGATCGATAGCTTCTCGCATGGTGCGCAGACTTTGTCGCAAATCGATTTCCTTCTTGCGCTTTACCTTTATGTGCGCGACTGGGAGCGCAAGCCCAGTTAACAGTAGCAGGATTGTCACCGCAGCCATTAATTCAACTAGAGTAAATCCTCGGCACTTTTTATGGCTGCTGAATTCTATGTTATCTACTGCTATGCTGCTTTCCGCATCTCTTTGAAAGTAGGATATTTCTTCATTATCCCTGATGGACGAGGTCTGCGCAATCGGTGGCTTTGTGGTGGGCTTGGAGCGGTCCATGATTTTCATTTTGGCCTATCTCGAAACAGGTATCGAAAAGAGCAGGTGGCGAAGACCTTCAATGCTCAGGGCTTTGGGGTCCAGTCCCATTTGTTCAATCATTTCGAGCTGCCCCTGGGTTAGCTTTTTTACCAACTGCACAATTTTCTGGTTGGTCATGTTATCAGGATTCAATCCCAAGACGCGCAGCAACTCAAGTTCCTTGGAACTAAGATGTATCCGAAGGCGTTGGATATCTTTTTCTTTTAAGTTTGTGAGGTCAATTTGATACGTTTGTTTTGCGACCTGAGTATAAGCTGGCACATGGACTACCTGTGCACCTTGGGTAGATCTGGATTGAGAAAAGTCAAATACCTGCAGGGTGCAATGATCATTGGGCCTACTGCATAGGAACGCGTAGTCTATAGCACTTGAATCAAAAAGGCGGGTAAGAGCTTTCTCGAGCGGCAGGCTATCAGCTTGAAGTGTCATTTGTATCGACCTCAATGTCTTGGGAAGGTTGATTGATAGGTTGCACTTCCTTGCTAAATCTTCCAGAATGGCGCTAAGAGGTTGACCGATTTTATGGGTGGTTGCACACCCGACCGCAGAATTAGCATTAACAGCGGAAGTCCTATGGGTACCTGTTTGGCTAGTCACCTCTGATGCTTGCGCAGAAATAGTTGGGGTCCAGGACAGCATCAAGCCCGTACCGATTAATACGGCAATCGCGCGGTGAATAAGCTTTTCCAAATCCATTTAAGAGCTGGCACTTGCAGATTTCTAAGGAGAGAAATCTCTCCCGTAAAGCTTGAATCAATTAAAGTATCATTCCTATTTTCTAGAGCTTTCCTATTATAGTACTATGCTCCTTTGAATTAACCTGTTGCTCGTAAAGATTTCAAGTCAAATTTTCAGAGTGCAGAAATTTATTCCAAAAAATCCTAAAAGCCGATAGACTGGGGCGGAATTATATTAAAAACTATGGAGCATTCCTAGACTCCGGGGCGATGGTGTCGCTGAAAGGTAAAGCGATGAAGCAAAGTTGCATTTTTCTAGTATTGGTTTTTGCATGCTCTTCATGGTTTGTTGGGTGCACCGCGGGCAGCCATGCTTATCGGGTTGGCCGGAAAGCTGAGGCGGTAAAGGACTATGACGGTGCTCTGGCAAGCTATTCAAGAGCGGTTGATAGCGATCCACAAAATGCACAATTTTTGGCTTCCCAGGCACGGGCCCGCAATGAGTCTTCCCTTTACCATCTAAAGAAGGCCCGTACGGCTCTTGAGCAGGGCCAGACTGAACAAGCAGCAGCTGAGTTTCAGAGAGCGCTCATGATTGATCCTTCCAATCTTGCTGCCCGTCAAGGTTTGGATCGCACGGCAAGAAAACTACAAGCAGCACGAAATGCTGAGGAGACGGAGCGCCGTGAGAAGGAACAGAAGCGTATGGCTATTGCAGCTGAGTTTCCTCCTGCCACGCAGCTGAAATTACTGCCTCAGGAGCCCCTGAAGCGGATTCATATCTCTGTCGAGAGTCGTGAGCTATTTTTGGCCCTTGGAAAACTTGCTGGTATCAATGTAGCATTTACTAGTGACTTCCAGTCTCGCCCCATGCAGTTGGACCTGACTGATGTCACCTTAAAGCAGGCGCTAGATATCCTTGCCCTTCAAACTAAAACCTTCTGGAAGCCTATCACAGCAAATACTATCGTTGTGATTCCTGATACCGTCAGGAATCGAAGGGATTATGAAGACCAGGTTCTGAAGACTATTCACCTGACAAATCCCAGCAGGCCGGAAACACTTGCAGCGATGGTTGCCACAGTTAAAAGTATACTGAAAATTAGAGAAGTTGTTGAAAATGCCGACGTCAACGCTGTGGTAATTCGTGCTGACCCAGCAAAAATCCGGGCAGCGGAAAAAATCATCCGTGACCTGGACCGAGGTCGAGGGGAAGTTCTGGTGGACCTCATGGTGCTTGAGGCAGACCGCACGCGCATGCGGGATTTGGGGATTTCACCTACACAGCAATTCCAGCTGTCCTCTAGTACTGGCAACGTTGGAATGAATCGACTGGGCAGCGTCAGCTCACGAGACTACAAGGTTACCTTGCCCGGAGCAGTAGCAGCTATTCTTATGACCGACTCGAAAACTCGAATTCTTCAAAATCCTAATATCAGAGTAACCGAAGGAGAACAGGCAAGCCTACGCATTGGCAGCCGTTTTCCATTCGCGACGGGCAGCTTTCAGCCTGGAGCCTTGACTGGTGGCCTTCAGCCTCTGGTCAGCACGCAGTTTCAGTATCAGGATCTAGGCGTGAATATGGATATTACGCCGGCAATTTTGCCTGGAGGTGATATCAGTCTGCAGTTAAAAGTTGAGATTTCCTCGCTCCAAACTACCATTGATCTTGGTGGCGGCTTGACTCAGCCGGTGTTTGGCCAACGTACGATTGAGCATGTGATCCGGCTGCGTGAAGGAGAGGCTACCGTATTGGGAGGCCTGGTAGAGAGGAATGAAACCAAGAATGTGGCCGGGTGGCCTGTTCTCGGGAGAATTCCCTGGCTCAGATATTTGTTTTCCGTCGAGCGGAAGGAAATACTTGAAACTGAAATCGTGATTTTATTACGGCCCCGGCTGGTACGGGAGGTTGAAATCGCTGAGAGTAGCTTGAAGGCGATTCCTGTCGGATTAGGGTTCGAGGCTGATATCCCAGTTGCTTTGCCCGCTCCTCAGCTGCAAGGGTCCCAACCGCAGCAAAGATAATTGGGGTAAGGTATCCTGCCTTGTGATTTTCGTTGCCTTAGGATAACTCACTCGCTTATTCCGGCCATATCCAATAGGAAAGCGTAGTCGAAGGCCGTCTCCTTGTATCTTTTATAACGGCCTGAAGCGCCGCTATGCCCAGCTTCCATCTCGATTTTGAACAACAGGAGATTCTTGTCGGTTTTCATGGCGCGCAATTTAGCTACCCATTTGGCCGGTTCCCAGTACTGAACCTGTGAGTCGTGTAGTCCAGTTGTTACTAGTAGGTTAGGGTACGCTCTCGCTTTTACTTGGTCGTAGGGGGAGTAGGAGAGCATGTAGTCGTAATATATTTTTTCGTTAGGATTTCCCCACTCATCGTATTCACCCGTGGTGAGGGGGATGTCATCATCAAGCATGGTGGTTACCACATCTACCCAAGGGACCTTGGCAATTACACCCTGGAAAAGGTCTGGTCGCATGTTGAGAATTGCACCCATTAATAGTCCACCCGCACTACCTCCCATGGCGAAGACCTGTTTCGGATCAGCATATTTCTCTTTAACTAACTGTTCAACACAGGTAATAAAGTCGGTAAAGGTGTTTTTTTTCTTGAGTAGTTTTCCGTCCTCATACCACTTGCGCCCTAACTCTTGCCCTCCACGGATGTGAGCGATGGCATAAACGAAGCCACGGTCGAGCAGGCTGATGCGGTAGGGGTTGAATTCTGGATCTACGCTGTTTCCGTAGGAGCCATAACCGTAAATTAGTAAGGGGCTTGTTGCATTTTTTTTAAAATCTTTGTGGTATACCAAGGAGATGGGAATCTGTACCCCATTGCTTGCCATCGCATGGATTCGCTCCGTCTGATAGTTTGTGGAATCAAAGCCCCCAAGAACTTTTTCCCTTTTGATTAGTATTTTTTCTCGCGTAACCATATTGTAGTCGTAAACTGATTTTGGGGTGCTCATCGAGCTGTAGGTGTAACGTATCAGTGGGGTGTCGAAGTTATGATTGTTGATTGGGTATGCTAGGTAAGCCGACTCATCAAAGCCCAGATAATGCTTCTCGCTGCTGGACCATGGCAGAATGTGTATTTGGAGTAGGCCGCCCTTTCTTTCCACGGTTACTAGCTGGCCCTTGAAAATTTCGAAGGATTCTAGGAGTACATCGTTGCGGTGCGGGATCACTTCCTGCCAATGCTCTTGATTGGTTTTTGTGATTGCTGTTTTCATTAGACGGAAATTCTCGGCATTGAGATTGGTGCGAATGTAAAAAGAATCGCGATAATGATCAATGTGGTATTCGTGGTTGCGCTTTCGCGGCTGGAAAACACGAAAGTTTCCATTGGGTTTCTCAGCATCCAGGGTGCGGTACTCAGTGGTGAGGGTTTGGAGGGAGGCGATCAGGATATATTTTTCTGATTTAGTCTTAAAAACGTAGCTACCAAAGGTCTCATCTCTTTCTTCAAAAACCAGTTTGTCGGCAGCTGGTTGGTCTCCTAGTTGATGCCGGTAAATGCGATAGGAGCGAAGTGTTTCGGGATCCTGCTTTGCGTAGAATAGGGTTTGGTTGTCGTTGGCCCAGGCCAATCCTCCTGTTACTTCAGGGATGACATCATCGAGCATCTCACCGGTCGCAAGATTCTTGAAATGGAGAGTGTAAAGGCGGCGGCCTGTGGTATCCACCGCATAAACCATAATTTTCTCGTTGGGGCTTATTTTGGGGGGCTGTACCGAGCAAAAATCATGTTTTTCTGCGACCTGATTTACGTCGACCATGACTTGTTCTTCGGCGTAGAGTGAATCTTCTTTACGGCAATAGATCGGATGTTGCTGACCTTCTTCGGTACGCGTGTAGTAATAATGACGACCCTTCCTGTAGGGCGCTGAGGTGTCCGTTTGCTTGATGCGCGCCTGAAACTCCTGGAAGATCTTTTTTTGTAAGGGTTTCGTGTGGGCCATCACCGAAGCGGTGTAGGTGTTTTCCGCTTCCAGATGAGTCAACACTTCCGGATTCTTCCGGTCACGAAGCCAAAAGTAGTTGTCGGTTCGAATATGCCCGTGCTTTTCAATTTTCTTGGGGGTGATTTTGGTCATAGGTTGCCTTACTTCCTTGATCAGCTGGCAGCTGGCTAGATCTAAGAGAACTGCCGCGACTGTGAATATAAGAAGAAGTTGCATGGCTGGATTTTTCTGTTTCCTGTGAACAGAACAGTACGAATCTGCTAATCTGAATTTGGCAACAGTTCGTCAATTTTCACTCTAGCTTTGTTCTTGGGGAGTTTACGCTGCACCTTGATACGCCTTGAAAGGGATTTTAACGTGCCTTTGTTGATCGAAACCAAAACCTTCACCGTAGATTCGGCAATTACATTACAACTAAAGAGTCTTTTTGCTGCTGCGGACCCAGGAATCTATTCGCTTTAGTGCTTTTTGGATATTCTCGATCGAGTTTGCATAGGAAATTCGAATGAACCCCTCGCCGTGATCCCCGAAGCCCGATCCAGCCAATGTAGCAACTCCTGCCTCTTCAAGCAGGACTTCAGCTAGCTGTTGGGAGGTGAGACCAATCTCAGTGATGTTTGGGAATGCGTAAAAAGCTCCATGCGGCATGCGACAATGAAAGCCTGGAATGCGATTGAGCCCCTCGACCATGACCTTTCTTCGTTTCTTGAACTCTGCGACCATCTTTCTAGGAGGTGACTGATCCCCACGCAAGGCCTCCAAAGCTGCCCTCTGAATAAATGAGGCCGTGCAGGAGCTAGAATTGATCACCAAGAGTGCTAACTTTTCGGCCAGAGCAGATGGCATAATACCGTATCCAATCCGCCAGCCGGTCATGGCATAGGTTTTTGAGAATCCATTCAAGATCACTGTTCGTTCTTTCATACCGGGAAACTCAGTGATGCTTGAGGGTGGGGTGTCGTAGCTTAATTGTGAATAGATTTCATCTGAGAGGATACAAGCTGGGGAATTGACTACCAGTTCCGATAACTCCTTAAGCTGAGCCCGTGGGATGACTCCGCCAGTTGGATTGTGAGGCGAGTTTAAAATGATGAGTCGTGTTTTTCTCCCAATCCGCTTCTTGATTTCATCAAGGTCGATTCCGAAGTCAAGTTCTTCTCGATGAGGAATGGGGACTGGCGTTGCACCGACGAAGCGGACCATTGAGGCGTATATGGGGAATCCTGGATCGGGTATAAAGACTTCGTCGCCAGGTTCTACCAGCGCCAGAATGACGAAAAATAATATAGGTTTTGCACCGGGAGTAACAATGACCTCAGAAGGATCTACTGCGACTCCGTGTTCCTGAGAAACATTTTGGGCTACAGCTTCCCGGAGTTCAGGGTAGCCCGCCGGGGGGCCATAACGAGTCCAGCCTTCTCGCAAAGCCTGGACGGCTGCTTCGACAACGTTGGCTGGTGAAGGGAAGTCCGGCTCACCAATTTCGAGATGTACCACCTCTTTTCCTTGTGCTTCCAATTGGCGAGCACGCACCAGAACCTCAAAAGCCTCCTCAGTTCCTAGCTGAGAGACGCGTTCTGCCAGCTTGAGAGTAAATTTCATTCGATGCTTCCTTTGAGTGATTTATTCTACGTAATTTTCAGGTTCTATGCTTAAGATGGTGATGCGAAGCAAGTAGCCTGCCCACCAGAGAAGCCCTTAGTCCAGTTCCTTTGCCATGGACAATACGAAGAGAATCGGGTCCCTGATGAAACATAGTTAAAACGAGATGTTCTACTGCGAACAGTGCAACATGACTGCAGAAATCAGGTTTTACTTACTTGGCTCACAGGAAAACTGGGAGACAATGGATTCCCAGTCTACCTCACTGTATCCTCGTGCACTCCAGTCAGCATCCTTAAGCTGCTCGATAGGGCAGCTGTGCGCGAGGCCTAGACACCTCATTCCGGCCCGATGAGCGCCATCTAGCCCTGCAGGTGAATCTTCGATTACAAGGCAGTCTGCGGCATTTAGCTTGTTTTTGCCGATTTTTGCGACCCTTGGTAGATCTCGTAATCGGTTGAGTGCCATTAGAAAGCATTCTGGGTCGGGTTTTGAGGGACCGAAGTCATCAGCACTTACTAGTACAGGGAATTTGTGCAGCAAGTTTAGTTTTTTAAGTAAATGCTCAACTTCAAGTTGGATGCTTCCGGTGGCAATTGCCAGCGGATATTGGGGATATACCCTTTCGATAAACTCTAGTGCACCTGGTAGTGGCAGAAGGCCTCCCTCTATCCTCCTCGCATAATGGAACTTTTTCCAATTAATTAATTCTTCCAGTTGGCCAGTTCGCAATTTTTCCCCGTGAGACTTAAATAACTCATAAATGAAGGCCCGGTCGTGGAGTGCCAAATAGCGCCCGAAGTACTCCTCCTTAGTAAGTATCCATCCTTCTCGTTCTGCCATTTCACGAAAGACCTGATATATTGTGGGTTCGGTGTCCACAATGATTCCGTCGAAGTCAAAGATGATGGCACGCAGCATAGTAGTCTTTGGTTCCTTGGAAACACATTGCCAAGAGGCACCGTATGATACACTTTGGAGCAGTGAGATCTCAAGCGGGGGCTTAATTCAAGTTTTTCTAGGGGCCCATGAATGAGCACTTTTACTGATGCAAGGTGAGGGAGATTTTCTATCAGGTTAGCCCGGAGTACTTGGTCTTAATGAAATAGGCTGGGTTGAAGAAGGGAGACGCCTGGTTTACAACAAGTTTCTTTAATTTCAATTGATCAGGGTGCCGTTTAGAGTGCATCGGTGCTCGGACCTGGATGAAATAAAATGGGACAGCTCGGCATACCAGCAGCTTTTATTGCAGGGGTAATTTCCTTTCTTTCCCCATGCGTGTTGCCCCTAGTGCCTGGTTACATGTCCATGATCTCTGGTGCCTCGCTCGAAGAATTAAAGGAGGGCTCAGACGCGGGTCTTCTTGGTCGGGTTTTTAGAAATTCCTTCGCTTTTATTGGTGGATTTACATTGGTTTTTGTGGTGTTGGGTGCATCGGCTACCTGGGTCGGTCGGGTGCTGCTAGCACAAAAGACAACTTTCAACATTATAGCTGGTATCCTGATTATTATTTTTGGTGTTCACTTGACAGGTTTGCTTAAAATTCCGTTTCTCTATCGTGAAGTGCGTATTCACTCGCAAAGTTCAAGGCGAGGACTAGCCGGATCTTTCCTGATGGGTCTGGCATTTGCTTTTGGGTGGACACCATGTATCGGTCCAATTTTGGCCAGTATTTTGGCGATTGCAGCTACACGCGAAAGCGTTTACCAGGGAATGTTCCTTCTGGGAATCTATTCTTTGGGCCTCGGAATTCCATTTCTGGTTACGAGTTTTGGAGTGGGCCGGTTCCTGAAATTCTACGCAAGATTCCGTACTAATCTGCGTGCAGCTGAGGTTTTTTCGGGGGTACTTCTGATTGGCATTGGCTTCCTGATCGCGACCAATCGACTAGCAACGCTCTCTGGCTACCTGTCATTCCTCAATCGGTTCGCTCTTTAAGGGGTAAGGAAAAATTGCATCCTGTACTTTGGAGTTACGGTTCTTTTCGTTTGCCAACCTATGGCCTACTCCTGGCCATAGGGTTAAGTTTGGGAATCTGGATGATGAGTCGCTTGGGACGTCGAAGAGGTCTGGATTCGGGGCAACTGATTGATTTCAGTACCTGGATGATTATCGCAGGCCTTTTGGGTGCTAAGCTTCTGATGATTATTTCGAATGCAGACTTTTATTTTCAGAATCCTGGGCAGATTATTTCATGGGGGACCTTGCAGGCCGGGGGTGCATTTTATGGGGGGTTTTTTGCGGCTCTGTTTTTTGCCGTTTACTACATTCGAGTAAATCGAATGCCAATGGGCAAGACTTTGGATGTTTTTGCTCCTGCCTTAGCCTTGGGGCATGCGGTGGGGAGACTGGGCTGTTTTGCAGCTGGTTGTGACTACGGAAAGCCCACTCAATCAATTTTGGGAGTGGTATACAGCAACCCTATCAGCCATGACTTGACGGGCGTGCCGCTTGGACTTCAAGTTCATCCGACACAACTTTATGAGGCGGCTGGTAATATATTAATTTTTCTTGGATTGCTCCTGGTTCTTCGATGGAAAATAAGAGAGGGGTCTGTTTTTCTTTGGTATCTTCTCTCATACGGAGCGTTACGGTTTACAGTAGAGATGTTTCGAGGTGATCCGGGGCGGGGGTCGTATTTTGGAGATTTATTTTCACTGCCTCAATTGATGTCGATTGTTGTTGCAGTGACGGCTATTATTTTGATGGGGTATCCCTGGGGACGGAGTGCGCAAGGCGTAAATCGTTCCACAGCCTAAGGAGAGGTTGGTGTGCAGAAAAGGAAACTCTTTGTTGGCCTAGTACTTTCAGTGGCATTGGTGATAGGGCTTTATTTCTTGAACCGGCACTGGGTTACGCCTGTTGACCGGAACGTCTCAAGTGGAAGTGAATATCCCATGGCTCCCCTTTTTACTCTCCCTGGCTTAATGGGGGAAGACCTAAGCCTTGCCGATTACAAGGGAAGAGTAGTGTTGCTTAACTTTTGGGCAACCTGGTGCGGTCCTTGCCGGGAAGAGATCCCTGACTTTGTAAAGCTAGTTGAGAATTATGGGAACCGGGGGTTCATCATTTTAGGTATTTCCATGGATGATGGGCCCGAGCCGGTACATGATTTTTACAAGGAATTTAAGATGAACTACCCTGTGGCGATGGGTAGTGCTCAAGTGAGTCAGCTGTACGGTGGTGTCTTTGGGATCCCGACTAGCTTCCTGATTGGGAGGGACGGGCGTATCTATTCCCGCCATGTGGGGCTTGTTCCTCTGTCGGTTATCGAGGGTGAAATTAACGAACTACTAGCACATGATGGGCAGGAAGTATTGGGGGAATTTCGTTCCGTTAGTGGTAATGAGGGGGCTAACTCAGAGTCCCTTGATCTTGGGCACGTCGATGTTGCTCATTCCGAAGTTCCCGGTGTTGATCTGGCTGGCTTGAGCGGAGAACAAAAAGAGATTTTTAGGTCTGAGCTGGCCAAAGAAGACTGTACCTGCAAATGCGGGCTGAATCTGTTGAAGTGTCGTGTCGACGACACTTCTTGCAGTGTAAGTCTAGTATTGGCAAAACAGAAGCTTGATAACTTGTAGGTTATCTGAGGGCTGAGAGTATGGTCCGTTTCCTTTATTGAAGCCTCCAGTATATAGACGACATGAGAAAGATACTCGTACTCCTTATTTTTTCCCTTCCAATTATTGCGGGCGCCCAATTTGCCCGAAAGGACTTGGTAAGGGTCCGGACCATGACAGCAACGAATGCTGTTCACCCTGGTTCGGAGGTTAAAGTTGTAATTGCTGCGGAAATCACTAAAGGTTTTCATATTAATGATCATCAGCCTACGCTTGATTACTTGATTTCTACCAAGCTTACTTGGGATTTGCACCCTGCTATCTTTCCTGGCAAGATGTTCTATCCAGCTGGAGAGATGAAGACTTTCCAATTTTCCAAAAGTAAACTTTCTGTTTATGAAGGAACGCTGTTAATTGGTGGTTCCATTAAAGTAAGCTTGGGTCTCATGCCCGGCGACCATAGGCTCCAAGGCAACCTGCTTTATCAGGCGTGCAATGAGACAGCGTGCTTTCCTCCCACCCGAGTCCCTGTAGGGGTAAAATTCCGAGTTGTACCCAGTGATGTACATCTGAAGCGCCTGCATACCAATATCTTTAGTCAGGTGGAATTTAAATGACTAAAGAGTCAGCCCTTCAGCATGACCATTTTGAGCCCATTTAGAGTTTTGAATAAATGCAAATTATTGTTGCGATTAAATACGGAGCCATGTGCTTACAGGTGTGCCCAAACGATGACATGTTGCCCGTTGGAAGAATCTACCTGTGAGACTTGTGGAAAATTGGCACTTGGTGTTATAGCTGAGGTGAAAACTATGCCCTTGCCAGAATAATCCCTTCTGAACGTGCCTTGCTGCAATCCCTCCTTACCCTCCGGAGTAAACTGCAGGGTATTATTGGGCAGACCAAGGCTTGAAATTTCCTACTGTTCTGGTTGAGTGGATAAGGGTTTTCTAGTAACGATTTTTAGAAAAGATGCGAGAAAACCAGTTAAGTTTTCTAGGTTTTTGGAAATTTTCTGGCGATTGATTGAGGATGACATCCTTTCCTTCCAGTATGGCCTGTGGGTGCTTGCGGAAAAGTTCATCAACTAACGTTTCGCCATATTCAGTCTTGATAATGCTGAAACATTGAGAAAGAAGTGGGGGCCGTGAATCTACGTTGTGGGCATCACTTGCGATCACATGGACAAGATTGTGTTCGAGTAGCTGTCTTGATAATCGTTTTGCCTTTGACCCGAATCTTCCTGTTAGGGATTGTGCAGTGACTTGGATGAGGCAGCCGGAATTTACCCAATCAAATACGAGTTGAGGGTGTCGCTGGATAACTTGGTTTCTCTCTGGATGTGTAATAACAGGGATAATGCCAATTGAAAGCAACTCGAAAAACACCTGCTGTATAGTTTGAGGAATAACATAGGAGTCGAATTCAACCAGGAGATAATTTTTGTGATTAATAGTGAAAGGGACGGGATTCTGGAGAGCCTCCTGGATATTTTCATAAGAGAGATGAAAATCGCACCCGGAAAGAATCTTGGGAGTATCTCCAACATGCGATTGGAGTTCGGCAATTTTTTCCTTATTTTTTTCAGGGAGAAAAATATACTGACTATTTGAGTGAGGTGTCGCAACGATATGAGTTGTTCCGTCGGTGGCAGCCATATGGCACATCTTGATTGATTGCTCAAGAGACCGTGCCCCGTCATCAACTCCGTAAAGTATGTGTGAGTGAAGATCAATCATAGGTTCGATTATTTTAGGCTGGGAAATTCTGCCGGTTGTCGCCCGAGACTGAATTAGTAAAGCCTTATCAGGCTTCTGAGTAACTTGACTGGATCTATTAAGGGCGGGGTACTCGGAAGCAACCTCGGAACGCACTCACCTCCCGGACCGGCCTGCGGAGGCCGCGGAAGGGGATTAACGGTACTCCGCCGAAAGGGCGAAGAGGGTTATGTTTCGCTATCGTTCTGTGGAAGCGCGATCCCTTCAATTACTGACTTGGCATCCTTTGGAGAGCGGGCATCCTTTACTAAATCCCGCCATCCCTTCACCTGCTCCACCTGCTTACCGGATCTTTCATGTTTTGCTTCTAACTCTCTAGCCAATTTCTTAGGTGTTGTAGGTTCCTGGGCCATCCTTTTATAGCAATCCCGTGTGTCAGCGTAGGCACCTATCCAAAACGTCAGAAAATTCTGAACTTGTTTTCGGTGATAGTTGCGCTCAAACTGGGAAATATTTTCCTGCTTGATTTTGCCCAGTAATTCCGACATCTGCCCGTGGTAATAAGTGACCATCCCTTCTTCATCGATGCATGGAGGAGGAAGTTCTTCTTGCTTCTTTTTCTTTGCGTCACCCAGACCCGCATTTGCCAGGACCAGGAGCAATACTAAGGCATATCTCATAGCTTGTCCCCCTGTTGACCCCGCTTAGATTTCAACTGGGAAGTTCAACGGAGCCGGTTTTAAGGACGGAATGTTCCCGCTAATGGTACCATAAACACAGTCATGGCCCTTGAAATATTAAAAGAGAGATTTCTGGACCTCCACATATTCTGTTTTATCGGTAAAGTTGTTCTTAAGGATGTCAGATTATGAAAATTCGCACGTTAATTGCGGATGATGAGCGCCCAGCGCGTGAAGAGCTATGTTTCTTGCTCAAAAGATTCCCGGAAATTAATGTCATTGGGCAGGCTAAGAACGGCCTAGAAGCAGTTCAAATGGTTCGGGAGAAATCGCCACAGGTTGTCTTTCTGGATGTGCAGATGCCAGGGCTTGATGGGTTGGGAGTTGTTCGCCGCCTAATCGAGAAGAAGGTAAGCCTCCCCTTGTTTGTTTTTGCTACTGCCTTTGACAGCTACGCGGTCCGAGCTTTCGAGGTGAACGCACTTGATTATCTTTTAAAACCCATTGCCAAGTCTCGCCTGGTCAAAGTCATAGGGAGAATTCGCCAATCTATGGAGGGCAGCTACTCTACCCAGGAAAAGTTAGATCGCCTAGTCCGCCTAGTCCAGAAAACTCCTTCCTCCTCGAGACCAAAGCTCATGGTTAAAAGCGCGGGTCGCATGCTCTTAATTGGTTCTGATGATCTTGTATTCGCTACAATTAAGGGTGGAGTGATCACCATCCATACTCGGGATATGGAGGGTCAATCTAACTGTCGTACCGTTGAAGAATTACAGGCAACTCTTGATTCTTCGGACTTTTGGCGTGTACATCGCTCTTTCTTGGTTAATATTAATCGTATAAAGGAAGTAATACCGTGGTTCAAGAGTTCCTACCAGCTTCGCATGGATGATCGTGCCCAAACTGAAATCCCTGTCAGTCGTGCCCAAACTCGGAAGCTACGCGAACTCTTCAACCTCTAGCTAGGCCTTTTTTAGTATCGAAGGTACTTTCCTGCTAGGACTTTTATTTCTCAATGTCTTCGAAGTATTCCTGGATTGCATCTACCAGTCCTGAAATGGTGGACTGGGTGGGTTGTATATCTACCCGGAACCCTAATTTTTTAAGAGTGGCGGATGTGATTGGCCCAATGGAGGCAACAGTGACATTATTCAGCAGACTTTGGGCGTCCGTTTTCCCAAGCAAAGAAACAAAGTTTTTTGCTGTAGAAGAACTGGTAAAAGTAATCAAGGAGGGAGAGGGATTGAACAGTCCTTTTACGTGCTCTATTGATAGCCTCGGAGTAATTGTGTGATAGGCCTCAACTACTTCAACTTGGGCTCCGCGCTTGCGAAGGGTTTCCGGAAGAATGTCGCGAGCCACGCGGGCGCGCGGAATCAAGAAAGTTTTCCCTTGGATGGAATCTGCTCTTAAAACGTCAAGCAATCCTTCTGCTGCATACTCATCGACAGGCACAAAATCCGCGCGAATTTGGAATTTTTCTAACTCTGAAGCCGTGCCGGGACCAATAGCGCCGATCTTAATGTTTTGGAGTGCCCGCGCATCTCGACCATGCAAAGTAAGTCGAGAAAAGAAATTCCTGACTCCATGGACCGAAGTTACCAGTAGATATTGAAATTGCTGAAGTCGACCGATGGCTTCGTCCAGTGGCTGCCAGGATTTAGGTGGACGAATCTCAATGGTAGGAATTGAGACTACCTGTGCTCCAAGTTTTGCCAAAGCATCACTCAGAATTTTAGCCTGTTCGCGCGCACGCGTTATGATGATCCGTTGTCCAAATAATGGAAGGTTTTCGAACCAGTTCAATTTTTCTCTTAGGCGCACGACTTCACCCACTACAATTATTACCGGGGGACCAAGCGAGGAAGCCCTTTTGGAAATATTATGGAGTTTACCACTTATAACTTCCTGCTCGGGTCGTGTTCCCCACCGAATAACGGTTGTGGGAGCTTCTCGATTACGACCGTTAGCTATGAGTGCAGAGGTAATTTCAGGGAGATTTTTGGACCCCATAAAAAACACCAATGTGTCAGTTCCTGGTGCAAATCTCTTCCAATCGACCGAGGATAAAAGCTTTTGTTCGTCTTCGTGTCCAGTGATGAAGGTTACAGTGGAACCAAAAAGACGGTGCGTGAGTGGGATTCCGGCATAGGCTGGAACTGAGTATCCAGACGAGACACCTGAGATTACTTCCCACTTGATGCCGGCCTTTCTAAGCGCCTCAGCCTCCTCGCCTCCTCGCCCAAAGACGAATGGGTCTCCACCTTTCAAGCGAACGACGTTCATCCCGTCTTGTGCTTGACTGACAAGAAGCTGGTTAATCTCATCCTGAGATATGTGGTTGCCTCCTTTCTGTTTACCAACAAAGATGGTTTTTGCACCCGGTGCGGCATGGGCCAAGAGCTCTGGGTTTGCAAGAAAGTCATAGACAATGCAATCGGCTCGCTCTAGGGCAGCCTTACCTTTGAGTGTCAGAAGTCCTGGATCACCAGGGCCTGCGCCTACCAGATAAACTTTGCCAATCTTTTCCATTTGGAACGACAGGAGCCCCTATGTAGAACTCTAAGTGGAGAGGCAATATTTAATCCCAGAAACCAATATTATTGCAGGTTAGAATGCATCTGAGGGAATTGCCAAACCCAACATAAATTCAGTTGCAGTCCACGATACTCAACCAAACGCACTATTTAAGAAATGCTCCTGCTCCTTTTGTCAGAAATTTTTCCGCCAGCTGTGTTCCCACATCTTCGGGCGACTTGGCTGGACCATCTTCAGTGTCGCGCATTAGACGCTTGCCATTTTCATCTGCGACGATTCCTCGTAGATAGATTTTATCATTTTGAAGTGTGGCATATGCTGCAATAGGTGCTTGACATCCTCCACCTAGCCTTCTAAGAAAAGATCGTTCCGCTTGCGCGATGATTCGTGTCTGTGCGTGGTCAAGCATTCGGACCTTTTGTCTAATTTCCTCCTTATCTTTTCGCACTTCAACTGCAATTACTCCTTGTCCAACAGCAGGACAGACCTCTTCTGGTGAAAAATATTCCGTAATGCAATCTTTAAGTCCTAGACGATGGATACCAGCTGCTGCTACTACTAGCGCATCGCATTCC
>CAZSDV010000014.1:34080-39521 GCA_964605715.1 uncultured Acidobacteriota bacterium
CGCGTGTCTAAGTTGCCGCGAATGTTAGAAAATTCTAAATCAGGGCGGAGGTCTTTCAATTGGGATTGCCGTCGCAGGCTACTGGTACCGATTAAGGCATTTCGGGGAAGTTCGGAAAATGTCTTATTTTCAGGACTGATTAGTACATCACGAGGGTCTTCTCGTTCCAGAAGTGCTGCCACCATTAACCTCTCGGGTTGGTCGTTTGGGAGATCTTTAAAGCTGTGCACAGCCAGGTCTGCTCCATCTCCCAGAAGGGCTTCCTCAATTTCCTTTATAAAGAGACCTTTTGTTCCTGATCGGGTAAGGGAAAGCTCCGGGTGTTTGTCGCCAGTGGTTTTGACGATGCGGATCTCTGTGCGGATTTGACAGATTTCCTCTAGGCGCAATTTCACCAAATTTGATTGCCAAAGAGCCAGTGGACTGTTGCGACTGGCAATAATAAGCTCGTTGAGTTTATCTATGTTCACAAACCTCTCAACAGGAAGAGGGATTGGACATCAGAGCTAAAAACTAGGGGGCTAATCCGAATAATTTTTTAACCAGGTGCACCAGATCATTACGATCCGATTTTCCCACCGCCCCTTTTAGTTCCGAAATGGGTCCATGCAGGATTTTCTTGATTATGCCCTGAGTTAAAGCTTCTACGGCTTCTTTTTGTTCATGTGAAAGTCCGGCAAGGCTCCCCTTTGCCCGTGTCATTTCCTCAGCACGAATGTGGTTTAAGTGATCTCCTAGGGCGACAATGGTTGGAGTGACTTCTCGGGAGTTGAGCCGCCGAATTATTTGCTCCACTTCTCGCTGGACTATCCGCTCGGCCCATTGAGCCTCCTGTTCTCTCTGGTGACGGTTAACCTCTACCACATGCTCCAGGTCATCAATGTCATAGAGAAAGACGTTATCGAGCTCGTTTACACGGGGTTCTATGTCGCGCGGAACTGCGATATCAACCAGAAAGATGGGGCGGTTTTTACGCGCTGTGATCAGATGTTCCATCTGAGATTTTTCAATTGTGAAGTGCTGTGCACCAGTTGAACTAATAATTATGTCTGCGCGAGGAATGGTATCGAGCAGGTGCTCGAAGTGGATTGGCGTTCCGTGAAATAGGTGAGCGATCTCCACAGCGCGCTCGTAGGTGCGGTTGCTGACTAGGATGTTACTGGCCCCACTTCTCAGGAGGCTTTTTGCAGCCAGCTCGCTCATCTTCCCTGCGCCAATGATAAGAATCGTCCGGTTACGCAGGTCCCCAAATATTTTTAGCGCCAGCTCAACTGCCGCCGAAGAAATGGAAACCGCCAAATTGCCAATGGCTGTCTCGCGTCTAACTTTGCGTGCAACTGCCAGGGCTTGATTCATCACGTCACGAAGCAATCCGTTGACTGCACCGGCATCCTGTGCCACCTGGAAGGCCTTTTTCACTTGGCCAAGAATTTGAGGTTCACCCAGAATCATGGAATCGAGACTGGATGCCACCCTAAACATATGACGGATGGATTCTACTTGTTTATGGCAATAGAAGTAGGAATCGATACTCGAAAATTCCTTCTGGTAGTATTCAACCACGAAATCGCGAAGACAATTACCAAGGTCAGATTCGTCTTGGGTTTGTGCAAAGAACTCCACGCGGTTACAAGTGGAGAGAATTATCCCTTCCAGGATTCCAGGGTGGCGACTTAGTAGACGTACGCCCCGACCCAATTCGGCCTCAGGAATGTGGAACTTCTCACGGACCTCAATTGGCGCTGTACGGTAACTTAATCCTAATAAGACTAGATTCATTGGATTAACCGAGCCCCGGACCTCCTCTAATAATTGAGAATACCTTCCTGTGTGGGGAAGTAGCCGTGGATGCTGCTTGCATAGCTGATGCCCAGGAACGTGAAGATTAGGGCTGCGTATCCAATCAAAGCCAGGATCGCTGCTCGGCGTCCGCGCAGCCTTCCAGTGAGGCGTGCTGAAAAGATAATCATGTAAACGGCCCAGGTTATGACTGAGGCTACGATTTTTGGGTCTAATCCCCATAAACCATTCCAGGTTAAGGTGGCCCACAGAAAGCCGGAGATGATACCCAAGGTCAGGAAAGGCAGGCCAAGAAGTAGAGTCTTAAAGGCTAGGTCATCCAAAATCTCAAGCGAAGGTAGGCGATAGTAGAAAGCTCGGGGCTTTTTGGATTTTATTTCTTTTTCCTGAATCAGGTACATAAGCGAGGCGGCGAAGTTCATGAAAAGGGCTGCATAACCCAAGAAAAGCGAACTTGTATGTACAATCAGCCAGCGGGTTCGGAACTGAGGAGATTCAAAATTGACTTCACCCTGCAGCAAAGACCCAAGGGTTAAGATAAATATGAGTGGTAGGATAAAAATACCGAGTGTCATGATCCGGTATTTCATGTAGCTTACCAGAAAAGCAAGACCTACCAGAAAGGCAAGAAGTGAGGTTGCGCTCCCTACATCAACAATAGGAAGTCGATTTTGGGATGTCGCGGCAAGGATTAGAGCAGCGAGATGAGCTAGTAATCCTATGCTTACTGCGGACAAGGTTGTTGGTGTAAGCCTTGGTCGCCGCCGAATCAGTGAGGGTAGAGATGAGGCAATTGCCAATCCATAAAAACCGAGTGCGGCCCAGACGAGAATTGTACTCACGGCACCTCTTTTTAATAGGGGACATTAACAATTCGACGGGATGATTATAACATCTACAGAGCTTTTGGCGAGCAAGGGAGCCTAAGCATAGTGTCAGGCCAAGATGCTTTTCTCTATTTTTCAGTTTGTTACAGAGCTTCAGTGAAGTTTTACTGAAATCAAGGAGCAATTTACCGCCGAAGACTGAATATGTTAGTATCAGGAAAATCATAAAAGAACAGCTAACATTGGGTCCCCCCATTTGGCGTTCAAGGGTAGTGTCATGTCGGGTCATTCTAAATGGGCCTCAATCAAGCACAAGAAGGCGGCTACCGACGCCAAGCGAGGTCGGGTCTTCACCAAGCTGATCCGGGAAATTAGCGTTGCTTCTCGCACTGGAGGAGGGGATCCAGATTCGAATCCCCGCCTACGCACTGCAATTACTGCGGCCAAAAGTATCAATATGCCCGCCGACAACATAAAACGGGCAGTCAAGAAAGGAACCGGTGAACTTCCTGGAGCAGCATTCGAAGAAGCTGTTTTTGAGGGATATGGTCCTGGAGGAGTTGCCCTGATGATGGAAGTGGCTACGGATAATCGGAATCGGACAATTTCTGAGTTACGGCACATCCTTACCCGGAACGGTGGAAGCATGGGAGAGAATGGGTGTGTGTCTTGGATGTTTAACAAGAAAGGCTACATCGTTGTGCCCCAGAAGGGTGTTGATGAAGAGATGCTAATGAATCTGGCTTTGGAAGCTGGAGCTGATGACATGTCAGAAGATAGCGGCAATTGGGAGATATTTTCTACTCCAAAGAGTTATACACAAGTTTTGGAGGCTGTCAGGGGAGCAGATATTACCGTTGAGACATCCGAAATTGCTATGATTCCTCAATCACATGTGGGGATCTCTGGAAAACCAGCTCAGCACATGTTAAAGCTCATGGAGGAACTTGAAGATCAAGAAGATGTTCAGAATGTGTACGCCAATTTTGATATTGAAGAAGCGGAGATGCAGGCTCTTACGGAGGCTAGATAGACCAGAAGAAATTCCCCTCTTTTTGAATCCTGGGGGGTAACTTGAGTCAAAACTAAGGAGGCGGGGACAGGAGATGCGGGTCCTGGGTATCGACTGTGGAGCGAAAACCACCGGTTTTGGCGTTATTGAGTCTCAGGGAAACCACTCCCTTCACCTCATTGCAAGCGGCGTGATCACCACTTCCAGTCGCGATGCTTTTCCTAGCCGCCTTACTAAGATTTACAAGGGGCTGAAAACGGTCATTGAGGAATACTCTCCTGAGGAAGTGGCAATCGAAGATATTTTCTACGCCCGAAACTTCCGATCGGTAATTAAACTTGGACACGTAAGAGGAGTGGCGATGCTTGCAGCTGATGGGATGGGTTTACCTGTGGCCGAGTATAGCCCCCTGGAAGTAAAATCCAGTATGGTAGGATACGGCAGGGCACAAAAGTCTCAAGTCCAGGAGATGGTCAAAAGGGTTCTTGGATTGACGGAAGCACCTCAATCTCATGACGCGGCGGACGGTTTGGCGGTAGCCCTATGCCACTTGCACACGCTGACAACTAAAATGAAAATGGAAATAGTGACCTCTTTAGCGCCGAGCAGGCAACCTCGCAAGGAAAAGACGCACCAAACCCGGAGCTAACTGAAGATGACAATTCGAGTTTACCTGGTGTTTTTTGCCGCAGCATTGGTGCTCTGTGTTAAGGTCACCAAGCTCCCCGCATCTGAGGAGGGTGGACCCTCCCCTTATCCGACGGTATCTTTTACCAGGGTCCTTGCGGGCAGTGAACCAGAATACGTTTACATCTGTGTGGATACTTCCGGACAGGGTATCTACGAAGGTAGAAGCCTGAAAAGTAAGTCTCACCCGGAAACCTTACTCTTTGGAAAAATATTTACCCAGCGTCTCTTCATGTTAACTGAGGGGTTAAACTATTTTCGCGGTCTTAGCTTCAAATCACAGAAAAGATTTGCCAATGTAGGAGAGAAGACCCTAATTTTTAGAGATTCTGGACGCGAACATAAAGTAGTGTACAACTACTCGAATAATCGCAATCTTAGGGAGCTAGAAAGCCTATTTGAAAAGATAGTAAACGTACAGCAACATTTAGCGCTTCTCCAGCACGCCTTGAAGTTTGACCGCCTGGGGTTGGCAGCTCATCTCCGCAAGATCCAAGTTGATCTTCAGAAGAAAGCCATTGCAGATCCCCAGCAACTTGTACCCACATTGAAGCAGATTGCTTCAAATCCGCGCCTTTTGAATCTCGCTCAGAACCGAGCTCAAAGTATCCTTGAAAAGTTGCGGCAGGCTGAGTAAGATTTTAATAACCTTTTCAAAACCTTCAAACTTACTCTACAGTTGCAGAGTAAGTGCGAGTAGTGAATTCACGAACTGATAAATTTATTTTTAATCTCTGTAAAATATAACATTGCAATTACCATGCCATGAATTAATGTTGAAAGTGTATCAAACATAAGTGTGAAATTATCTCCATCGTCATTTCCAATACTAAAACCAAGAGTGTACATAACCAAAAGTATAGGTATAAACAATACTTTTCCTATGGGTTTAAATATTAATAATAAAAAATAGTTTATATATGAAGCAAAACCCACAACTAATAGTGCTATCTTGGCATTACTAAATGTACTCTCTGTACCTTCATCATGGGGAGAAAGGATAGAGTAATTTATTATAATCACCAACAATGCAAACTGAACGATAATTAAATTCTTAAAGACTTTTCCTGTATTCATAATTTATTCTTACATATTAAAAAATATGTTTCATCCTT
>CAZSDV010000015.1:0-2879 GCA_964605715.1 uncultured Acidobacteriota bacterium
TGGGCGCGAGTTACTCCCAGAGTATCTTTGCTACCTAAATTGCACATCGAAATCCAAGATTATTCAGGCCTGAGTCTGCGGGTGTCATCTGTCGGGCTGCTACACGGTAACCACTGCAGTAATTCTGGGCACAAAGCCAAGACCCTCCTCGAATTACTTTTTCTGACCCGCCTTCTGGTCCCGGGGGATTCGAAATGGGAGATGAACCAAAATAGGTGGGGGAATACCAGTCAGCCGTCCACTCCCAGACATTTCCAGCCATGTCGTAGAGACCGTAGGCATTGGAAGGAAAATTCCCTACTGATGCCGTAGAAAAAAATCCATCTTCACCGCTGTCGCTGATCGGAAAGATTCCTTGCCAGGTGTTGGCCATGAAGTTCCCCTCAGGGTTAAGCTCACTACCCCATGGGTATTCCGGATCATCGAGTTTTCCCCTTGCGGCCCATTCCCATTCTGCTTCTGTGGGAAGGCGTTTTCCCAGCCAACCACAGTAAGCCATCGCGTCGTTCCATGAAACGTGGATAACCGGGTGGTCCATGCGGTCAATAATTGATGTACTAGGACCTTCAGGGTGCTTCCAGTTGGCTCCAGAGACCGAATCCCATCGTTGGTGTGCAGGGTCGAAGACTCCGGACCAGCCGTATCTTTCTGCCTCTGATAGGTAGTCTATTGCTTCGGCAAATTCTAGGAATTTTTGATTTGTTACCTCAGTACGGTCAATTGCAAAAGAATTTATTTGCACTCTATGCGGTGGCCCTTCGTAGGGTTGTCCATGGTTGGTTCCCATGACGTAGGTTCCACTTGGAATGACGATCATTTCTTCTTTTACATCTACAGGCTTGGAGCAACCTGCAATTAATAGCACGATGAGGGTTAGGGGTAATTTAATAAGAGCTTGATGTGCCATAAATTTTTTACTCAGGAGATGAGAAGTCTTACTAGTCTCCTTGTTTAGCTGTCTAATAGGCATATGTTTGTATCCAAAGTGAAGGATGGGACGCGATCAAATTTACTCTGTTGAGGTTATGGTAAAGCTTGCCTGCACTTCATAACTTTCCTTATAACCCAATCGCATTGCTTTTACACGAACTCTGGCTGTTCGGTCGAGCGTGATTCCATCGCTGTAAAGTTTCCAGCGCGGGTTGCTTCCTTTCTCTGTGGTGTAGGCGATGGAGCTTCCGTTAGTCGGGCTTTTGATATTAATTCGAATTGGAGAAGTAAAAGAGCCTCCATTTGGAGTCAAGATTGGTTTTTCGGTTACCTGCCATTTGCCGCCCGGGCGCATGCGTTCCATGAGCTTGTCTTCAGGAATTAATCCCAGGTCTTCGGTATGCTCCATCCAATTCTTAAGAGCTGTTCGCATTTCCTCCATTACATCCTGGTAGTTGGAGGAATTTGCTAGGTTATTCACTTCGTGCGGGTCTAGGGTGGTGTCATACAGTTCCTCGGTTGGCTTGACAGGGAGGAAAAAGAGTTTTTCAGGACCCCTTAGTGCCCCCATGTTGACGCACCCTGAACCCAAAGATTTCTCGCATTTATTGTAAAGTCGCATGACCTGCATGGTGGGCATTTTCTCCGCGTACCAGATAAATTGAGCATAGGGCTTTCCTGGCTCAAAGTTTCGAATGTATTTGTATTTTTTATCCCGTACGGCCCGGATAATGTCATAGGTTTCATCCATGCGGTCTCGCGCGGCGTAGATGTAGTTACGGGGAGGGGCAAATTGATCACCCAAAAATGCCTGACCTTGGATGTGGGTAGGTATCTTGATTCCAGCAAGCGATAAAACGGTTGGGCTAAAATCGACAAAACTAACAAGATCATTTCGTACCGCACCTGGTTTGATCTTTTCTGGCCAGCGGACCATCAATGGAACTCGAATGCCGGAATCATAGATCCAGCGCTTTGCTCGGGGAAGTCCACGGCCATGGTCTCCAAAGAAGAAGATAATTGTGTTTTCGGCCAACCCTTCCTCTTCAAGTTTAGCGAGAAGATCTCCTACCTTGTAGTCCATGGCAGTAATTAAGTCGTAGTAGTTAGCCCAATCACGTCGGACGATTGGATCATCAGGATAATAAGGTGGGAGCTGGACCTTTGCGGGGTCGTGGCGGTCTTCTAGTGTCAGATCTGCTGTCAGACGGCTGAGTGCCTCATGGTTTACCCGGATGCGGCTCTCATGCGTCATCTCAAAGTTAATGACCGAGAAAAACGGCTGATTTTTTGCACGTCCTCTCCAGCTAGCGTTAGGACTGTTCTCGTCCCACGCAGTGAGAGGTGAATCAAATTGGTAGTCAGTTTTTGCCTGGCCAGAGGGCTGCTTGAATCTACCCAGTTTCGCGCTTGAATTAGTGCAATAGTAGCCCGCAGCTCTTAGGTATTCAGTAAAGCATTTTACATAGGATGGAGGAACTACATTCGAACGCATATGATGGGTACCAATCGAGGTTGGATACATTCCGGTGATGAGAGCTGAGCGACTGGGAGCGCAAACACCTGAAATTGAGAAGGCGTTGGTAAAAAGGGCCCCTTCGGAGGCAAATTGGTCAAGATTAGGTGTGCGAGCCTGAGTGTCACCGTAACAGCCGAGGTCAGGGCTAATGTCTTCAGCAGTGATCCAGAGGATATTGGGCCGGGTGGGTAATTTCGTTTTCCCTCTGACGAGCCATGTGCCCGTAGGTAGGAGCAGGCAGGCCAATAAGGTTAGTATAAGTAGACTTGCAGCCTTTCGCTTGGATTTCATTAATTATTAATTTCTCCCGTATTAAGGAACTAGAAGTAATATTTTGTTGTTTTATTTATCTATGAAAACTGGCTGAGTCCAAGCGATATAGCCTGCAGAATTTACCACTCGTGCACGAACGTATTTTTCTTTTCCTGTA
>CAZSDV010000015.1:2889-27281 GCA_964605715.1 uncultured Acidobacteriota bacterium
GCCCCCCTGCTCCGATAAAATAGGTTGTGAATTTGTAAGAGGGCCAGCCGGTCGAGGGTTCTTTCTGTATTTCAATCTTGATTTCTTTCTCATTTACTTCATATTTGGTAAGAGTGACGCCTGTTGAGGCATAGAAATTCCCCTTTTCCATGGCCTCAAGAATTGCTGAGGAGGAAAGTTCTGCAGCTCGTACCATTACCCAGCCGCGTCCGGGATTTGAGCGTTGGGAGGAGAATTCCCCTTTGAAGTGGTGGGCATCATCTACTGCAATTCCATAAATCAACTGGCCGTGAGTGAGAACATCGTCCCACATTTGCTCGAGACTTGGTTTCCCTCCACCCCCGTGGTTATGGACATGTGGATAGCCGTTGTAGATTTCAAAAAGTTTGTCGTTTTTGACCATGCGGATATGTTTAGCCGTTAAGGCCCATGACATATTGGGATGGTTGATGTGTGGAACCCCCTCAACCTGGCGAATCGCATCGACGTTATTCTGGATTGTGTTCAGAATACTAGTCCCGTGTTGGGGTTGGACAAGTTTCCGGATATTGAGCCCGTTCACGTGAATGGGTGTTTTATCGAATTGATCTGACACTTCTTCTCCGGGAATCAGAAGAAACTTTTCTTGTGCACCAAAGACAGAGTTGAGCCCATCTACAGGCGTTAAATAGTTATGGTCAGAAAGTACAAGGAAGTTGTAGCCGTGTTCCTTGTACCAGTTGGCTACAATTGCTGGAGTACTGTCGCCATCGCTATGGATGGTGTGTGAATGCGTGTTTCCCTTATACCATTTTTCCTTAACTTGGCCGCTTAAGACTGCAGGAAGGATCGTTGCTAGAAGAAAAATTGCTAGTATGTTTACAGGCATTCTTGTCTGTGTATTCTTTAATGATGTCAATTGTTCACCTTCTTTCCACTTATTACCTTGAATAAGTTATAAACGGAGCTTCCATTTCTTTAGTGGAGTTACGGGGAAAGTCTATCGTGCTGGTTCATCCTCAGTCAACCCATCTAGCATTAAGTCAAGGCCCCTGTTCTATCGTAAGGAGGATTGGGACTGGGTGTGTTTAAGGGGTGTTACGGGACCACTCCCTTGCAAGCGCTACAGCTCTTTTCCATTTCTCATACGCGCTCTTCATATTGTCTGTTTCTTTGGAAGGCTCAAAGGTCCGATCCACTTCCCAAAGTGATTCAAGCTCTCCTTCACCGTTCCAGAGGCCTGCTTGAAGACCTGCGAGGTAGGCTGCTCCGAGTACAGTAGTTTCAATGAAGCGGGGTCGGATGACGGGTAAGCCCAAACAATCAGCTTGAAGCTGGAGGAAAAAATCGTTCGCTGCCATGCCACCATCAACTCGCAGTTCGCGTAGGTTACTCCGTTCAATATCTGAGGTACCAGCCATTTCTTCTAGAAGATCTCGTGTTTGGAATGCAACTGCCTCAAGAGCTGCAAGAATGATGTGTTCACGTCTTGTCCCCCGCGTAAGGCCAACCATTATTCCTCGTGCCATAGGATCCCAGTGGGGAGCACCGAGCCCCACGAAAGCGGGAACAAAGTAGACTCCAGCGGTATTGGAGACAGACTTTGCCAAAGCTTCTGACTGAGCAGCTGAGCTGAGCAGACCTAGTTGATCTCGTAGCCATTGAATGGCTGCACCAGCGACAAAAACACTTCCTTCAACTGCATATTCAATAGGATTTTCTCCACGCTTCCAGGCCACAGTGGTTACCAGACGCTTGTTTTCTCTCTGTGGTTTTTTCCCGGTATGCAGCAACACAAAACTTCCTGTTCCGTAGGTGCTTTTTACCTGTCCTGGAAGCCAGCAGGTTTGACCAAATAGAGCAGATTGCTGATCTCCTATCATAGAAAGAATGGGTATTCCGGTCCCAAACCAAGATTCATCTGTTTCGCCGAAATGGGTAGTTGTGGGAAGTATTCGTGGTAGAAGTGAGTAGGGAATTTCGAACAGGTCAAGCAAATCTTGATCCCATTGTCCGGTTTCGAGGTTTAGCAGTAAAGTACGACTTGCGTTGGTAATATCGGTTGCGTGAATCTTTCCGCCCGTTAGTTTCCATAGTAGCCAGGAATCGATTGTACCTGCTGCCAATGTACCTTTTAAAGCGGCCTGACGTGCACCGGAGACGTTATCGAGTATCCATCGGAGTTTGGTACCGGAGAAATAAGGATCAAGGGGCAAGCCAGTCTTTTCCTGTATTTCTTTTTCCCAACCACACTTCTTCCACTCCCTGCATAATGAGGCGGTGCGTCGGCATTGCCAGACGATGGCAGGTGCGATTGGCTTGCTGGTATTCCGGTCCCAAACCACTAGCGTTTCGCGCTGATTGGTGATTCCAAGAGCAGCGACATCTTCGATCTTTACTCCACTAATATTTAAGGCTTCTTTGCAAACTTGGTACTGTCTATCGAAGATCTCTGTTGCTGAATGCTCTACCCATCCAGGGCGCGGGTAACTTTGTGTGAATTCACATTGCGCACTTGCCACCACCTTTGCAGATTGGTCAAAGATGAAGGCTCGGCAGCTCGTGGTTCCTTGGTCAAGGCTAAGGATGTAACGCATTGGAATTTATTTTCATTGAGATATTTGGGAATGCCTCCCTTGCCATCGTTCCACAAAGTATGACATGGAATGAAAATATATATGATGTAGAGCAGAAGGCCAAGTGCTGTCTTTGACTGACCTAAGAAATCGATTCTGAAACCAGTTGAGAAACTTCACGGGCAAGTGAAATTGCCGCGGTTAATCCCGGCGAATCAATTCCGACAAGGTGAATAACATAGGGGTAATTTGGATCACGACTAATCACGAAATCGCCTTGCCCTTTCTTTCCGGGCGGGACCACTTTAGGGCGGAGGCCAGCAAATCCCTGGCGAAGGTCAGCGGGCTTGAGGTTTGGAACCAGCCGACGTGCTTTGTCACAGAAACTCTCAATTGGCTCGCGTTTATTTTCGTAGTCATTTTTTCCAGTAACGTGTTGAGCGTTGGGCCCCACCAGCACGGTGCCTTCATGAGTTTTCTTGAAGTGGACTCCGAGGCTAAGCCCTGTGGGGTCTGGGGCGGGATAGACTAGACCGTTAATTAGGTACCCCTTGGACTTAATTACCTCCCAGTACTCTCCTCTTACTGGGTGGATCTTATACTCTCTATTTCCGAAAAGACCTGCCACCTCGTCTGCAAACAGCCCTGCGCTGTTCACTAAAACCTGGGTCTCAAGCTTTCCTGCAGATGAATGGATGCGCACGCCTGATGGGCCTGGTTCAACGGCTTCTAATCTCGCGTTGGTTACTATGCTAGCTCCTTGCTCGATAGCTACTCTTGCAAAAGCCTTGGTTAACTGTTCACTTTCAATAATGCCTGTTGAAGGGACGCGGAGGGCAGAAAGTCCAACGACATGTGGTTCATGTTTGTGCACCTCCTTTATTGTTATCCGCTCAAGTCCTGGGACTTGGTTTGCTTGACCTAGGTTGACAAGCTCCTCAAGTTCCGCCTCTTCGTTCAAGGTGTTGGCGATGAGTATTTTTTCGGATTTTTTTGTGGGTACATTGTGAGAAGCCGCAAATTCGAAGGTGAGGCGGTTACCTTTAACGCAATGACGTGCCTTGAGGGAGTTAGTTGGGTAATAGATTCCCGAATGAACAACTCCACTGTTACGCGAGCTCGTAACCATGCCAATTTGAGACAATTCCTCCAGGATGAAGACGTCATCTATTTTTTTTGAGACTTCAGCGGCGATGGCACAGCCGACCACACCCCCTCCGACAATGATTACCCGTGCCTGTTCCATGGCTATCTGTCTTTCTTGAGATTAGTGTGAGTCAGGGTTGGTCTTTAGAAAGCATAACTTGACTTGAGAGGATATGGTAGCGTGGCTCTATTGGCGAGGTGAAAAAATATTTCTCTGCGGGCTGGATAGATTTCTGGCTCACAATTGAAAAGTTGGGGAGTTAGTATCCTGCCGCATGCCCATCTTTTCGTGACTCAGATGCCCCGTAGAAGGTTTTGTTGGTTCCGTCATGTTTTATCGCCTGGTAGCCGCCCAATCCTCTGGAGCCGACCTGAATTTTATGTCCCATCCTGACGAGGTCACGGATTACCTCGCGAGTAAATCCTGTTTCCAGAATTACTGTTCCACCGTCAGCCATTTCCTCTCCTGTTGGCTGAGAAGATCCACGATGGGATATTCGTGGGGCATCCCCAGCTTCCTGGATATCCATATTAAAATCCACGATATTCATGACGATTTGGGCATGCATTTGAGGTTGCAGAGCTCCTCCCATCACCCCAAAGCTTAGGAAGGGTTTGCCATTTTTAGTTATGAAGGCTGGTATGATAGTGTGGAAAGGCCGCTTATGTGGTGCATAGGAATTAAAGTGGCCTTCTTTTAAATTAAACAGTTCGCCGCGAGTCTGTAAGACAAATCCTAGTCCGTCCGGAGTCATGCCAGAGCCCATTGACCTAAAATTACTCTGTATAAGCGAGACCATATTTCCTGTTTCATCTGCGGTAGTCAGGTAGATAGTATCCCCACCAGTAAGAACTGGATTTCCAGCATCATAACGATGGCTGGCCTGGTGAGGATTTATGAGGTGTCGTCGTTTCGACGCATATTCCTTGGAGATTAACTCTTTGACGGGAATATTATTGAATTCAGGATCAGCATAGAATTTGGCGCGGTCCTCAAAGGCAAGTTTCTTTGCCTCCAGGAAATGATGGATATATTCCTTGCTCCCAAAGCCCATCTTTTTAATGTTGAATCCTTCAAGTATATTTAGGATCTGGAGTGCTGCTATTCCTTGGCCATTCGGGGGTAATTCCCATACATCGTAACCCCGATAATTTGTTGATACCGGTTCAACCCACTCGGAAGTGTGCTCGGACAAGTCACGGTACGAGAGAAAGCCATTATTTCGCGCCATGTAGGCGTCGATTGTACGAGCAATTTCACCTTTATAAAAAGCGCTACTCCCCCCCTTCGTAATTTTTTCTAAGGTACGCGCTAGGTCAGGATTTTTAAAAACTTGCCCGGTTGTTGGCGCACTACCCTCGGGCATGAAAGTTTTCTTGAATCCAGGCCACTTGCTAAGAATTTTCGCCTCAACCTGCCAGTCTGCAGCAATGATTTTTGTAACAGGGAAGCCTACTCGAGCGTAATGGATGGCTGGGGAAAGGATGGTTTCAATTGATAGCTTTCCAAACCTTTCATGGAGTTTAAACCAACCTGCAACTGCGCCCGGTACTGAAACAGGTAACGGACCTCGGCTGGGAATACTCGTCAGGCCAAGTTCCTTAAAATGACGAAATGTTAAGGAATAAGGGGATCGACCACTAGAGTTTAAACCGTGTAATTTTTTTGTTTTCGTATCCCAAACGATGGCGAAAAGATCTCCTCCGAGACCGCAGCCAGTAGGCTCCATAAGGGCTAGCGCCGAGTTCGCTGCGATGGCGGCATCTATGGCATTTCCACCTTTTTTAAGGATATCGATTGCAATTTGGGTAGCTAGGGGGTGGCTGGTTGCAGCCATGCCATGCTGAGAGATTACCTCTGATCGCGTGACAAATGTTTTACCTACGGAGCGGTCAGAAGCCTTGGCGACAATCGGAAAGAGTGCGATTAGAGCTAGAACGGGTATAGCATTATTCATATTCGCGTTTTCAGCCTCTCCAGGTGAGATTCCTGAATATCAGCAAGATGCAAATTCCTATTGCTTCTCATCACTGTAGGGCCAAGGACCCTGCACCCACAAGCCCCCATCGACCTGGAGAACCTGGCCAGTAGTGAAATCTGCATCATCCCTAGCAAAGAACAGGACCGCTGAGGCGACATCTGATGGCTTACCCACGCGCCGAGTAGGAGTAATCGGTCCCCAGGTGCCGCTATAGTCGTCAGCTTCAAGTTTTGTCCGTTCAATTTCTACTGCGCCAGGGGCAACGCAATTCACCGTAATGCCGAGCGGGCCAAGCTCCACTGCGCTGGTTGCGGTAAATAGATTTAGTCCAGCCTTGGAGGCGTTGTAAGCGGAGCCTTTCAGAAAGGGTATACGACCAGCCCCAGAGCCGATATTAATAATACGGCCTTTTTTCTGGTTACGCATGATCCTACCTGCCTGCTGGGTACAGAGAAATGCCCCCTTTAGGTTTATTCCGATGACTTTATCCCAGATATCATCAGTCATTTCAAGTAAGGGGCTCCAGAGGGTAATGCCAGCGTTATTCACCAGAACGTCAAGGCGTGGAAAGTCGATGGAGTATTGTTTGAACATTTCCTCTACTTCAGCTCGGATGGCGACGTTGCACTTGTATATGGCTGTCTTGCGTCCTATGGCGCGGACTTCTGAGGCAGTCTGCTCCGCACCCTTTAAGTCGCTGAAATAGTTTACCCCTACATCACAGCCAGCTTTAGCCAGCGCCACTGCAATTCCCTTTCCGATGCCTTTACTGGCCCCTGTGACTAGGGCCATTTTTCCTTCAAGTTGTTTGTCTCCAGACACAGGTCTACTCTCCTTTCATGGGGCCAGGCGTGGCCTCGCCGTGGAGTCGCTTTTTTGTTCGCCCGAAAGCGCCTAAGGAAGCGGCCTCACTTGAATGTTTTTGTACAGAACCATGCTATGCGGGTCGTGTGCCTGAAGGGCAAATGTGCCGCTGGCAAGCTTACCCACAGCAGCGGCGGTGGGAGTGTCAGGATTCGCGGCATGAATTCCTTCCCAATCCACTGGCTGCACCCAGTCCGCAGTAGTTTCGCCATTTATTTTCACCACAATGTGGTCTTCCTGGACAAGGATGTGGTAGCTGAACCACTCGTTGTCCTTAGCTGGAGCAACGCTGACGTTTTGCACTCCGTAAAGACTACCTGTCTTCTTCGGATCTTTTTCGTAGGTGTTATTTACCTGACATTCGAAACCAAGTGCCGGCCAGCCCGTAGGCTGAAATTGTGTATGGAAGTAGATGCCACCGTTGGAATTAGGGTGGGTCATCACATCAGCCTTAAACTCAAAATTTTTAAATACGCCACCGTTAACCTCACCTGCATAGAAGAGGTGGCTGTAGTCCTGTCCGTTTGCCACAATTGCTCCATCTTTCACAGTAAAAGATTTATCGCCAAATTCACTGGCTTTCCAGCCGTTCAGTGTTTCGCCATCAAAAAGGCTAATCCATTCAGGTGCACTCTCTGTCTGCTGGACAGCCGTACACCCTGACAGCAATAATACAAGCAAGGGAAAAAGAATCATTCTTTTCATAATGTGAATCTCCATTAAATTTGAACTTAACTGAACCCAACACCTTGATTCCGATCTACCTTCGTTCATAATCATACGCCAGTCGGTCCTTCGTGCCAAGCTAACATCCTTTTCTCTAAAGAGACCTAGAAACTACCCGATCCTAATATGGTTAGTGAGTCAGCAGACGGACTGACTGACCGTGAGATATGCAAGACAACTTATTGGAGCGATAAATTAACAACTCTGACCTAATAAATTCTTCTAAGGGTATTCTTTGGTAACCTGGAATCTATCCAACCAAAGATAGAGTGAACCTTAATGATAAAAGTCCTAACTGGTGCAGGTGAGGGAAGGTTGGCTTATGAGTCGATTATTCGTAGTACAATAACTCGCAATGCGCCTGTAGCTCAGCGGATAGAGCACCTGCCTTCTAAGCAGGGGGTCGCAGGTTCGATTCCTGCCGGGCGCGCCATTCTTTTCATTTACTTACAGGCCCTCTCCAAGAGCGCTTCTCTTCCAATGGTGGGACTTTAGTCAAGTTATTGGAGTACTGGAGCGACGATATTCCGGTACGCTTCTCAGCCTTACGGTTGCAGTTCTCTAGCTTTTTAAATGCCACCTTTATTTACTCCTCAGCTGGGCGTATATAGCGCATGGTCATCTGGATATTAGTGTGTCACATTATTAGCATTAAGTTCGGAAGACTTACTCCAACTGCAATCATTCTGGCATGTTCACTTTCATCGGTGAATCTTGAGTAAGTGGCTAACGGGTTTTCATTTTTTTTAGTTTAATCCTAACTTTCGGTTGAAAGTCAGGGAACACAACGATTTGTCTTTCGGTGGGTTGGAAGCCTTCCTTGGAAGCCCTTAACACATGAGGACCTAAGGCCAGATGAACTTTACCAGTCTTGGAAGGGCTTCCGTCTATCTCTAATTGCGCCCCTTTAGGTCTTAGCCTGATCCGTACCTGATGTCGTGGAGTACTGGCATCCGGGACTGAATTTGCAATCCTGAGAGTCTCTTCGCGATACGCAGATGCCTGCCGTGGATAGGCACGAAGATGCTCCAAGGATTCTGCTAGCGGGAACGGGTAATGCTCATCGCAAAGTGATTTGGTGGATTGGAGGCAGGAGAAGGCCTTGGCCTGTGAGCTTAGCCGTTCTTGCCAAGCGGGATGGGTAGAGCAGAGGGCCTCGCTAAACACCTCTTTCCAATTTTGGGGTGCCGCACCCCGAAGGGAAGTATAAAGAGTTAATTTCTCATTGGCTCGATATGCCCACCTTGAATCGTAGCCTGCTTGGGCTAGAAGTATCATTGCAACTGCGTCTGCTTCCCTCTCTTGTGTTTGACTATCTAGACGAAATTCAAGGGTTTTCCAGGCTCCTGCAAGGCTTCGATGGAAGAATCCTTTTATCCGGTTTAGCTTTTTCCCTTTAGCGATTTCCTTCCGCTCATCCATTAGCTTTTTCCCATACTGCTCTGTTGTTTCCTGCAGAATTGCTACAATACCCCGGGAACTATGCCTCATGACGTTATGTGCCGCTTCATGAGCCAATATCCCATACACTCCTTCCCAGTCGTTTTTCCAATTCGTATGTTTCGAGAATGAAGCTTGATACGATCGGGGAAATCCTAACGCTTTCCAATATCCCTTCGGGTTTAAAAAATAGGCCATTAATCCAGAATTCATAGAGATTTCACTACCAGTTGCAAAGGCGTTTATGCTGTCGTTATCTACCATCCTCACCTTAGGATCAAGTCTTACACCGTAGAGTTTCTCTGCTGCCTGGTAGAGCCTAGTGAGACCCTGGTTGAGTTTCTGGTCAATTTCAGGATTGATTACGGTCGTATATTGTTGGTATGCCTCAATTTCTCTGGACATCATGAAGGTATTAAATTCTGATAAGTTAAGTTTGTTAAGCGAGGCAACAGTGAACTCACCAACCTCTCCTCGAGGTTGAATAATTTCAGACAGGAAACTTCTAGCGATGAGTTCAATCCAGTTGCATTGTGCTATAGCGGGGAGAGGAAGGATCAACACAGACAAAGCTATTCCGATAATAAATCGGCTAATTACTTTAAAGGCCATTGTCATGCCTATTTACTCTGTTTGAACTTGCTCTGTGAAATAATAATAACCTGGACATTGATTTAGCCATAAAAATTATGGATTTTAAATCAAATTTTATATTTCTTGATTCGTCCCAATGTCAGGAGGAGAATGAGGCACTTTCACAGAAGGAGCTAGTGAACGAGGTCGCTAATTTGCGGGGTGTGCGACACATGGTTACTCCAGGAACGAATATGTCTCTCAAATTTACGAAACCGCTTCTGGGTGAGATAACACCCAGCCTGAAGCAACAAGTCGAGCGAGCTCATGCAAAGTTTCCGGAGCTCAGCGGGCGGCAAATTGTGGTTGGTATTACGAAGAAGCGGTGGCTCGATGGTTATGCTATTGGTGAAGAATTCTGCATTCGCCTCAATGTTAATCGGAGGACTCAAACCTCCTGCTTCACGATTGGCCATGAATTAACCCATCTCCTTCAAAAACCTGGCTTAGGGATAGTTCCTGACGGGGAAGTGCAGTGCGATATCTGGACACTGGCACGGAGCGAGCTTTTCCTCGACGAGATTCCCACCTACCTTGACGTCCATCCTTGTACGGAGGAAAGCTGGAAACATCATGCCAAGGCCGTTCGAGAATTTTGCATCCGGGCCATAGAAGTGAGAAGATCCAACCGAAGGTATATTGTCTGGCTAAAAAAAGTGCTTCGAGACTATTTTCAGGTCTCTATTTAATCGCTCCACGGATTGCAAGGCCCGGGAATTTACCTTCTACCAAATGCCCCTCAACGAGTACTGCTGTACCATTAACAATAACGTGAAGGATTCCTTCGGGATGCTGTGCAGGATCTTCGAATGTTCCTTTATCAAGGACAGTGTGGGGGTTGAAGACCACTAAGTCTGCGTCCGCGGCCAATTTGACGCGACCCTTATTCCTCATCGCGGGTATCAGCCGCTGGAGTCGTTTGGCGGGACGCAGGCTCATTTTGGCGAGCGCATCCATGAGGCTAAGAACTTTTTCCTCGCGGACGTACTTACCAAGAACCCTTGCATATGTGCCAAAAGTTCGAGGATGTGCGCGTCCGTTGACAAGCCACATTCCATCACTGGCAATCATGGTTAGTGGATTGGCGATTGCAACCTTCACATTTTCCATAGAGTAAGAAGGTGGGGTGATCAGGATGCCACCTTGATTCCGGTACTTACGAAAGGAATTGCGGGTGAGTTGTTCGCCGGTTTCCACCCATATGTATTGCTCAATTTCCTCATCGGAATAGCTTTCCCAGTCGTCAAATAAGTGCGATTGAATGTAGGTGGAGCCGCGGTTGTAGGGGTAGCATTCCGTCGTGACATCAATGCCATTGTTGCGAGCTTTTTGAATTACACGCAAGTACTCAGGTATTTTTTTCGCGCCGCTACTGTTAATGTGGACGATATGGAGTGCAGCACCGGTTTCTTTGGAATAGCCCAGGACTTCTTCTACGCTGGCAGCGTCGGTTATTAAGTCTGGGTTCAGTGATCCTCGAATATGAACAAAGCAGTTGGCGTTGTAATGTGCAGCAATACGAAACAATTCCAAAAGTTCATCCGACGTCGCTCCAGGACTATAGGCGAGGCCGAATCCGATGCCAACTGCACCACGATCAAGCGCTTGTCGGATCTTCTTCTTTAGCTTGCCAAGGTGACCTGAGGGCAGAGCTCTTGTGAGCGCTTCACCTTCAAGGCCAGGGTTTACTCCAGTCATCACGATGTTGCGCGTGTAAGGATGACTAATACTAGCACCATGATTCACAAGTGTCCTTCCTTTACGTTCGGAATAAAAAGCTTCAATATCTTCAACTCCAATTTCTAGTTCCAGCGTGCTGGTAATACCAACATGGACTTGTGCACGATAGTTTTCAGGGCTGTGACCATGGCGATGGAGATCAATGAATCCAGCGGTGACGACATGACCCGTGGCATCGAGCACTTGTTTTCCTTGAATCTCTCTCTCAGTAATTGTCTCGATCTTGGCTCCATTAACACCAATGTTCCGAATAGCATCAAGCCCGGATTCCGGATCCATGACACGGCCATTGACGATTGCAATGTCAAAGGGGCGAGAATCCAAAACACAGCTGCTTCCTGATACAACAAGGGCGAGAAGAAAGATAAAGGGGATCGCATTTTTGTATTTCTGGTTTAGGCTCAGTGAGATCATTACGAGATCCTTTGGGAGTGTCTAGGTCGTACGCTCCAGTTTCTAGCTTGGCATTCCTGTTTGGTATTATCAACCTGCCTAAGGGCTTTCGCAAGGAAGTCAGGATAAATTCTATATTGAGGTATCTAGCAAGCCAGTTAAGTAAACAGAAAAAGTCGTTCCATATTCCACAAAAGGAGTAATAATGAGTATTATTTCCCACTTTAGAGCTGTAAATTGACAGTTTTTCCCACCTGAGGTGAAAATATTAATTGTTCCCAAGATTTTTAATTCTTGATTATTAGGTTCTATCCTTTTCTGATTTGATTTTTTGTTAGTTGGAGGTTAGCATCCTTCCGGTTTTTTAAGCTTGCTATGATTAGGGAGAAGATTATGGATACAATTGAATCAATGAGGGAATTTCTTGGTTGGTGTTCAGTGATAAATATCGGAATATTAACATTGCTAACAATTCCTCTGCTTGTGTTACGCGACCAAATTTCACGTGTCAATGCCAAGCTGTTCGATTTGGGCGCGCGTAGCACGCATCTTGAGTATTATCGTTTTTATCGCAATACAAGATTGCCATATTCTTGCTTAATATTACTCCGTATATCGCACTGAGGATAATTGGTTAATGTCCTTAAGATTTAAGGAAATAGCCCGTTATAGAGTTAAAATTGGTAGTGCCAGTTAAGGAGGAGCATTATTCCGGATGGTGCTTGATGTAGGTAATTGGGATTCTTCATTGGCCATGAATAGCCCTGGTCAATTACACCTTAGACACGAATTGCTCAAATATATTAGCCCTGTTTTAAGTTGAATCAATCCTTAAGGGGCCAGGTCACCGTTTTTTACGAAGCGGGCAAAAGAGAACTCTGGACTGGGTGATTCTTTTCCTGCCAAGATCCCAGCAACTATTTCTCCAAGAGCGGGGCCGTGTTTGAATCCGTGTCCTGAACCGCCGCCAACCAGCCAGACATTTCCTGCATGAGGGTGCTGGTCGATTAGGAAATGTAGGTCGGGACTGTTTTCGTATTGGCAGACACGTGACTCAATCACTGGGGCACCCTTAAGTGCCGGAAATCTAAATCTAACGTAGTCAAGTACTCTCTTGATTCCTTGCGCAGTGACCACGCGCTCTCCTGAAGTGGGATCAAACTCTGTGCCGCGCGTGTCATCAGCAACCTTGAATCCTCTCTGGTTCAGTCCGGGAACACCGTACATTAACCGAGGTCCATTGTCTGCCCACACTGGCATATGTGGTTCAGTAAAGCGATTGTCACCTGCCGGGGTCCCAAGAAAAAATACCTCCTGTCGCGTTGGACGTATTAACTTTCCTAATTCGTCGGGGAACAATCTTCCGAGCCACGGTCCGCACGCAAATACATAGTGATTGGCCGTGAGCAGACTTCCATCGGAAAGCTCCAAACCATGCATCTCACCCCCCTTTATCGGTCCTGGCCTCACTGATAGCTGTCGGTACTCGCCGCCCTCAGCCAGGAATCCTTCTAGAACTGCATGGCACGCAATCCGTGCGGTTAGATAGCCAGCACTCTTTTCGTAAATGGCCCACTTTACCCCCTCAAAATTTATCTGAGGATAGCGTTTTTTTGCTTGGTTCGTGGTCAGTGACTGGAAGGTCAATCCTGCTTGATGAAAGAGGGGCAGCGAAGCCTTTTCATACTCGTCGTTAGGACCCACCATCCACAACATTCCAGTTTGGTGGTAAAGTTGTCGTCCCCAGCGTTGCTGGTTCTCCTCCCAGAGTTTCAGCGCGCGAGCAACCATATTTACGTACACTGAGTCTCGGCCGTAGGTAGCTCGAATGATGCGCGATTCACCGCCGGAACTTGCACGGCTATTGCCAGGACCCCATGTATCTAACAAGGTTACTCGGACACCACGCCTCAGAAGGTGAAGGGCTGTCCAGCCGCCGAAGGCTCCTGCACCAATAACCGCTACGTGATGGGTCTTGGTACACTTCGTCGTTGGCTCTGAAGCAACGTTAAGTGGGTCAGTGAATAGAAAGGAACGGCTCATATTATTAGCTGGTGGTAATTGTTATAGTCCGGGTGGTGATGCCGGTAAACTCCAGTGGATATCGGGTTTAGCTTCAGGATAAGCTAAAATATCGAATTTTCGTTCCGCGCTTTTTCCGAGGAAATAATGGTCCGCGAAATCGAACAACGCTAACCAATCCTCTTCCTTCTGTGCATGACCACCTTTCCGCCAGTGAATGCCGTTGTGATTGCTAACCCCAAGCCAATCGAAAACTAATTGTGCGGCCTGGTGGGTTAGCTGTGTTCCATAGGGATTTGCCCAATAATCTTGACGGGAGTGGGGGTTAATTAAGCCTCGTGGAGCAATGAGAGCTTTCATGAAGTGTGCGTCAAAAGGAAGCTTGTCTGTTTGATTAGAAAACTCAAGCAGGCGGGGTGCCCACCAGTAAGAGTGGCGTTCCTTTTGGGAAGCTACCGTTTGTGGACGCTGCCCTTTTTCAAAGAACCGGAAGCTACCTGTGCCACCGGTACCTGATGAGTTTGGGGCAGAAATTGCAATTCGCTCGTCATAGATTGCGGCGCACAACGCTGTTTTTCCACCACGGGAATGACCGGTTGACACAATTTTACTGGTATCTACGAAGTCCATTTCCTGAAGGGCGTTAATGACCAGCTGGTAACCCCAGGACCAAACAGCAATTGTTGCCCAGTCATATTCAGGATAGAGAGGAAAAACCCCGCTGTGACGGTTATCTGGCTCATCTAGCGCAAGATCCGTGCGTATAAACTTGCAATATATGTAGCCCCGCTTTAATGCCTCTTGCACTGCAAACGCATCATGTTTTTCGTACTCAGCAGATAAACGAGGAGAGAGTTTTCCTCCGACGGCCAACGAAAAATTTTTGGAGGTTAGCCCAGGAAACAAGTTTCTGTCGTTCTTTATCACAACGGGATATGGTCCCAATCCCTTTGGTCTGACGATCCCCATACGGAGAATTACGTTTTTTCCGCCACGTGTGATCGTGAGGTTAAAGACCATCTCAACACCATCACCATCCTGGGTAGGGCGGGTTGAGGTGTTCCGGATGGTTACCTTCCCTGGGTTTGGAGGCATTGTGCCGTAAAGATAGTGAGCCAACAGGGCTTTGAGATAGTAGCGTTGCCTATTCCAATCGTTGACGGTTTTCACCTCTCTGCCATCCTGCATCTTAAACGGGTTCGGGAAACCTTTTTGGACGGGGAGTTGATTAACGGTTGGGAAGTGATATTGAGTTGACCGACCTGGAGATTGGTTCGTTTGTTGTTGTGGTAATAGTAAGTTTGCTGCGGACTGAGGGTATAGCACAGGAGTTAGAAGAAGTAGTGAGGCTATGAAGAACCACCGCATGTAGATCTCCTTAACTAAACGTAGAGACTGGAAAATAGAAATGACACTACCCAGTTTACCCTGATGTGCGGATGCCATTGCCCCCTTCTTCAAGGAGGCATTTTACTTGACTGAGATGTCTCTCAGGGAACGCCGCAACTTTTAAGACCACAGGTTCAATTATGTCCCAATCTAACGTACCTTTTCCAGCGCTTGATGGTTTTCCAGGATCTCATTTCCCATCTGCCGATACGCTGCCAAACTAGATGCATTGTGTCCTTCGCGACCTGGCTTGCTAAAATAACAATGAACATTTTTGCTTGTCGCTCTTTATAATATTTATATGTTATACCTAAGCGGTAGGTAGGTAATCAGTTTTGACTAGATCTTTCCTGGAGGCTAGCGTGAGGCGGCGTGTTTTTGCCTATATATTAGGGTTGAGTTTCGCTTCCTTGGGGGCTATTTCCGCAAGGCCAGCTGAGCCGAATTCAAATAAGGTGGATTTCAATCGCCAAATTCGACCCATCCTCTCTGATAATTGCTTTACGTGCCATGGCCCAGATGAACAACAGCGGCAGGCTAACCTACGGCTGGACATCAAGCGGGGCGCTTTTACTGACCGAGGTGGATATCAGATAATTATTCCTCGAAACAGTGCCAGCAGTAAGCTTTTTCAGAAAATTTCTCATAATAATGAGGTCTTTCGCATGCCACCTCCTGTGGCTGAACGAAAGCTAACTGCTGAACAAATTGACATGATCCGCCGCTGGATTGATGAGGGCGCAAAGTGGGAAGAGCATTGGGCTTTTGTTTCTCCGAAGCGAGCTGCTCTCCCAGACGTTAACCAAGTGAACTGGTGCCAGAATCCGATCGATCGATTCATTCTCGCCCGTTTGGAACGCGAAGGATTGAGTCCTTCACCTGAATCTGACAAGGCAACTTTACTCCGCAAGGCCACCTTTGACCTGACGGGCCTGCCTCCTACGATTGGCGAGCTCAATGCTTTCTTGGCGGATGATTCTACGAATGCTTACGAGAAGATAGTCGACCGGTTATTGGCTTCACCTCACTACGGTGAGCGTATGGCCATGCAGTGGCTCGATCTTGCGCGCTATGCAGATACGCATGGCTACCATATTGACTCTCTCCGTGACATGTGGAAATGGCGTGACTGGGTTATTGATGCCTTCAACCAGAACATGTCTTTTGATGAGTTTACCATTGAACAGCTAGCAGGTGATCTTTTACCGAATCCCACACTTGCACAGAGAGTTGCCACTGGATTTAACCGGAATCACATGATTAATTTTGAAGGCGGAGCCATCCCTGAAGAATACAGGAATGAATACGTAATCGACCGTTTGGAGACAACCTCTACCGTCTGGATGGGCTTAACCATGGGCTGTGCTCGATGCCATGACCATAAGTACGATCCTATAAAACAGAAGGAATTCTATCAGTTTTATGCCTTTCTTAATTCGATAGATGAAATAGGTCTAGACGGGGTAGAGGGAAATGCAAAGCCCTTCCTCCAGTTACCTTCTGCTGAGCAGGATGTCCAATTAAAGGCGATAAAGGAGAAGATTTCAACAGTGCAGAAAGGTCTATCCGACGAGAAGATTGTACCACTTGAGGTAGCCTGGAGGCGGTCGTCCCTTTCCTCTGTGCCCGCTTCCCCCAGACAGGGGCTTGCAGCTCACTACGAGTTCTCCGGTCACCTGGAAGACACTTCAGGTTTTCACCAGCATGGAAAGACATTGCGTGGAGAGGTAATTTACCGTGAAGGGAGGGTAGCTACTGGAGCAAACTTTGACGGTGAGACGCGCGTAGCACTGAACACGCCTGCATGGGAGCGGGACGTGCCGTTTACTCTAGCTTTCTGGATGGAAGCTAATGTAAGGAAAGGTGCGGTTGTAATCCAAAATATCGGCGATTCGGAGCGGCGGCGCGGGTTCGAGATGAGCCTAGATGAGGCCAAACTGATCGGTTCGGAGCGGCCTAGATCTCATTATTTTATCCGTCTCAGTCATCTTTGGCCTGTGAATACCATCCAGATTAAGACTAAAAAACCCCTAGGACTGAGCGGACATTTTACAGTCACTTATGAAGGGTCAGGAAAAGCTTCAGGTCTGAGGTTCTATCAGAATGGGAAGCTTCAGGAGGTCGAGGTTACTCACGATAACCTTGAGAATTCAATTCAGACATTTCAGCCGCTCGAAATCGGGAACAAACAAGCTGGTAAACCTTTTTTGGGTATGCTGGACGACTTGCGAGTTTACAAACGCGTTCTGAGCGTGAAAGAGATTGAACAGTTGAACGTCCACGAGCCTCTTCGGGGCATTTTTTCTCAGCCACTAGAGGGATGCACAAAGCTTATTCAGCGATTGGAGGCCATGCGGGGCGAGAAGGATTTTGATCCACTAAATAATACATTTTTTCAAAGTAAGGAGGGAAGAAAAGCCCGGTCGTGTGAGAATCGAGAGCATGAGATCCGTGATTACTACCTTACCCATGCTGCCCCTGAAGAACTTCGTGAGTTCCATACCGAGCTTCAAAAACTCAAGGTCGATAAGAAAAAACTAGAAGAAAAGATTCCTACCACTATGGTGATGCGGGAGAGGAATGAACCGAGAGACACTTTTATTTTGGCTCGGGGGGACTATCGTAACAAAACGGAAAAAGTGTCCCATGGTGTCCCGGCCGTTCTACCTCCCATGTTAGCGGGTGCGCCTCCTAACCGGTTGGGTTTAGCTCGTTGGCTGGTGAAACCCCTGCACCCGCTTACTGCCCGCGTAACGGTTAATCGATACTGGCAGATGCACTTTGGAACAGGGATCGTTTCCACCTCAGAGAATTTTGGCTCCCAAGGTGAGTCTCCGAGTCACCCACAGCTACTCGACTGGCTAGCGACTGAATTTGTTCGGACCAATTGGGATGTCAAGGCTATGCAAAAGCTAATTGTTACCTCTGCTGCTTATCGCCAATCTTCACGTGCTACACCTGAACTCCTAGAACGAGATCCTCGGAATCGTTTACTGGCACGAGGGTCGCGGTTTCGGATCCCGGCGGAGATGGTACGGGACAATGCCCTAGCCATTAGCGGCTTGCTAGTGAAGAAGATTGGTGGGCCAAGCGTATATCCGTATCAACCCGAGGGTCTCTGGAAAGAAGTTGCCTTTGGGAGGAAGTGGCAGTTCACGGCACAGGAATATACACCTGGAAGTGGCGAAGATCTATACCGGCGAAGCATGTATACGGTGTGGAAGCGGACTGCACCCCCACCGGGCATGGTTACTTTTGATGCCCCAGACCGCGAGAAATGTTTCTCTCGGCGCTCGCGGACCAATACGCCATTACAGGCCCTAACACTAATTAATGATCCTATCTATGTGGAGGCCGCTCGGGCGTTGGCTGAACGGATGATGGGAGATGGTGGCCGAGAACCAGAGCAGCGTATTCGCCACGGTTTCCGGCTGGCGACGGCCCGTGTACCCAGCCAGGAGGAGCTGAGTATTCTGCTGGGAGCGGTGCAGCAGGAATTGAGGAATTACTACAAAGACAAGCGGGCCGCTGCTGCCCTGATGATGGCAGGGGAGCGCTTGTCTGTTAAAAATCTGGATGTGAGTGAGATGGCTGCCTGGACGACGGTAGCTAGCATGATTTTGAATCTTGATGAAACTATTACAAAAGAGTAGAGCTATGAATTTGCATGATGAATACAGGCTTGCGATGACGCGGCGGCAGTTTTTTGGTCGGACTAGCTCAGGGATTGGTTTAGCGGCGCTGGCATCGCTATTGAATCAGGGTTCGCTTGCCGCCCAGATTGATTTCGGAAAGATCAACCCCAAGACTGGTGGCCTGAGAAATCTACCCCATTTTGCACCCAAGGCAAAGCGGGTGATTTTTCTTCACCAATCAGGTGCTCCCTCCCAGATCGACCTTTTCGACCACAAACCTATACTCAAGGATCTGGCGGGGACAGAGCTTCCCGCCTCCGTTCGCAGGGGGCAACGTATCACAGGAATGACTTCAGGACAGGACTCCTTGCCCGTTGCACCCTCCATGTTTGAATTTCACAAACATGGCAAGTCAGGTACGTTGATTAGTGACCTGATTCCCCATCACGGAAAGATTGTTGATGATATCGCTATTATAAAGACTGTACATACCGATGCCATTAATCACGATCCTGCAATAACTTTTATCCAGACTGGATTTCAGCAACCAGGGCGGCCTAGCGTAGGTTCCTGGCTAAGCTACGGGCTGGGAACTGAAAACCGGGATTTACCCACTTTTGTCGTCCTGATTTCACAAGCAACCGGAGAAGTTCAAGCGCAGCCACTTTTTGCGCGTCTTTGGGGAAGCGGATTTCTGCCTTCGGCCCACCAAGGAGTCAATTTCCGTTCAAGTGGTGACCCTGTATTATTTTTGTCTGATCCTGCCGGTATTACGAAGTCCACGCGTCGCCGTATGCTGGACGGAATCGCAAAGCTAAATCGCATTAAGGCAGGGAAAAGTGGTGACCCAGAAATTAATACGCGTATTTCCCAGTACGAGATGGCCTATCGCATGCAATCCTCTGTTCCAGACCTAATGGATCTTTCCAGTGAGCCAGAATCTACATTTGAAATGTATGGTCCTGAGGCGAGAAAGCCCGGAACATACGCTGCAAACTGTCTACTTGCCCGACGTCTGGCGGAGCGGAATGTGCGGTTTATCCAGCTCTATCACCGCGGCTGGGATCATCACAGTAATCTCCCTCGGAATATTGCTGTGCAGGCTAGGGATACTGATCAGGCCTCAGCTGCATTAGTTTTGGATTTGAAGCGAAAAGGGCTGCTTGATGAGACGTTGGTAATATGGGGTGGGGAATTTGGGCGGACTGTTTACTCGCAAGGAAAATTGACAACTACTAACTATGGTCGAGATCACCATCCGCGTTGTTTCACCATGTGGGTAGCTGGTGGCGGTATCCAACCAGGAATTACGCTGGGGAAAACTGATGATTTTTCCTATAACATCGCTGAAGACCCTGTTCACATCTATGATTTACAGGCCACAATCTTGCATTGTTTAGGAATCGACCATACGAAATTGACTTACAAATTTCAAGGACGCCACTTCCGCCTAACTGATGTTCACGGGAATGTAATTCGGAAGATTCTAGCCTAATCACAACTAAAGATCCCGTTGTCTATTTAGTGCGAGCAGCAGGCGAAGGCGATTCCGTCATTCCTCTAGTGATTTATCCCGTTTGCTTGTGATCCGCCAAAAGAGTTAATCTCGGAAGGGGTGGTCTTGCTCTGGCATTGATTGCGTTTGATGTAATTACCTGATCTTCCAGAGATTTTAATTAAGACGTCCACAATTAAGGTTGGTAAATTCTAAGGCATGAGTTTTTTTCCTCCGACACTGGCTTCCACTTCCGATATTGAGACTAAAAAAATTTCTTTCTTGGGTAACGGTGGAAGGTTATTTCGAATTTACCTGTCCAATCTTATTCTGATGCTTGTCTCCTTTGGTGCCTACTATTTCTGGGGTAAAGCAAAAGTAAGGAATTACCTCTACGCACATACGGAATTCGAAGGCCATCACTTTAGGTTCCATGGCACGGGCCGAGAGCTCTTAGTTGGCTGGCTAAAGGTCGTCATCGTTGCGGGCTTTTATATTTTTTTTATCAGCATGGTCCAGGTTGTTTGGCCCGGATATATCACTCAGGGAACTAGCCAACTTATCACTATTGTTTTAGTAGGTCTGTTCATTCCTTTTGCTATTGTTGGCTCACGGCGCTATCGCATGAGTCGGTCTTCGTGGAAAGGGATCCGATTTTCTTTCAGAGGAAGAGTGAGAGATTTCTTTGCTATTTGTCTTTTAGGTTCCTTTTATACCATTTTAACCTTGGGTATCTACTATCCTTTTATGCATAAGAACATCAGGGAATTCCTGGTTCGTCATACCTGTATTGGGAAAAGGCATTTTTTTTACAGTGGAAGAGGGACGGATCTGTTCCATCTGTATGTTAGTGGTTTGGCTCTTTCCATTTTGACAGTTGGAATTTATTGGTTCTGGTTTTCTGCTAGCAAAGAACGTTATCACTGGGATCATGTGAGCTTGATTCCATTGGGTTTTGAGTTTGGTACGGGTGGAGCAGGAATCGTTGGATCAGAATCCAGAATTCACAAATTCCCGAAGTTCCGTTCCACTGTAACTGGGGAAGGGTTGCTACTCCTGAGATTAGGAAATTTTGCGCTTCTTCTAATTACCCTTGGCCTTGCGTTCCCTTGGATAGAGGCAAGAAACTTCCGGTACCTTTTTGATCATCTTCATGTGGAGGGCTTCCTTGACCTTGCTGGTATCAAGGAAGAAGTTCAAGAGGCCTCTGCTGTTGGTGAAGGAATGACTGAATTTTTGGATACGGGATTTCTTGAAATGAATTGAGCTCCTAACGCTAGAGCGCAAATTTTAGGCAACGTTGCCAGGATAATCAAGGAGAAGTCGATTCCAGGACTTTAAGTTGACACAAGGGGATAAGGATTAACCAAAAGGGATTTGAGTCTTCTTGTTTTGACTTGAGGTACGGAGGCGCGTCGCCTTGGAAAACCAGAGTACTTGCTTACTCACTCTTGGATCGCAGAAGGGATTGGACAGGTTAAGTCCTTAGCTGTGGATACTGTAGTTAACTACCTTCTCTCACCACTGCGTGATCTTTGGAATAAAATCTAAAATATCGGGAATTAGAGGTGGGAGCTTTGATAAACTTATTTTTTGAAGTTACCATTTTGATCTTGGCATGGAGGTAAAGATGACGAGTCTTATACAGCGAATGATTAGAGCTGCCAAACTTGACACTAATTTGTATGAAGAAGTGGAGGCCGACCCTAAGGCAATGAGGCAGGCGATGCTTATCGTTGTGATTTCTTCTATTGCTGCAGGGATAGGATCGGTAAGTGTATCTGGAATGATCCTGACCTCGATCAGCGCTCTTATATCTTGGTATATTTGGGCCTATCTAACATATTTCATTGGCACGCGCCTGCTACCAGAGCCACAAACTCATGCAGACCATGGTCAACTCCTACGGACACTTGGGTTTGCTGCTTCTCCTGGCCTAGTTCAAGCGGGAGGGATGATTCCCGGGTTAGGTCCTTTGATGATTACTATTGGGTCTATTTGGATGCTGGTCGCAACCGTCATTGCAGTTCGACAAGCCTTAGATTACAGCAGTACAGGAAGAGCTATTGGAGTTTGTATTATCGGATGGTTGGCTCAGATGTTCATTCGTCTTGTTATGCGCGCCTTTTTCGGAAATTAATTCAGCTAGGGAAATCAGTTTTCTTTTATGTGAGATGTTTTTCAATAGATGACTAAGGGCCATTTGCTGTCCTTATTTTCTTTGTTTGGATGTTTATGGAAGCGACATTTGATAATTTTTTCCCCACCCTCCACTGGAGTGTGCTCGCACTCATCATTGTGGTTATCCTGCTCATTCTCGGTAGGGCAGCGGATTGGCTAGTAGATGAAGCCGTAGTTCTTTCCGAGCACCTCCACCTTCCAAAGGTGGTGATCGGTGCAACTGTTGTAAGTCTCGGAACAACTATGCCGGAGGCTGCCGTTTCAGTTTTGGCTGCTATTCAGGGTAGTCCAGGCTTGGCGCTTGGAAATGCCGTAGGTTCGATTGCATGTGATACCGGATTGATCCTGGGTTTGGCTTGTGTTATTGCGCCTTTGAGGCTCGACCGCAAAATCGTTAATCGACAAGGCTGGATTCAACTGGGAGCTGCTGTTGCCCTAGTCGCAGGGACTTTTCCTTGGCGATCTAGTGATACTGTATTTTCGTCGGGAGGAAGACTGCCCCAATTTGTCGGTGTCGCTTTTCTCGCTGCTCTTGTGTTCTACCTATATGATTTAATTGTTCGTGGACGCGAGGGATTTGATGCAAATGTAGTTTCAAGCCGTAGCGAAGATTCGTTGGTATCGAATATTTTGGTTGTTGCGAGACTCTTTGGGGCAATTGCGATAGTAGTAGTTTCTGCACGTGTACTGATCCCCGCTGTGACCGAAGGGGCCCTAAGATTACACGTCCCTCCTGGAGTTATTGCAGCTACATTAGTTGCGTTCGGTACGTCGCTACCAGAATTAGTTACTGCGGTGACGGCTGCGCGGCGTGGGCATGGAGAGCTAGCGGTCGGAAATATTGTGGGAGCTGATGTATTAAATGTGTTATTCGTTGCTGGTGCAGCGGCAGCAGTAACTCCTGGAGGGTTAGTTGCAGGAGGGCACTTTTTTAAAGTCCTTTTCCCTTCTATGTTATTAATTTTGATAATTTTCCGTATCACTATTTTTACTTCTGGCCAGTGGATGAAGCGGCCCTTCGGCTTTGTGCTTATAGCAGCTTATGTTCTTTATATTTTAGTTAGTTACATTGTCCCAGCTGACGGGGCAAAGTTTTAGCTACTGCAGGAGAGGTTTTAAGTGTGACTGACATCAAGGAATTTCTTAAAACTGTCGCTTCTCAGGCACTTGCCACTAAGATGTTTTACCCCGCCTGTACGCCACAAATTAAAGTTGGCCCTAGGGGCGGTTCGGTACTTCTTCCACTTCGTGACCAGTCTTCAATTGAAGTTGCGTTAGAGCCTAATCTTAAGTTTCTAAGGGTAGGTTTTATTACCAAAGATCGAGGGTTTAACGATCAGATAGAAGATCAACTGCTTGCGGGTGGAGAGTCCTTTTCTGAGCTCCTGGAGGTAGAACTCGAAGAGCTCGGCTTGGATGCTGATCGTTATGAGGTTGACCACTATTTTGACCGTGACGTACGTGCCTTTCACTTCTCAACTCGCATATACTTTAATGTCAATAATCTGGCTGAGGAATCTTTCAAAAAAAAAGTAGGCATTCTTGCAGCAGCCTTTCGTGGGGTGTTGCGTGAGCTAGTAGAGTTTTATGTCTAAGCAATCACCGGCCTGAGAGTTTGTCCGGTTTCTTAAAGGCATCTTGGTGAAAGAAGACTTGTTAATCAAGGTGGCCTTACAAGGTTTATCTGACTGTAAAGGGGGACAGGTTATGGCCCTGAATGTGAGAGAAATTGCAAAGTTCGTAGATGGAAAATTCTCCGGTGACGGTGAACGAGAGATCCGTGGCGTTGCTTCCCTAGAGAAGGCTGAGATTCATGATGTGACCTTTGCGGAAGGGGAGCGGCAAGTGGAAAAAGCTTCTTTGTCTCGGGCGGGCTGTGTTCTTGTGCCCTTAGGAGCAGAAGTGAAAATAGAGGCATGTATCGAAGTGACTCACCCCAAATACGCTTTTTCGCGTATAGCGGAGATCTTAATTCCTCCAAAAACGATTGTGCCTGAAATTCACTCGACGTCAATTATCTCGCCCAAAGCTAAAATTGGCAGCGAAGTGAGTGTTGGAGCTTATGTCATAGTTGAAGAGGGAGCTATTATTGGTGATGGAACGTGGCTTGGGGCAGGGGTTTATGTAGGAAGAAGAGCGCGGATTGGAGCCCAGTGTAGAATATTTCCAGGTGTGAAGATTTATCCGCAAG
>CAZSDV010000015.1:27291-38872 GCA_964605715.1 uncultured Acidobacteriota bacterium
ATGCTGGAGTTGTATTGGGTTCGGATGGATTTGGCTATGTCTATGCGGAGGGTATACACCAGAAATTTCCACAGCTTGGCGAACTGGTAATCGAGGATGATGTAGAGATTGGTGCTAATTCAACTGTGGATCGTGGTTCGCTTGGTACGACTCGTATCGGGAAGGGATCGAAAATAGATAACCTTGTCCAGGTGGCTCATAATGTTGATATTGGACGGCATTGTATTATTGCAGCCCAGACTGGAATTTCGGGTAGTGCGGTAGTTAAAGACGGTGCTGTCTTGGGTGGACAAGTAGGAGTTGCCGACGGGGCCCGCATCGAACAAGGAGCAACGGTTGGGGCACAGGCTGGGATTCCTACGGGAAAGGTAATTCGCGCCGGGCAGGTCGTTTGGGGTACTCCTGCACGGCCATTTGACGAATTCAGGAGACAACATAAGTTTCTTTCAAATCTTCCCCGCCTAACTGCCCGCGTGCGGGAAATATCTCGCGATCTCGCGGAAGGTTTTCGGAAAGAGTAATTTGGTTGGTGCGCATGCCATGTCTTGTGAGACGCACGCACTACCTAAAATTTGGATTAATGAAGAATTATGAGGAATTCTTGGTAGCCCAGAAAATATGAGCTAAAGCAGAGACTTCCTTGCGTTATGGACCACAATACAGGGAACAAGGCCCTAGTGCCTATTGCTGAGTTTTGCATGCTGTAATGCTGTACAATTAAATTTTCCGGCGCAGCCGTTAATTACCTGATTGCAGGTGGACGCGAATTTTTTCACTAGCAAGTTTTTTGTCCACGTTTTTCCCAGAGAATTTCTCGATGACAGCCTTCATCACTTTTCCCATTTCTTTGAGGCTTGCCGCACCAGTTTCTTGAATGACCGCCGCAATAGCAGTGTCAATTTCAGACTCATCGACAGAAGGAGGAAGATAGGCTTGGACTAGTTTGAGCTCAGCCTCTTCTTTTTGGGCCAATTCCTCACGACCTCCTCTACGAAATTGCTCAATAGAGTCACGCCGTTGCTTAACTAAAGTGAGGACAACACTCATTTCCTCAGATTCTTTCAGTGCTTCGCGTTTTTCTATCTCTTTGTTTTTTAGGGCTGTTTTCATCAGGCGAAGGACGGCGAGGCGAAGGACATCCTTTGTTTTCATAGCCTGCTGAATTTCTTTTTGTATCTGGTCTTGAAGGCTCAAGTTGTTCCTTTTGAATTAAGAGTTAGGGTCATTCTTCTAGCATGCGCGTCCGAACCATGGGGAGTGGGGGATTACCATATTTAAGGAGGGCATTATGAAAGTTCTTTAACTTAAATTTCTCTCCTATTTTTTCCTGATAATCTTTTCGGAGTTGTTTGATGTAGAGCTTTCCGAGGGAATAAACTAGATATCCTGGATCAAACGTTCCTCGGATGGCCTGCTGTTGCGCAAGAATCTCCTCGATGTAAGCATTTTCGACAAAAAATTTTGTTCCTTGGTCAATTGACCAGTTCTGGGTGTGAAGTCCAATGGAAGTCATATAGCGGCAGATCCTTAGCAAGGCATCCTGAATTTGGCCCAGCTGGTAGTGAGGTTCCGTGCCCTTATAAACCTGATCAACAAACATTTCTTCTGTGTAATGAGCCCATCCTTCCGTGAAGGCATATGATCTAACCAACTTTCGCATTAGTGTGTCTGTATTTCGAACGTAGAGCATATTAACGTAGTGGCCAGGATAGACTTCGTGAACGGATATATTGCGAACTGCGTAGTTATTGACAGAGCGCATCCAGGATTCGATTTGTTGTGGTGTTAAGTCCACTTCCCCTGGAGAGATGAAGTAGATGGCTTGGAAGGTGGGATGGTCTAGTGGCCCAGGCGTCATTATATAGGCGGTATTCCATCGCCGGAAAGCTGGAGAAGCCCGGACCTTGGTTCCGGGCCCCTCTGGTATGGTGATCAGGTCTTTTTCGATAACTTGCTGACGCAGCTGTCCCAGTTCGGATTGGGTAAATGAGACCAATTTATCCCTGCTAGGATGGTCAAGTGAAATTAGCCGGGCTATTTCTTGGGGGGTTTTATCAGCGTCAATTTTTTTTGCTGTCTGTTTAAATTGATCCTGCAGTCGGATAAGTTCTTTGCGTCCCATCTCAAGAAGTTGGTCGATGGAATAGTTAAATTGCTCCTGAGTTCGCAGCATTTCGAGGTAAGTGTCCTTCCCCAAGGAGAAGTTATTGGTTGTTTTTGGAAGCACTTCCTTTTCAAGCCATGTGGCCATGTCCTCTACAGCATGAATGGCTTTTGGTAGGGCACGCTCAAGACGTGTCTGGACTTCAGGATCCAAGTCCTTCATTTCTATTGGCAAGTCATTGCGGAGAAACGGTATGAGGTTTCTGAACGATCGAATTGCTGTTTCAGTTACAGGTCGAGGAGGGACCCCTATACTTTTTCGTCCCCCCTTCAGATAAGAGGGAAACTGTTCCAGACGGGAAACGATTGCACTAGCGCGCTGTGGCCAATCAGGTACGGTACGTAGAAGCAGTCCGGAGAGGTCAAGATTGAATGCATAGTTTAGTGGGTTCTGTCGAAAAACTTGAAGTGTCTGAATATCGAATAGTTCTTCCTTTAAGGTCCATTCCAAGATATTTCTGTCAAATTCATCCTCTAAATTTTGTAGTTCCCCTTTCATGGCTTCTGCCTGAGCCCGAAAGCGCTTTACCTGCTTCACCCGGGCATCGATCTGTTCTGGATTCCTGGGTCCAAGGTAACCGTCATATTCGTGTAAGCCAAGTGAGGAGGCCTGCGTCGGATAGAATTCAGCACTGGCATCCCGGTACTGAATGACTAACCGTGCAAGCTCATTGCTCTGAATGGAAGCCTCTGGGCAGCCAAAAAAAACCAAGGAAATAGCTAGGAGCCCTAAAGATAAAACAGACCCAGGAATCTGCCGTTTATTTGGCAATGGATGCTCCATGCATTGGTGTCAAAAGAGAAAAAGCACCTCCTTGCTCATCAAGAAGACTGAGGGAGGAGGAGCTTTTTCAGGAAATTGCTAGTTGCTTGCTATACGTCAAATCCATGTTGTTTTCGGTGGTGTGGACCATCAAACGCTTGAGTCGATTTGAATCTCTCATGGCGTCCATCGCTGGCAACCCCACGAATTCTAGCTAGAATAGCCTCTTGCTTTTCTTTGGCCATTACCTGAAAGTTTCGGCCAACGGCCAGAGCCTGACTCAGATCTTCCTGAGAGGTTATGCCCACCACAAGAGAAGAGATCGGTTGACTTAATGCGTAGTGAATACAGTCAGGAGCAGAGACGCCACCCTCAGAAGGGATGCGACCCTTAGGGTAGCTCCCACCGAGACTTTTCATGCCGATGGGCCCAATTTTCTTCTTCAAACATACGGGCACTACTTGTTTGGCAAAGCTTCGATAGTGAAAATCCATCACGTTAATAGGCATTTGAGCTGCGGCCCAAGCGTAAGGTTTGCTAATCATCTTCAAGTGGATGCGCGGATCTTTGTGTCCCGTGAATCCAATGTAGCGGACCTTCCCAGCTTTTTGGGCTTCTAGGGCTGCCTTAATTCCTCCTTTTTCAAAAACCCAATCAGGATCGCTATCGTAGTTCATCTCATGGAATTGCCATAGATCCAGGTAGTCAGTTCGGAGGCGACGGAGGCTTTCTTCCAGATTTTTTTTCGTACCGGCGTAGCTTTGTTCGCAATTTTTGGTCATTAGGAACGCTTTCTTGCGTCGCCCGCCATCAGCAAGAGCTTTTCCCATTAGCTCCTCGCTACCGCCATCATGATAATCCCATGCATTATCGAAGAAGGTCATGCCTTCGTCGAGAGCTGCGTGCATGATTCGGATCGATTCTCCTTCGTCAGTGGCTTTTGCAATATGCCACCCTCCTAGGCAGAGAATTGAGACTCGCTCTCCCGTATTTCCCAGGGGACGCGTTGGAATACCTTGTCCGTTCGTAGCCTGGGTTTGCGCAAGAATTTGATCTGCCAGTGAAAGGGCAGTCGCCGTTGTTAATGTGGTTTGCATAAACTCCCGTCGGCTCTGATGATTTTGCATTGTAAACCTCCATTTGCTTGTGGGTGGAGAACTGACATAGGCTAGGACTTGGGACCGAGACTAGGCGAGTATAAAAGACTAATCAGTGAAACCCATGGGAATTTAACTAGAGAGCTCAGCCCTTTATGTTCGAAGCCACCATTTCCTCTCAAAATATAACCCTAAAGGTACACTTACTGTCAGATTTCTTCAAGAGGGTTAGTGGAAGGAGGGGTTTTTTGGGGGGCGCGCAGAGCAATTGCAGTTTTCAAGTTTATTTAAGGATGGTTAATTTCCGTAAAATCAACGTAAAGCTGAGGTAGAATCTTGGTGATGGATTGAAGTTGAGAGGTTGAGCATTTGGATCTAAAAAAGAGAATTATCGTATTGTTGGCTTGTGTGGCCATTACCTTTTCCCCCAGCTTGCTGCCGGCACAATCGACAGGTAATGTTGTGCTTAAGCCTCACGAGGGGCTTTTCTGTATGATGGTGGCCCTTCATGTAGCTGGCTACAATCCAGGACCTGGGTCGAAGGAGAGTAGTCTTCTGCAGCATGCATTAAATGCGGAGCTAAGAAGAAAGAAAATCCCTTCACGGGCTGCCCTGGAATCCTTTTACGAGTCCCACCGTATTGCAGGAGATCCAGGAGCAAATCTAGGCCAGTATGTTTCTCTGGCATTGCTTCTTTCTTCCCCTCCAGATTTCAGATTGACTATTAAAGAAGAAGATCTACCTCCTGATGCTGCACGAGTTGCTGGTTTTGTCCCACTACTCCGGAAGTTCTATTCAGAGGTTCGCCTGGGATCACGGCGCAATCAACTGCAGGCGCATTATGAAAAAGAGATATCACGATACAGTGCACAGATTAGGGAGGGAATCACGAAGATTAACGGCTACCTTCGAATTCCAGGAGCAGCTTATCTGGGGCGAACTTACTCTGTTATTCTAGAACTCCTTAGTTCACCAAGTTTGGTGCAGGCGAGGATTTATGGGGCAAATTATTTTCTCATTACTGCTCCTCTAGACGAGATTAAAATGGAAGAGATTCGCCACCAATACTTGCACTTTGTGCTGGATCCTTTGGCAGCCAAACATGTCCAGATAATTAACAAGAAGAAGGTCCTGGGGGAAGTTGCGCAAAAAGCTCCTCGTCTCAGCCCGGAATACAAGGCCGATTTCCCTTTACTGGCAACTGAATCTTTAATTCGGGCCATTGAGATTCGCATGAATTACTTAGAAAAATCAAAAAAGACGGACAGTTCTCCTGTTGGGTATATGTCTCCTGAGGAGAGAACACAGGCTCAAGAAGTCCTAGAGGAAGGATTTATTCTTGCACCCTATTTCTTGTCAGCACTGGTGGAAAAAACTGCCGGTTTGGTGGTTAAATTTAGTGGGAGTAGAAATTTGGGGCCTTTGTCTACTGGGTTTGAGGGGCAGGCCAAAGGAATGAATGGGTATTTCCCTTTGATGTTTGAGGAAATCAAGCTTGACCAGGAACAGAGAAGACTTCGGGCGGTAAAATTTTCCAAACCCGCTGCCCCATTTTCTCCCAAGCTTTCAAACCGGGAAAGATTACTGCAGCGAGCTAACAATCGCATAGCTGAAGGGCGATTCCTGGAAGCCAAAGACCTGTTTGAGCTGGCAGTGGACAGATATGGTGAAAATGATGAAGATGCCCTATTCGGACTAGGAGTTGCCTCAAGTAACTTGCGTAAGCCTGGATTGGCTCAGAGGTATTTTACTAAGGTTCTTGAGGTTAGCCGTGATTCACGTATTTCCACCTGGTCACATATTTTTCTTGGCCGTATCCATGATCTGAGCGGACGTCGAAGAGAAGCTCTGAGTCAGTACCAGGCTGCCATTATTACTGCGGAGGCCTTCCCGCTAGCCCTGCAAGCCGCTGAGAAAGGCCTCCAGATGCCCTTTGGTGAACCTTCTCGAGCTTCTTCTGAAGAATAAAAGAAAAATATTCCCATTTTAAGTATGCGGATGCAAAAGTGGAAAGAGCAGTGCGTTGACACCCTGTGGTTCTTCCGCTAGGCTTAAAACGACTTGGCGGTGGGGGTAGAAGTCCCTGAAGATCCGGTTTTTATTTAGGTCTATGTGCGGTAGGGCTGGGGATCGGAGCAGGCAAGCCCAGACGGGTTCAGATGACGCAATTTTCCATGAAAAATTTAGAAAGTAAACTGGATTATAAGTTTCGGGAAATTACACGACTTCGGCAAGCCTTGACCCATCGGTCGTTTGTTACAAGGAACGGCGATGTCGTTGCAGATAATGAACAGCTCGAATTTCTGGGGGATTCCGTTTTGAGTTTTATTGTCAGCGAGAGGCTTTCAAGAAAATTCCCTGCTCTTGTGGAGGGGGAGCTTTCCAGGGTCCGATCTCGTTTAGTATCCGCTTCCCACCTCTTTCAGGTAGGTCAGAAATTGGAGGTAGGTCAGTACCTTTTCCTAGGGAGAGGAGAGGAGAGGAGTGGAGGACGAACCAAGCCAGCCCTGGTTGTTGATGCCGTTGAAGCCCTAATTGCTGCTCTTTACCGCGATGGAGGACTGATCGCAGCCGAAAATTTTGTTGACAGATTTGTATTGCCTTCGAACCTAAAGGCTGCCACGAAAAAACTCGTGCTTAGTGATTACAAAACAGCCCTTCAGGAGATGCTCCAGGCTGACCAGGAGCAGCCTCCGATCTACCGTGTAGTTGCAGAAAAAGGTCCGGAACACCGGAAGATGTTTATCGTCGAAGTCCGGATTACGGGTAATCGGATGGCTGAAGGTCAGGGTTCGAATAAGAAGATGGCTGAGCAAGAAGCAGCACGAATACTGCTGGAAACAATCAAGCTAAGGGGTCGCTAATGGTGGAGCCGTTTAAGAAATCTTGGATTCGGGATACCTTCGAATCGGTCGTTGTAACAGTGATTTTAGCCCTTTTTGGAACCAGTTTTGTGGTTCAGGCATTTCAGATTCCAACTGGGTCAATGGAAAACACTCTTCTGATTGGTGATCATCTGCTTGTGAGTAAGTTTGCCTATGGGGGGTATCGGGGGCTAAAAGTTCCTGGGCTTGGATATCGTGATATTGGCCGGGGCGATATTGTGGTGTTTCGGTATCCGAACAACCCAAGCGAGTACTTTGTGAAGCGTGTAGTCGGGCTTCCTGGAGACCGAATTCGTATTGCGAACCGGATCGCTTATGTAAATGACACTCCCTTGGATGAGCCCTATGTTCAACATCTTTACCTAACCCAGGTTCGGTCTGGCGACAATTTTCCACCTGCCTTCCCAGAACTTATTCGAGGTATGACTCAAGAGTGGGCAGAAGAACTTCCGACGCATGTTGTTGACGGGGAGTTGATTGTTCCAACAGGAAACTATTTTGTAATGGGTGACAATCGCGAACAGAGCCTTGATAGTCGTTTCTGGGGATTTGTTCCCCAGGACCACGTGTCTGGTCGCCCGTTTATCATTTATGTATCTTTTGACCGAACCCGTGATGATTACCAGGACAATTCCACGGGGGGTCGTTTTCGTAGAATTATTGGTGTCCTTGCAGATTTACCATCCAAGCTGCGGTGGAATAGAGCTTTTCATGTAGTTCGTTAGGTCCGGCCATATGGTTTCTTTTTTTAGATATACTTTCCTGAAGTGTTGCTATTACTGCAGGAGTATTCCGTTCAAATTGTCCGTCTTTGGCACGTTAGGTGTTGTCTTTTTAGGGATCAACCCTGGGTCCACGTGCGTTCTTCACGCCTATGACAAACTACCTCGGGAACTTTCACCAGAAGAAATGGTGTTGGTGCGCTCCGTAGATAGAAAATTGCATGAGCTAAAGGATCCGCAATCTACCTTAAGTTTAATGGAAATCACTGAAGCTGAGATCAATACTTATTTTGAGTACCACAGTTCTGAGTTAGTAATTGATGGAATTTCCGGTGTTAGGTTTTCCTTTTTTCCGGGTCTCATTAGAGGTCTTGCTGTGGTCAGTTTTGCTGACCTAAGGGGGACTCAGCAAGAAAATGGTAAAGGGCTATTTAGCAGCTTGTTACTTGAGATGATGCAAGGCAAACAAAAGGTGGAGTACAGCCTGATCCTGAAAAGTGATCAGGGTGAAGCCCGCCTTAGGATTGAATTTATTAAGATTGAAGGAATAAATCTTTCACCGATTTTGGTGAACTTTATGGTAAATCGATTCCTGGAAAAAAAGTATGGTTTTAATCTTGTAGATCCAATACCTCTTCCATTCCGGATACGGAAAGTTACAGCGGAGTTCGAACGCTTACTATTGGAGCGTGATCTTGTCCCTTTAGAACCAATAGCACAGTAGCTCTTCTCAATTGAAATGTTTTTTGGACTTTGTGCTATCCGGTGCGTGCTGGAAGCGTATCAGGGGGAGGTTAGCGGATTGCGATATTATGCCCCAGGAGCTCGATGGGCATTGACCTTCTTACGTTATTATGAATTTCAAACTCGCTTCAAGCTACCAGCCTAGAGGTGATCAGGTCGCTGCCATCGATCAACTTGTTCGAGGGGTGCAGGACAAGGAGAAGCACCAGGTTTTATTAGGTGTGACCGGATCTGGCAAGACCTTTACCATGGCGAAGGTGATAGAGGCTGTGGATAGGCCCGTGCTCGTGCTAGCACATAATAAAACTCTTGCTGCACAGCTCTACCATGAGTTTAAAGCTTTTTTCCCAGGGAATGCTGTCGAATACTTCGTCTCCTATTACGACTATTACCAACCAGAAGCTTATCTCCCTTCAAGTGATACTTACATCGAGAAGGAAGCCACCATTAATGATGAGCTAGATAAGCTGCGCATGTCAGCTACTCGCTCCTTATTTGAGCGGCGGGATTGCCTTATTGTCGCGAGTGTAAGTTGCATCTATGGACTCGGTTCACCAGAAGCTTATTATGGAATGGTTTTACTTCTTGAAGAGGGCCAGCAGATTTCCCGGAGAGATATTCTGGGCAGTCTGGTTGAGATCCAGTATGAGAGAAACGACCTTGATTTCAAGCGTGGGACCTTCCGAGTGCGTGGAGATCGTGTCGAGGTATTTCCGACTTACGAAGATGACGCTTATCGGATTGAAATGTGGGGGGATGAAATTGAATCCATCTCCCAAATTGATCCGCTACTTGGCAAAGTAAAAAAAACTTACACCCACCTTTCCATTTATCCTCGCACCCACTATGTAATGACTGAGAAGACACGTAAGGTAGCTGTCGATAAAATTCTTGATGAAATGGAGCCATGGGTTCGCGAATTAGAAAAACAGGGGAAATCGGTCGAAGCCCACCGTCTCTCGCAGAGAACACGTTTTGACGTTGAAATGATGAAAGAGATCGGCTACTGCCACGGTATCGAAAATTACTCCCGGCATCTTTCAGGTCGATTACCGGGTGAGTCACCACCAACGCTACTTGACTATTTACAGCATGATGCGATGATTTTTATTGATGAAAGCCATCAGACTGTTCCGCAGCTCCGTGGTATGTATCTCGGGGATCGTTCTCGAAAAAATACGCTGGTCAGTTTTGGGTTCCGCTTACCGTCGGCCTTAGATAATCGTCCTCTAAAATTTGAAGAATTTGAACAACGCGTGAATCAGGTAATTTATGTTTCGGCTACACCCGGACCTTACGAGCTTACCAAGACAGAAGGGGCTTTTGTCGAGCAGGTAATTCGTCCTACCGGACTAGTTGATCCTCAAGTTGAAGTCCGTCCGACGCGAGGTCAGATTGATGATTTGTTGCACGAAATCCATCTTCGTGCCAAGGCAGGGGAGAGGGTGCTCGTAACCACCCTCACTAAGCGGATGGCTGAAGATCTTGCTGAGTACTATTTAGAAGTCCAAATCCGCTGTCGCTATCTTCATTCAGAGATTGACACGCTGGAACGCATTCGTATCCTGAGGGACCTGCGTCGGGGTGAGTTCGATGCTCTTATTGGAATTAATCTCTTACGCGAAGGGCTCGATTTGCCAGAAGTTTCCTTAGTTGCCATTCTTGATGCAGACAAGGAAGGTTTTTTACGTTCAGAAACCTCTCTCATTCAAATCATCGGGCGAGCTGCTCGACATGTTAACGGTAAGGCAATTCTCTATGCAGATTCCGAAACAAACTCAATGCGGAAGGCTCTCAATGAGACTCGCCGCAGACGGAAAAAGCAGATGCATTTCAATAAGAAACATCATATTTCACCACAGTCCATCATTAAGCCTATCGATATGTCATTAATTGCAATTGGCGAAGGCGATTATCCAACAGTTCCCTTAGAATCGGACATGGATCCAATCACATCCTCTGATCAATTTTCACAGATCATTATTGAGATGGAAGAGGAAATGCAAGAGGCTGCTCGGCAACTGGAATTCGAGAGGGCAGCAAAGCTTCGTGACCGTATCAAGAATCTTAAGAAAACAGAAGTGAATGTGAGGTTCTAACCTTAGGATGGATAACCTTGTTCAGGCCGATGTGATGAGTTACGTCTCAAGAATGACTGCTGGTCCAAGTGTTAACAAGGCAACCTGAACCCCCACTAAACGCAAATCCCGCTGACAGGATGACAGCGGGATTTGTTTACCTTTAAAAAGATTACTTTGAAGTGAGCGGAGATTGCTCGTTAATTAGTACATTCCTCCTCCAGGGGGCATGCCGTGTGCCGGAGGGGCCTTTTCTTTTTCGTCTTCTGGAATTTCCGCAATCAAGGCCTCAGTGGTTAGAAGCATGGATGCAATGGAAGAAGCGTTTTGGAGTGCACATCGAGTTACCTTGGCTGGGTCAATGATCCCTTTCTTGACCAGATCTCCATACTCCTCAGCGTGAGCATCAAAACCAAAGTTAGTCTCAGCGTTGCCACGAACCTTTTCCACGATCACGGCACCTTCATGGCCTGCATTTCGAGCAATGAGGCGAATTGGCTCTTCTAGGGCGCGCTTTACGAGGCCTACCCCTGTTTGCTCATCACTTTCAAGATTTGTAATTTTCTCAACCGCAGCAACTAGTCTCAATAAGGCTACGCCACCTCCTGGTACGATACCTTCCTCAACTGCTGCCTTAGTTGCGTGCATAGCATCTTCGACACGGGCCTTCTTTTCTTTCATTTCGGTCTCAGTTGCTGCTCCAACTTTAATCAGAGCTACGCCGCCGACTAACTTTGCGAGCCGCTCCTGGAGTTTTTCCCGATCGTATTCGGAGGTTGTTTCCTCAACTTGCGATCGTATCTGTCGAACTCGACCTTCGATATCAGAGGATTTTCCACCACCTTCAACAATGGTCGTGTTGTCCTTATCTACGCTGATTTTTTTCACCTGGCCGAGATCTTCCATTTTTACATTTTCGAGCTTAATGCCAAGGTCCTCAGAGATCACCTTGCCACCAGTCAAGATGGCGATGTCTTCGAGCATTGCCTTTCGGCGGTCGCCAAAGCCAGGAGCTTTGATGGCGCAGCATTGAAGCGTACCACGGAGTTTGTTTACTACCAGCGTTGCCAGAGCTTCGCCCTCTACTTCTTCACAAATGATTACCAAAGGCTTGCCGACCTTCGCCACT
>CAZSDV010000016.1:0-28877 GCA_964605715.1 uncultured Acidobacteriota bacterium
ATTGACTGATGTCCATGGAAACGTGGTAAAGAAGATTTTGGCGTAGGCTCCGGCCTTCAGCGCCCTTAAATTCTTTGGATAGGTTGAATATGTACGCATATGAGACCCCTCACTTCAAAAGCCCACCTTTGTTTAGTTATGAAATGAATCAATGCATAAAATAACCCTATGCTTGATTTCACATTATCCCAGTAGTAAGTTTTGGGGGTAAACCAAACCTCATTTATGAGTTCTTGGTGCGTTATTGCAATATCAATTTTTAAAAATGACAACTTCATTCATCCAAAATAAAAAATACGGAAAAGGCAGTCTAATTTCTCAAGGGAAAAATTTATCTTTATTGTCTGGAATATTATTCTCCTTTCTATATTTTCCCTTTACCCCCATGGAAGCAAAAGAATTTCGAGAAACTGAAAATATTTTTCAAGAGAAGATCATTCCTTTATTTAGAAAAAAGTGTATTTCTTGCCATAATTCAGAACTAAAAATAGCGGGGCTGGATCTAACTACCGCTTCTAGTTTTTTTCAAGGATCACAAAGTGGACCCATCTTTTTCCCTGACGATCCAAAAGATAGTCGAATTCTTCGTGTGGTTAGTTATCAAGAAAAAATTAAAATGCCGCCGACTGGGCGACTCTCGAAAGATGAAATATCAGCCTTAACCCAATGGATTGATATTGGAGCCCCCTGGAGTAAAAACATTATATCCCTTTCCTCTATTCAAGAAACCTCTTCGACTGAGACTGCTGCCAGTCGTCACCTCTTTGGGCCTGTAAGCCATCCTCTCGTCCCTAAGGTAGAACAAGTGGCCTGGATTCAAACTAAAATAGATAAATTTATTTTGTCTAGGCTCGAAAAAAAAGGGATGAAACCGTCTGCTAAAGCAACCAAGCAAGAGCTAATCCGTCGCGCTACCTTCGATCTTACAGGCTTACCTCCTACCAGGGCGGCAGTACAAAACTTTCTTGGGGATCCCGCTCCCGAAGCATTTGAAAAAATTTTAGACCGCCTTCTCGCCTCCCCGCAGTATGGTGAAAGGTGGGCTCGACATTGGCTAGATGTTGCAAGATTTGGTGAAAGTCAAGGATTTGAACGTGACAGTCTCCGTCAACACGCTTGGCGTTACCGAGACTACGTCATTAATAGTTTTAATCGAGATAAATCCTACCTCCGATTTGTACAAGAGCAAATTGCAGGAGATGTAATTAAGCCTGTTCAGCAGGAAGGCATAATTGCCACCAGTTTTTTAGTTGCTGGACCGTGGGATGAAGTTGGCGAGGATCAACCCAACGAACTAATGCGTGCTCGAGTCAGGGAAGATGAACTGGAAGATATGGTTTCCGCAGTTACTCAGACTTTCCTTGGTCTCACGGTTAATTGTGCTCGATGCCATGATCATAAATTCGATCCTGTCAGCCAGCGAGAATACTATCGAATAAGGGCAGCGTTAGCTGGCATGCGTCACGGAAATCGCTCTGTACTCCCTTTCCGAGAAGCACAAAAAAGAAATAATAAGGTCGCCCCACTTAAAAAAAGAATTGCCAGCTATTATGAAAAAATAAATACCATAGAGAAAGTTGCCCGCCAAAGAGTTTTATATAAGAAAGGTGCCTCCCAAGAACGCATAGGCCAACCAAACCCTATTTCTCAGTGGACATTCGACGTAGACGGCAAAGATTCCGTAGGGCAAATGCATTTCAATCTTCCTGAAAATGCTAGCATCGAAAGAGGGCTCCTCAGACTACACACTCCCAAAACTCTGGTACGAACCGCGCCATTATCCAAAACATTACGGGAAAAGACCTTAGAGGTTTGGGCTTCTGTTCGAGATAACAAGGACAATAATCCACTGGTTATGACGCTTGAACATTTTTCTAAACGCGTCTTCGATGGAATTTTCTTTAAGGGAAAAACATCAACATGGGGAGCAAATAGCGAATACGGATGGCGAACTATGGATTTTCCAAGGGAACAGCAAGTTACCCCGCCAAACGAAGTAGTACAAGTTTCCCTCGTGTACAGTGCCGACGACCGTATTGCCTTGTATCAAAATGGAATCCCTTACGGATCCTACCTCCCTGAAACTATAGGGCACTATGGAAACTTACAGACATTTCCTTCTGAATCTTCGACCATCGTTTTCGGCAATGGAGGTACAACTCAAATTGGTCGCATAGGATTAGTGGGTAGCCTAGAAGAAGCACGCCTATACGATTGGGCCTTAACCCCCAAAGAAGTTGCTGCATCCTTTCAGGCAAGCGCACAGAATATTTCTGCCAATGAACTGTTTGAAGTTATGACACAAAATGAACAATTACTAAGAAAACAATTAATTACAGAATTAAGGACTGCTAAGCGAAACTTAAGCCAAATCCCTCCCGTACCTATGGCCTACGCTGGCGAACCTCAGCAGCCAAAAATGACATACGTCCTGGAGCGCGGAGATCCTGCAAATCCACGAGAACCAGTGTCAGCTGGGGGCCTCAGTGTTTTGCGAACACTTCCTTCAGATTTTGGTTTACCTGCAAATGCACCTGAGAAAATTCGTCGGTTAAAGCTGGCTGAGTGGATTGGCCATCCAAAAAATCCTTTGACATCGCGGGTAATGGTTAATCGTGTGTGGCATTACCATTTTGGAAAAGGCATTATTGAGACACCAAATGATTTTGGAGTAAACGGAGGCCGGCCATCCCACCCAAAATTATTAGACTGGTTGACGGCAGAATTTCAAGAGAAAAATTGGAGTCTTAAGAAATTACACAAATTAATCATGCTTTCAAGCACTTACCAGCAATCGTCAGGATACGATCCAATAATGGCAACTAAAGATACAGAGAATCGTCTCATGTGGCGCTTCACTCCTCGCAGATTGGAGGCAGAGGCGATTAGAGACGCAATGCTAGCCATTAGTGGCCAATTAAATTCGCAGCTTGGTGGGCCAAGTTTTCGTCCGTTTTCCCTTAAAATCCCAGACAACACGCCTTTTTATGAACCAACTGACCCTGTGGGACCACAGTATAATCGGCGGACCGTTTATCGAATGAATGTGAATTCAGGCAAGGATCCTCTTCTTGAAAATCTGGATTGCCCTGATCCTTCTACTAAAACTCCTCGTCGCAGTGAAACCACCACCCCACTGCAAGCACTTTCGTTAATGAATAACTCTTTTGTTTTACGCCAAGCAAAGCTCTTCGCCAAACGAATTAAAAGAGAAACAGGAACGACCCAACAAACCCCTTCAGCTCAAGTCGCAACTGCTTATCAGCTTGCTTTTGGACGTTCAGCAGAGCCAACAGAAATTAATCGAGGCTCTATCTTCGTCACAAATCAAGGGCTGGAAAACTTTTGTTGGGTACTTTTAAATTCAAATGAGTTTAAGTACCTTGAGTAAAGAAAATGAGTAAATTTCATATAACAAATTCTGTCCTTCCTCGCCGACACTTTCTCTGGAAAGCAGGTAGTGGCCTGGGGGGAATTGCATTAGCCTGGATGCTGAAAAAGGACGGGATGGCATCTCCACGTACTACAAATGAACAATCCCATGCCCCGTTATCAACAGATTTCCCTCCAAAAGCAAATCGGGTAGTTCACATTTTTGCGTTTGGTGGAGTTAGTCATGTCGACACATTTGATTACAAGCCCGAACTAGTAAAACATGACGGTCAAGCAATAAGTGGAAATAGAGACGTGGAGCCATTTTTCGGTAAACCAGGAAATTTAATGAAAAACAGGTGGGAATTCCACCGTCGAGGAAAAAGCGGGCTATGGGTAAGTGACCTTTTTCCAAACATATCCACCTGCGTAGACGACATTGCGTTTATTTACTCAATGGTGGCAAAAAGTAATAATCATGGCCCCGCTCTATTTCAAATGAATACAGGATTTATTCGGACTGGGTTTCCTTCTCTTGGCTCTTGGCTTTCCTATGGTCTGGGAACAGAAAATCAGGATTTGCCAGCCTTCGTCGTCCTTCCAGATCCAAGAGGTGCGCCAGGCGGTGGCCAGATAAACTGGACATCAGGTTTTTTGCCAGCCACACACCAAGGAACCCCTTTCCGTACAACAACTGGGGAAGTAATCCCGAACTTAGAGACACCTAAAGAAATACCCACTGATAAACGCAAGGCAGCGATGGAATTTTTGAAGGAAATCAACCAGAGGTATCTTGATAACCATCCAGGAGGAAGTGCTCTTGCAGCACAGATCCGTGCATATGAGCTTGGAGCTCGCATGCAAACAAGTATCCCCGAAGTAGTTAACTTCTCTTCTGAGAGTGAGCACACTCGACGTCTTTATGGTTTAAATACAGATATGAATCCAAGTTTTGGACGAAATTGCCTATTGGCACGCCGCCTTCTTGAGCGGGGCGTGCGTTTTGTTCAGCTTTATCATGGTAGAAGTGGCGGTAGTGGTAATTGGGATGCGCATGGTGACGTTATTAGCAACCATAATCGCGAAGCCCTGACAATGGACAAGCCGGTTGCTGGCTTATTAACGGATCTCAAGGCAAGAGGAATGCTGGAAGATACGTTGGTAATATGGACAACTGAGTTTGGCCGCACCCCAACTACCCAAGGCTTAGGTAAGTCTGGGCGAGATCACCACCCAAAAGTTTTTACTTGCTGGTTAGCCGGTGCGGGAGTAAAACCTGGATTCGGTTATGGCCTCTCAGACGACGTTGGGTTCGAGCCTGCTGAAAACCCAACGACAATCTATGATTTCCACGCAACCATCCTCCATCTTCTGGGTTTAGATCATGAAAAACTAACTTTCTACCATAATGGGATTAACCGACGCTTAACTGATGTCCATGGCCACGTCCTTAAACAATTGCTTTCTTGAAAATATATACTTGGGAGTATAGATATAATAGAAACCTTGAAATAAGGTACCTTAAGGAAGGGATAATTCTTACTAATGTTTTTTTTAAGAACTGCATGGGAAAATAAAGTTAGCCATTACTCCATCCGCAACCAAAGGTTGAATCAGAAAGCAATCTGTATTTTGGGTTTGATGATTATCATTTTCTACTTAAGCGTACCCTTGAGCCGGGGAGATCTTATTGAGGATGGACCGAAAGATGCAGATCCATCCGGTTTGTTTGCAGGAACTGCTCGTGTAAATATTACCCCTCCAGCTGGTATCGCGCATATGAATTGGGGTTCTCAAACACACATCCAGTCCTCGGGAATTGACCCAGCAGGAATGCTTGCAACTGCACTAGTTATTTCTAATGGAAAACAGAAGTTCGCCATGGTGGACGTAGATCGCCTGTATGTTGATGGCTTGAATCCTGCCATCGAGCACGCCTCCAAATTAACTGGAATTCCTAAAAACCATATCCGGATAGGGGCCTCTCACACCCACTCCGGTCCTTTTCTTTCAGCAGAAAAAGGACCAGATGGAATTGACCTATCTCAATATCAAAGGGTTCTTCAGGACCACCACGCCAAGTTAACCGATAAGATAGTAGATGTAATTGTTGAGGCAAACTCTAATTTAAGGCCTGTGCACCTCTTTGGTGGTCGAGGAACAGGAACCATCAATATCAATCGCCGGTTTCGTGCCAAGAGCACCAATCCCCCTGCCGTAGGCCGCAATCCAAAAGGATTCGTTGACCGGGAGCTAGTTGTAATTCGTATTGACGGGAAAGACGGAAAACCCTATGCCATTCTTGCGAATTTTCAGTGCCATGGAACGGTCTTAGGATATGAAAATAAATTCATTTCTCCTGACTGGATTGGAATGACACGTAAAGTTGTCGAGAAAGCTTTTCCAGGGGCACTGTGCCTCTTTTTTCAAGGGGCTGCTGGAAATCAAGGTCCCATTGAAGGATTTACTGGGGATCTTCGCGTTGCACACCGACTAGGATCAATTTTAGGCCATCAGGTAGCGGCGACAGCCTTAGGAATTGAGACCGTCAAGCGTATCCCCACATTTGAAGGTTTTGTCGAATCCACTGCCTATCAAGCAAAGCAGTACTGGCGTACAAAGGGACCTCGATCCGCAAAAATAAAATTCGCATCAAAAATAATTCAGGTACCACGGAGAAAATATACACCTGGCGAATTGACTAAAATGGAAAATCGTATTTTTAATTCAAAAAGAAGAGTTAAGTTAGCTAAAAAAGAAAATGACCCCTGGAAACAACATCAAGCAAGTGCCCAATTACGACGTTTTTCTTTCCTCTTAAAACAATGGAAGCAACCTACAAAAGCAGGACCTGCAAGAATAGAAATTCAAATCTTACGGATAGGCGATGTGGCAATTGTTGCAATGCCCGGGGAGCCATTTGCTGAGATTGGGGCTACCATTAAAAAAGCATCACCATTCAAATTTACGTTCTTTTGTGGTTACTCCAGCGGTGTGGGCGGAGACTATCTCCCTATAAAATCCGAATATCAACACGGAGGATATGAAATTGAGAGAACCCCATATGGGCGGAGGGCAGCTGAAATTTTAATTAGTGAGGTTATTAACCTTTTTAAAGAAGTGCAGTAGAAATAGAAATAATCCTGATTTGTATTCCGCCAATGGGCCTCCTTGCTTTCAGATTCAACTCTTCAAAAAACCCCTTTGGCCAGTTCCTTATATACATTTAGAGCATCTCGATATTCTTCAATTGCTGAAGCTGGGAGAATTTTCTTATTGCGATCTATTTCTTTCTGGATTCGCCCAACGAGGTACTCTATCTCTTTGCGACGCGGCCGAATTGGTTTACCAGGCACATGGACACGCACTGGACTCGAATGGGCAAAGCGCATGCGCCCATTTGGTTGATTTTCAAAACAGCGAACAGCAATCCATCCTGATCCTTCTAGATTAATGCTAGCGTTAATTAAGTTCTCATAGCTACCTTGGAGTGTGAGATGGTTGCTCGGAGTTAACCTTTGCCGAATTCGTCCATTGACCACAACCTCGATTCGATCTAGTGGATAAGAACTAAACACAGACCCATTAATCTTGTATATATTTTTGGATTCATGTTGTTGAGTTAACGTGCTCCCGGGGTTTTGCCCATTTACTTTCACGAACAGCATTGGCCCGGTGGTAACAAAGCTTCTTCCGTTAGCTAATCCACTCATCCACTGTTTATAATCAAACCCTCCTGGGAGATGGACATATACCCGACCAAAACCCAAAGGCACTGGGTGCACCCCCGATGCAGTGCCTGCACTTGGCCATATGCGGAAACCGCAATTCAGCAAGGCATAATAGGTCTGAAAGCCAAAGTCAATCCAACCCCATTCAGAAAGTCCTTCACTATTCATCTCAAGGTTCATGTACTTTGGGACAAATTCGAGAGACCAGGATCGGTAACCAAATCGCGTCCGCCACAAGTGATTATTGGCCAATTCAAAGAGGTCAACCTCCATGATTGGAACCAGCATCAGAGACCAAGGCCAAGAGTGCTTATCTAAATCCAAAATTGCCCCCTCGAGATGGGCGTTTTTGGCAATATCTCTTACCGGCGGAACACCCTTTTGAAGCAGGGTTTTGTGGCCAAGAACAAACACTGCCCCCAAGGTATGCTTCTTGCCAGCCACGGAGAATATCTCATACTCAGTGTTACGAGGGTAAATTACATGTTCATCATCAATAATAATAATTTTAGATTCCAGGCTGATGGGTGTGTTCTCGCTCCCTCGGTTCGGTGGCGTATATGCGGAAGTAACCCAATATTGCAAAGGGAGGGACACATTTAAGTTTTCGGCAAGCATAACGTTAGGCAGGTCCTTTAGGCTGCGGTGTACGTGGGTATCTCCGGAATACCATCCCATTTTTTCCATATCAATCCAGCGCCGAAGCTTAACCGGCAACATTACATCCTTATTCCTGACCACTACGTTTTTCCTAAAAGGAAAATACTCCTTCCCTAGCTCCACGGTGATAGTATACGTGCCTGGCTTAAGGTTGATCGTAAATGGATGCGGAGAGAGTGTGGTATGCATCTCAATGCTACCCTCTTGTCGTTTTATTCGATATTCAACCGCAGAACCCAGAGGAGAAATTGATTTTGGAAAAAACCAACGGCCATCAGAAGATTGAATATAAACTCTACCTGGTAAAACTTCCCCAGTAGATTCGTCAGAAATTGTACCTTCCAAACGTACTTCAGGTTGTGTTTGGATCGTAGGAGATCCCTTGGACATATAAATAAATATAAGTATCAAAAATATACAAATCCTTATTAGTTTATATTTTTTCAATACTAAACCTGTTTGGAAAGTTAATTATCTTTAACAGTGATCAAGTAGAACCCAAATACACGCACTCTGAGATCGATAAAATACCGGAGATGCTTAAAGGTGAAATCTAACATATTCCAATTTTCCTATCGATACTCCAATTTAATCAAGTAACTACCCTCCTCACTGTTAAATGGAAATCGACCATGATCAATGAGCTGTAAATAATATTTTTCATCCAAGTGCAGCTCAATGTATTAATTAACAATGGAAAATATTTAATTCGAAGCAGTAAACCTCAAAAAGATTGTCCTTTTGCAATGTTTGTCCGAGGAAACAGAAAAAATAGACACGCTATTTAGGGACCTCTATAATGTTCACAGTTTAGCAATAAACCTACAAGCAGTATAGAATACCCTAGGAATGCCACACCGGAGCTGCTACTTAATCCATCTAAGCTGGAGACGTGGGCGGATCAACACTTAGAATTTAATTTTCAATAGATTTAAAGGGAGCTAACTGTGAAAAATTATCTAATCGCAGTAATTGTTATGCTATTCGGATTAAAAGTAGCGGGCTCTCCTGTGCAAAATTTACTTGGGCCTAATCTTATACAGATGGCCCAAAACCAAGCTCAATCTCCACAATTTCGTAAAATACTTTTGGCTAAATTCGGAGAGAAAAAGCTAGAAGACGGTTCCGCATTGATAACTCAGGGAGGAGATTTTCTCTGGGTAATCAACTCACTAAGCACGCCTGAACTCCATATTAACGACCAAAAGGGCCCCCAGATGAACAAGCTCCCTGGGTGTAACCTATGGGTACTATATAAAAAATTAAAAACCGGAAGATCGCATTCTTACCGTTACCACATTAATGGAAAGGCCTTTGGATCACGAGTAGATGTTCCCGCCTACAGTCCAGATTCCTACCCTAAGCCCGGTGTACCTAAGGGAGTGATTTCTGGTCAGCTCATGCACACAGCCAAAAAATTCCCTAATTGGAAGGTTTCTTACTGGGTCTATGTTTCTCCTGGCTATGACCCAACCCGTGGTGCAGCACTAATGGTATGGCAAGATGGACATCGTTTTATCAAAAGAGAGGCGGGTCCAAGGCTCCTTACGACAACTGAAAATTTGGTCCACCAAGGAAAGATTCCACCTATGATCCATGTTCTAGTTGCACCAGGAGTTATTCAAGATTACCCAATTAATAGTCTAACATCTCATAATTGGCGAACCTTTCGGAGTTTTCTCTACGACAAAGTTGATGAAGACTATGTACGGTTTTTACTGGACGAGCTTCTGCCGGAAGTAGAAAAAAAATACAAATTACGTAGTGATGGCTATAGTCGTGGTATTGCAGGTCAATCCTCTGGGGCAATCGCTGCTTTTAATGCGGCGTGGCATCGACCTGATAAATTTAGCCGCGTCCTTTCACGCATCGGAACCTTTGCCGCAGTTCAATGGAGATACAGCTCTACAAAATATCAAGAAGGGGGTCATATTTATCCATTTCTATTAAGGGTGGCGCCTCGAAAAAATATCCGTATCTGGATTGAGGATGGCTCGGAAGATCTTGAAAATCAGTTTGGAAGTTGGCCTCTTCAGAATATCCAGCTCGCCAATTCATTGAAAATGAAGGAATATGATTTCCGATTTACTTATGGAAATAATGCACATAATTCTGCACAAGGGAACGCTCAGCTACCAGAATCCTTGACCTGGTTATGGCGGGATTACGACCCTACATTAACGGAACAGATTTACCAGATGGACAATAAAGAAAAAACTAAACCCTATTTTCGAGTAAAGATCTCAAATCGGTAAGATTAGTACTGCCCCCCACTAACCTCAAATATACTGCAATTTTTCAATATTCTTTTGACGAATACTTCAAAACCAACAAAGGAAAGATCTCTCCTTGAAGTTAAGAAATGTTTTACGTAACATTGCCAGTTATGCTAAAGCTAATTAAGATTACTAACTTATTGGTAATACTCACATTCTTCTTAAACCTACCGCTAGCAGCTCAATCACCTTTTGATTTGGAAGCTGAAGCAAAGGCAATTATTTCAAAACAGTGCCTAAGTTGTCATAATCCAGAGCAAAAATCCTCAGGCCTAGATCTCTCTAACCGGAAATTAGCACTTCAAGGTGGGGAGAGTGGTCGCACTATTTTAGTACCTGGAAAACCCGAAAAAAGCCTAATGATAGCCCGCGTTGTGGCAGGGGAGATGCCTCTAGGCAGCCCCCTTGCGCAAGAAGAAATCCAAACTTTAAAAAGATGGGCGCGCGCAGGGGCGCCTTGGAGCGGCACCTTGGTTTCCTCTCAAGCCAACCGACCTCGAGCAGGGAGAGATTGGTGGGCCTTTCAACCTCTGGCAAACCCTACTCCACCCCAAACAAAAAGGATTTGGAGCACTTGGAACAAGTCTCCAATTGACCAGTTTGTATATGCAAAACTTTATGAGAAAAAAATGCACCCATCCTCTCAAGCCAGTCGAAGGGTAATGATTCGCCGTGCAACGTTTGATCTTCTGGGCCTTCCGCCATCACCAGAAGAAATTGATGCCTTTCTCAGTGATCCCAGAGAAAATGCCTATGAATCGCTTATTGACCGACTCCTTTCTTCTCCTCGGTACGGTGAGCGATGGGGGCGGCACTGGCTAGACGTGAGTCGTTTTGGGGAAAGCCATGGCTACGAACAGAATCGAATACGAGAAAGGGCTTGGCCTTATCGTGATTACATAATTCGTTCCTTCAACGACAATAAGCCATTTAATCGTATGATCATGGAGCAGATTGCCGGAGATCAAATCGAACCCAATAACCCAAAAATTGAAGTGGCCACAGGCTTCCTTGTTGCCGGAATCCACGACACCGTAAATAACATGAACATGGAAGCAAAGCTACAACAACGAGTTAATGATCTTGACGATATGATTTTGACAACTGGCGCAGCCTTTCTTGGCCTAACAATCAATTGTGCCCGATGCCACAATCACAAATTTGACCCAATCGAACAAGCAGACTATTACCGATTTCAAGCTACTTTTGCTGGAGTCCATCACGGAGAAAGATCACTGGCAACTCCTGAACAGAAAAGCCACCAAAAAATCTTAAAAGAACCACTTGAAAGGGAGTTGAAAAGAGTACAGTCCCGCCTTTCCTCACTAAAGGAAGGAGGACATTCTAGAGTTGTTAAACGTCAAGACAAAATAACGCAATATTATCTTCCACCCTTAAACCCCTTGCTTACTGAAGAAATTTTTACTCCAGTTCAGGCACGGTTTATCAGAATGACAATTCTAAAAACCGCTACCGTCTATGCAAATGAAACAGTCTATAGAAACTCTACCCCTGGTTTGGACGAATTAGAGGTATGGACCGAGGGTCCCTCACCAAAAAATGTTGCCTTAGACATAAATGGCGCCAAATCTTCAGCTGAAACAACACGAAACCCTGCGGAAAACCCCTCTGTCTATAGCGTGCACCACATCAATGATGGAAAATTTGACAAACTCTGGATATCAGGGGAGCAAGGTAGGGGCCGTGTAACCATTGAGCTGCCAAAGATTGAGCACATCTCCCGAATTATTTGGTCCCGTGATCGCTTAGGCCCAACTCTGGGAAGTAGGGATTTTTTCGTTCCTACAAAATACACCTTCGACGTTTCTCTCAATGGAAAACATTGGGAACAGATAGTTACCTCTAGCGACCGACTACCTTACTCCAAAGACGACCGTGAAGAACTATTCCTTATGTCCATATTTAAGACGGAAGAAAAAAATGAATGGAATTCTCTGAAAAACCGCAAGGTGAAGCTGAATAACGATCTTAAGGCCATCCCTAACCTACCCTCTGCTTATATTGGACACTTCAAGGAACCAGAGGAGCCTACGCGGCTACTAAAACGAGGTAACCCAATGAACAAAGGGGAGGTCATTGCTTCTGGCAGCCTTAGTGCGTTTAAATCACTCCTGCCAGAATATAGACTGGACCCCAGAGCATCTGAGGGTACTCGCCGACTAATGCTAGCTCAATGGATTTCAGATAACCGTAATTCCTTGACCGCGCGAGTCCTGGCTAATCGTCTTTGGCACTACCACTTTGGTAGTGGCTTAGTGGATACTCCAAGTGATTTTGGGTTCAATGGAAGCCCGCCAACTCATCCGATGCTGCTCGATTGGCTCGCCAAGAGAATTCACCATCACGGATGGCGCTTAAAACCGTTGCATAGAGAAATCATGCTTTCGGCCACCTACCAGCAAGCAAGCCTTAATAACCAGAAATTTATAAGAATTGATAATGAATCTCGATTTCTCTGGCGTTTTCCCCCTCGAAGACTAGAAGCTGAAGAAATTCGAGACGCCATCCTTGCAGTCAGCGGAAAACTTAATCTTAAAATGGGAGGGCCTGGCTTTCGCCTCTATAAATACACAGTAGACAACGTTGCATCCTATTACCCCCTTAAAAACCCTGGTAAGGAAGTTTACCGAAGAGGTGTATATCACCAGACGGCCCGTTCGGTAAAAGTTGACCTCCTGGGCCCATATGATTGTCCTGACTCAACTCTGCCTACTCCAAAACGCCAAACTACCACAAGCCCGCTGCAAGCGTTAAGTCTCCTTAATAGTAAATTTTTGATCGATCAGGCCCAGTTCCTTGCTGCCCGTTTGGCAAGCGAAATTGGAACAACTAATGTCTCTGGACAAATTAACCGCGCATACCTGCTCGCATTTGGAAGAATTGCAAGTTCAGATGAGGAAACCGCGGGAATTACCTTGATACAACAGCATGGCCTTTTTATTTTCTGTAGAGTCCTACTGAACGCTAATGAGTTTATTTATGTTATGTAATAACAGCTGGTTAAATCGCAGAGAGTTTCTGTCTGAGATGGGATTTGGGCTTCGCAGCATTGCGTTGGCTTGGATTCTTTCAAGGCAAAAATTACTAGGTGCCAATAATTCCCCACATTTTCCAGCAAAAGCAAAGCGCGTTATTCAAATTTTTTGTCCCGGTGGAGTGTCTGCGATCGACACCTTTGATTTTAAACCAGAACTCAGCAGGAGATCTGGGGAGCCTCTTCCGGGAGAAGAAAATCTTATGTCCTTCCAGGGTAAGAACGGTAATCTTTTAAAGAGTCCTTGGAATTTTGAACGGAAAGGTGAAAGTGGTGCATGGGTATCCGAATTACTTCCTAACCTTGCCAGGTGGGTTGATCAAATGGCGTTTATTCATTCGCTAACCGCTAAAAGCAATACACATGGCCCTGCCTGCGTTCAAATGAATACTGGCTTTGTTACAGATGGATTTCCAAGTGCTGGGTCATGGACATCCTATGCCTTGGGAACGGAAAATGAAAACCTACCTGCATTCATAGCCATTCCCGATATTCGAGGTATTCCCCCCTCTGGCCCAGCGAATTGGACATCAGGCTTTCTCCCTGGAAGACATCAAGCTGTTGTTTTTAATGCTACCGAGCCGATACGCAACCTTGAACGACCCATAGAGGTAACCGATAAAGCAGAAGCAGCCTCGCGCAACTTCCTTGAACTTATTAATAAAACATACTCCAAAAAACATCCAGGAAACCCAGGGCTTGAAGCACGTGTTGCATCCTATGAATTAGCTGCACGAATGCAGCTCTCTGCCCCCGAAGCTTCTGACTTAACAAGGGAATCAAAAGCCACACATGCGCTTTACGGTACAAACGACCCAAACCCACTTTTGGCTTCCTATGCCCAAAACTGCTTACTGGCCCGTCGATTAATCGAGCGAAACGTTCGATTTATCCAACTCTATTGTGGGTCCCGCGCCTCGGGTGTCGATGGGCTGCTGAATTGGGATGCACATAAATCACTTAAACAGGACTACGAACGCCACGCCCCTATACTAGACCGCCCCACTGCAGGATTAATTAAAGATCTTAATGAAAGGGGTCTACTTGAAGATACGCTGGTGCTCTGGACTACCGAATTTGGGAGAATGCCTACACACCAGGCAGGAACCTTAGGCCGTGATCACAATCCTGATGGGTTTACCGTTTGGATGTTAGGAGCAGGAATCAAAGGAGGAACGCATTACGGGGCTACCGATGATTTCGGCCGCCGTGCTATCCAAAATGTCACAACGATTCACGATTTCCATGCAACGGTGCTTCGACTTATGGGGATTAACCATGAAAAGTTAACCTACTACCACAATGGAATTCAGCGACGCCTAACAGACGTCCATGGTCACGTAATAAATGAAATCTTAGAATAATTAACAATACTCTGACGAACGAACGATTTCCAGTATCAGCAAGTTGCATTAGCCAGAAAGCAAAGTGGCCATAACCAAGTTCTAAATATCATGTATTCAAAAAACTATATACCACTAAGCTCATTAATTAATTTCGAGTCGCCGCTGAATTTCTTCCAGTGGCACCCCTTTCGTTTCAGGCATTACCCGTAACACCCAGATCAACTGAAGAACCATCATCGCTGCATAAAATGCAAATATATGCCCCCCTGAGATTTCAGCAATTACTGGGAATGTCCAGGAAATTAATGCCGCAGCAAGCCAATGTGTAAAACTTCCAAGTGCCTGACCACGTGCCCGGACACGGGTTGGAAAAATTTCACTCAGGAAAACCCATATTACAGCCCCCTGCCCAAAAGCATGTGAAGCATCAAAAACCAAGAGACTAATCAGCACAACAGTCCCACCAATCTCATCAAAATTTGTGCCATACCTGTAAAATGCTGCAGCGGTCGCGCTTAAACTAACGATATAACCAATTGACCCAATGATCATAAGTTTACGACGACCAAAATGATCTATAAGGGCAAGGGCTGCCATTGTAAACACTAGGCTAGTTACACCTATAGCCACGGCTTGCAGTAGTGCAGAGTCTTCGCTGGCACCGGCCATTTGGAATATATGCGGTGCGTAGTACTTCAGGGCATTAATTCCAGAAAGCTGATTGAACAGAGCAATTGTGATACCCAATAAGATTGGCTTTGAATATGATCGCTGGAATAGAGGTTCTCGAAGGCTACCACTTTCTAGGGAGAGTGACGCACGTATATCCTGAACCTCGTCATCCACCTTTTTTAGATCTGTTCTCAGTCTACGTAATACCTGAGTGGCCTCTAGGTCACGCCCTTGCAAAACAAGCCAACGTGGGCTTAAGGGTGTAATAAACAACAGGGAAATAAATATTCCTGCAGGAATAGCTTCAACTCCAAACATCCAACGCCACTCAGAGGATCCTAGCTCCATCTGGGCAATGGTATAATTTGAGAGATATGCCATCAGAATGCCAAAGACAATATTGAATTGTGTGATGGCTACAAGCCTTCCTCGTAAATTTGGGGGAGAAATTTCTGCTATATACATCGGGGCAACAACCGAAGCCCCGCCAACCCCAATGCCACCGATAAAACGAAGAAAAAGAAATGAATACCAGTCCCAAGCCAAAGCACTTCCAGCGGCGGATACAAAATAAAGAACACCAATTAAAATTAAGGATGTTCTTCGTCCCAACAAGTCAGAGGGCTTGCCAGCAATCAGGGCCCCAACGATGGTCCCGATAAGAGCACTAGCGACCGTAAAACCCAAATCAAAGGAAGAAAGACCAAAGACAGAAAGAAGCTGATCCGTGGTTCCTGATATAACTGCTGTATCAAAACCAAACAAAAATCCACCGAGAGCGGCAACAATCGCGGTTCGGAGGAGGTATTGATTCATTGTTATTACCTGCCATTTTTCCTTATTTTATAAACAAAAATTGATAAATTTTACTAAATTTAATGCTTAATTTTCCCACCACAATATTCCAAACAAAAGAGGTCAGTAATTACTTTTCCATTGGATGTATTTGCACTGAATAAATCTACATTACCCTTCACCTGGAATTTTATTGATCGGATATCAACAAAAAAACTTCCATAGGATGGGTATAAAAATAAATTTCTCCTTACTTTATTGGAGCTAATTTCCGTTTCTTCAAGTACATGTGCAGGATACTTAATTGGATACATAACTCTTCATAATTCAAAGATTACATCAAGCTACAATTAACTCAATTCTTTATTTTTAGAATAAATTATTAATTAATCCCACGAAATAAACATGAAGAAAATTTCGCAAATTCAACGACCCGATTTTCCGCCCACGAACAATCTTCTATCTTATTGCGGGATGAAATGAACCCAGCGTGGCCTCCGTAACATGGTGAAATTAAGGAAAGAAAGGGATTTTGAGAAATTAAGGTGGACAGAAAAGTTTCAAAAGGGACAAAAGGATCATCCTCAGAAGCTAGAATAAGTGTCGGCAGGGATATTTGATCTATTACGCGAAGAGCACTAGCCTGATTATAATACTTAACTGCATTCCCGTACCCGCAATAAGGGGCCGTAAAACGGTCATCGAATTCCCTGACTGAATGTACTTTTTTTAAATCGTCGGTAGAGTATATTTCAGGATAAAAATGCGCTTTACGACGAAGCCTAGCCTTTAAACCCCTTACAAATCTCAACTGGTAGACTAGGTTGGAGGATTTACTGATTGCATCAGCGGCTAGTCCAAGATCAATAGAAGGAGAAATAGCACTTAAGCAAGTCACCTGCGAAGGAGGGCTACTCCCCCACTCCCCAGCCAATTTCAAGACAATATTTCCGCCCATGGAAATACCTGAAATATGCACTTCTGAAAGATTCTCTTTTTGAGTCAAATCGTCCACAACCAGGGCAAGGTCATCAGATAGGCCAGCATTGTAAAGGGTTGGTGTTAAATCCTCCGTCCCACCACAATTTCTCAGATTCATGCGGACTGCGTTAAAACCTTTGATCCATGCCTTTTCAGCAATACCCAACATGTAGGAAGATTGGGCTGATCCCTCTAGCCCGTGTAACAAAATTATAGTAGGACATGATTTTCGATTTAACTGCCAATTGCATTGGATTAGAACGCGGCTATCTGGTGCAACCTTAATCAACCTTGTTTCATGGACTGGGAGTAAAGGAAATCGTCGTGGCCTAAGTGTTCCTATGGTCTGAAGGTGGGGGTTCCTTAACCATTTCGGAGGAATAAAATCAACTCGTGGGGAATAGGGTACCAGAATCAAAAGGTGCCGCGGGACGGAGTTGAACCGCCGACGCCAGCCTTTTCAGGGCTGCGCTCTACCACCTGAGCTACCGCGGCACAGACAAACACTCCTCTCTTGCTTATAATAAAACTACTCAAGCATTCTAGGGATCGCAAAGGAGCATTGTCAAGTTCACAAAATTTGATTAAAAAACTACAAAGTTTTCCAGGACTAGTTTAAATATTAAAGAATCAAAAAGATGATTATACTTTTTAAATCAGGTAATTAAGGCTAGGACAAAAAATTTAATTTTAAAATACACATGAAAAAGAAAATTGTTTAGATAACACCCTTGCCGTAAATTCCAACTGAGAGTTACAATGAATTAGTCCCAAAAGTGACCCAGAGGATGTCAATGAAGGCCGTAGAATTAAAACGATATCAGCAACTACTGATTTCAAAACGAGAAGAAATATTGGGTACTCGGAATGGCTCTGATTCTCTAGCACCCGCAGCTGGGCATATGGACGGAGATCTAGCCGACCAGGCAGTTGCAGAGATTGAGGCCAAACTAGAAGTTCGGATGCGCCAAACAGAAAGCCACCTACTGAGAGCTATCGATGAGGCAATAAATCGGGCTAAACAGGGATCATTTGGTATTTGCAAAACCTGCGGAAACCCTGTGACCAAATCACGTTTAAAAGCTGTTCCCTGGACCAGGAGTTGCCTTGAATGCAAGGAGCGAGAAAAATCCTGACTTAGGCATCTAGGCCTCGAAATCTTACGCTTCACATTTAATTCAAATTACCCTGAAAAATCAGAAGTGTACATTGAACAGCAGCCATTGCCCATTATACGCCCTTCGATTGACATGCCCGCAACATCATTGCACCTATTTGGCAAAATTTAACAAGGGATTTTAAGGGGCCGCATTCGTTACAAGAATTTACTGGAGTTGCTGCTCAACATCCCGAAGCCAATCAACAGGCTTTAAGACTTCTCGAGGGCGAGCTCCATCCGGAGGTCCTACAATTCCGTCTTCTTGCATTATGTCAATTAACCGAGCTGCTCGACCATAGCCTAATCGAAGCCGCCTTTGGAGAAGTGACGTAGATGCTTTCCGGGATTCAATCACTAAGCGGACGGCCTCTTGGTAAACTGCATCTTGCTCTTTACCAGTCTCTCTAGCATCCTCACCGTTATCTTGGCCTGCATCATCATCTTTATTTACCGGCTCAAGAAGCTTCTGCTCGTAATCGGGTGCACCTTGATCTTTCCACCAATCGACAACTCGGGCCGTTTCGACTTCCGTGACAAGAGGTCCATGCAGGCGCACCAAGCGAGCGGATCCAGGAGGAATAAAAAGCATATCTCCACGGCCGAGTAAGGCCTCTGCACCATTTGAATCAAGAACCGTTCGTGAATCAACCTTCGAGGCTACTCGAAAGGCTATTCGGCACGGAAAATTAGCTTTAATCAAACCGGTAATGATATCAACTGAGGGTCGCTGTGTGGCCAGAATTAAATGGATGCCTACGGCACGAGCCATCTGTGCAAGACGGGTGATAGATTCCTCAACCATACGTCCTTCCGTAATCATTAAATCGGCCAACTCGTCGATTACGATAACAATATACGGCAAGGGTTTAGGTTTCTTCTCGTCTTCATCAAATAAATTCAAAGTGCCTTCCTTCTTGAAAAGCCGATTATACTGTTCGATATTTCGCATGCCCTGTTCAGCTAGCTTTTTGAGGCGATCCTCCATCTCCATAGTAACTCGCTTTAGAATGTTCGCTGCCTTCTTTGGGTTAGTAACGATAGGAGTATAGAGATGCGGGAGACCTTCATAGAGACTTAACTCCAAATGCTTTGGGTCAATCATGATTAGTTTTAACTCATCTGGAGTCAATCGATAAAGAAGTGACATAATCATTGTATTTATAGAGACGCTCTTGCCTGAGCCCGTTGAGCCAGCAATCAACATATGGGGCATTTGGGCGAGATCGGACGTTAGTAACACACCATTTATATCTTTACCTAGGCAAAGGTTGAGCTTTGCATTTGAAGAAAAAAATTCCCGGCATTCCATTAATTCTCGAAGATGAATAATTTCTCGAGACTTATTCGGAACCTGAATGCCAACTGTAGCCTTGCCAGGAATCCTTTCTATCAAGATAGATTCTGCACCAAGTCCCAAACAGAGGTCCTCAGCCAAAGTGGTCATGCGACTGTACTTGATTCCTGCTTCAGGTTTGAATTCAAAAGTAGTAACAACTGGACCAGGATGGATCTGAGTTATGGTTCCGCGAACATCAAACTCTTTAAATTTATGTACCATTTGAATGGCACGTTCCTTCAATTCTTTTTCGTTAATTCTCCCTGGAACATCTGCAGGCTGAAGCAAAGAGGTCGCCGGAAGTTTGAATCCTTGCCGAATTAAAGTATTTTTTTTAGAAATCCCTTTAGTCTTTTCTTCTTGCTCATTAACTTCTTCCTCTTCGCCGCTTCGGGAAATTAGTGGAGTGACCGCAGCAGGGCTGGCCGTTTCCTTATTGAGGGTTCCGCTTTCCTCGTTAAGCAAGCGATCTGGGGAGAGTTCGGACAGGCCGCTATTCGCATCTCCAACTAAACCTGGGGACTCTTCGGTGAGGCGTGCACTGCGCTTACCCAGGCCCATGACTCGCTGGCCTAACTTAGCCAATCCTTGCTTTATCAGTGGCCCCGCCTGAGAAAAAGAGAACTCACTAAGAAAAAACAAAGAAATAAAAAGTAAACTTACCAAGACCACCCAAGCTCCCACGTTATTAAAAACGAAGATCAACCCATGTGACGAGAGTGCACCCACAAGGCCACTACCCCTAAGAGTACCCTGGACCATTGGAGTGTACGGAAAGAGATCTAGCAGGGAGGTTACCGAAACCAGGAGCAATGCAGCGCCAATTGCTTTTGTACCCAGGGCGCTGTCCGAACAAGCTAGCATTTTCCGAATTCCGATTCCAACCACGCCTATTGGAATCAGGAAAGAAGGCCAACCAAAAAGCTGAACCAGGGCATCAGCCAGAAAGGCGCCAACGACACCAATCCAATTTCGGGTTTCCGCACCAATCGGTGCTGCTGTACTTAACGAAGGATCAGAAGGAGTAAAGGAGATAAGACTCAGGAAGACAAGCAGTCCCGCTACCCCGATCAGCAAACCGATTAACTCAGTTAACTGGACCCGGCTAACAGAAATACTAGATACGCGAGATTTCCCTTCCTTGTTTGCAGGCGTGGGTGGGGTGATAGCCATTCTCGGTCCTTTTCCTACTGGCGCGTCCCAAGACCTAGCTTAAAACCATTTCCCCAAAGTTAGCGAGGAAAAATAATCAGCCTAACACTCATATGGTCACCACAGGTGGTAACGCATCCCCATTCCCAACGCCAATACTAGCATGCCCAAGGCTATTCGGTAAACGACAAAAATCTTAAAAGTTTTCTGGCGCAAATATTTGAGGAACCAAGAGATGATTAAGTAACCAACTATCCCTGAAACAATAATTCCAACTGCAAAGGACCACCAAGTTGCCTGAGGTAAGCCTTTCTGCCACACATCCACTCCCGTTTTAAGAGCTGCTCCTCCGATAATAGGGGTGGACAGCAAAAAAGAAAAACGTGCGGCTGCCTCACGATTCATGTTGAGCAATAAGCCAGTTGATATCGTAGCTCCAGATCGCGATACCCCTGGAATGATAGCCGTTGCCTGCGCAAAACCAATAGCAAGCGCATTCCAAAAACTCACCCCTCCTAGATTCTTTTTAGGATTATACAACCGGTCCGCTTGCCACATCACGAGAGCAATAATAATTAAAGCTCCTGAAATTACTAGATGATGCCGGAAATCTTTTTGCGCAAAAGACTCGAAGAAAAATCCAGCTAGACCTCCAGGAAGGGTTGCAACGGCCAGATAGAAAAGCAAGTTGCGATTCTCTCTAATTTCCTTACTAGAAGGTTCACTCAATCTGAGGCCCGCTTTAAACAGATCTACCCAGTCTCGCCAGAAATAAGCAATCACTGCTATCAATGTACCCCCATGCACTGCAACACTGAATGTTAACCCCGGATCAGGCCAGCCCAATAACCAAGGAATCAAAACAAGATGAGCTGTACTGGAAACAGGCAAGAATTCAGTAATGCCTTGAACGATCGCAAGAATAATGGACTGGAAAATTAACATCACCTAGGCCTCGGCCTGGCAAGCTGCCTGTATTTAATCTTTGTACTTGGGTGACCTGCAAGGGTACCTGAAATCACCTTGCGGTTTGTGCAATTGCATGTTATTCGTCGTTAAGGACTAAGTGAAAGGCTCACAACACCTTACCTAATCCTAACTACCAAGATCCCCCAGATCCCACGCAAAACAAGGATTTTTAATAGTTCAAAAAATAATCTGTTTTCAGGGATGCCCGTACTAACCAAATTACACTTCTAGGATAATTGGCAAGATCATGGGCCTCTTGCCAGTTTCCTTATCCATGTGGCGACGGAGCGATACTCGAATTTTTTCCTTTACCACTCCCCAATCAGTCATCTCTTCAAGGCTGCACTTCGAAAGGGTCTTCTTGATTACCTGTCGTGCTGAAAGCACAAGATCTTGCGCTTCATCCATAGAGATAAACCCTCGTGAGATAATATCAGGCTGGGACTCGAGTTTGCCCGTATGTCTGTTAATGGCAAGTACAGGTACAACGATTCCATCTTCTGATATATGTCTCCGTTCCTTGAGGATAACCTCTTCAACCTCGTCAAGAGTGCCTACATCGATACAGACCCGCCCAACAGTTACAGGTTCAACCCGTCGTGCAATTTCTTCATTGAGCTCCAACACCTCGCCGCTCTCAAGCAAAAAAATATTTTCTTTAGGTGTGCCCATCTCATGCGCAAGTTGCGTGTGCCGGTAAAGCTGCCTGTACTCACCATGAACAGGGATAAAATAGCGAGGTCTAACGAGGTTCAGCATCAACGCCAACTCCTCACGGCTAGCATGCCCTGAAACATGGATCGGGGGCTGGGAGCCGTCATCATACTGGATGCGAGCACCGCGCCGGTAAAGATGGTCAACCATACGAAATATACTTACCTCGTTACCGGGAATTACTCGAGCTGAAATCACTACGTCGTCCCCAGGGGTAATTTGAACATGACGGTGTTTCTGAACTGCTGCCCTAGGAAGAGCAGCCATCGGTTCTCCTTGGCTTCCTGTCATCAGAACAACAACCTTATCTCGTGGTACCTTTGAAGCCTCGTGTGGGGGAATTAGTAATCCAGGTGGAATTTTAAGTGGTCCCATCTTTTGAGCAATTTCAGCTACCTTCATCATGCTGCGCCCTGTAACTGCTAACTGTCGACCGAATTGATCGGCAAGGTCTACTACGAGTTGCATTCGGTGTACAGAAGTGGAAAAACTGCAAACGAGAATGCGGCCCGTTGCATGGGTAAATATGTCCGAGAAGCGGTCTCGCACTGCGCACTCTGAAGGAGAAATTCCCGGCCGCTCAACGTTAGTGGAATCGGAGAGCATAGCTAAAACTCCACGTCTACCGTATTCGGCAAGGCCATGCAAATCACTCATTTTTCCGTCAGGAGGAGTGGAGTCCAATTTAAAATCACCAGTATGGAGAATAGTGCCAACCGGAGTTTGGATTGCCAAGGCCCCTGCATCAATAGTGCTATGTGTCATTGGAAGAAAATCAATTTTAAACGGACCCACCGTAAAAGGTTCCCTTGGTCGAATTTCACGCAAATCAGACTCATCTAAGAGCGCGTGCTCTGCCAGCTTAGATCGGGCAAGTGCGAGCGTAAAAGCAGAACCGTAAACTGGAATATTGATTTCCTCCAGCACATAGGGAAGAGCTCCAATGTGGTCCTCGTGTCCATGGGTAAGTACGATAGCCTGAATGCGCGATTGATTTTCTTTCAGATAGGAGATGTCTGGGATGACGATGTCAACTCCCAGGTGTCCGATACCAGGAAACATAACTCCGGCATCAATGATCAGGAGATCATCACCAATCTCGAGAGCCATCATGTTCATTCCGAACTCACCCAAACCGCCAAGAGGAATAATCCTCAACGCATTTTTAGAAATAGCCTTCCCTCCTCTAGTATCGACCGGAATGAATCGTAGCATAGAGAGTTAGAATCACAAAAGAAACGCATTAATTCATCGGTTTTTTAAAATTTTAAAAATTAAAAAAAACTTTTGAAAGCTTAGTTTTTCTGCACGAATATGAGGATCTATATTTAGTTTCATAAGTAAATTTATAAGAATTTTTCGATCTGCAATTGGCAAGAGATTATTGACAAGGGTTTTGCGTTTCTCACGAAAACAAACTTGAAGGAACCGGAAGAAATCTTCCCTCTCCTTGATGTCGTGTATTTCTTCCTTCCCGGGAAATATGAAATCCACAAATGCCGATTGGACCTTTGGTGGTGGGGAAAATGCTCTGGGTGGGACCCTCCACAAGACCTTTGGACATGAATAGTATTGTACTAAAACGGAAAGGAAGCCATAAGCACGGCATCCTGGGGCAGCAGCAATTCGTCCGGCAACTTCACGTTGAAGCAATAATCCCATGCCACTCAAAAATGAAGAAAACCTGAAAATTCGCTGTAAAAAAGCCGAGGAAATATAATATGGAAGATTACCGAAAACAAAACATGTTTGAATTTGAAACTCCCTGCACAGATCAGCCAAATCAAAATTTAAAATATCTCCCTGTCTGATTTGCACATTTCTTTGTCCTTTAAAGCGTTCTTTGAGGTTGCTTGCCAACTCCCTGTCTAATTCAACAGCAACTACCTGACCGGCCCGGTCAGCAAGACACCCAGTCATAACTCCGTTTCCAGGACCAACCTCAACTACTAAATCATTGCCCCGAAGCGGCAGGGACTCCAAAATCTTCTTTTGGTGCTCTGGGCTAACAAGGAAGTGCTGTCCTAATTTTGGGCGTTGATTACCTCGCATGAACTTAAAGGTTTCCTTCCATGCTATTAATTCTTTAAAAATATTATCGTCTATATTTTAATCAAACAAGATTAACAGGAGATGGGATGTTAAATATTAATAATTCCGAATATCAAAATACGAATACCCTCCTTCATGTTACGAGAGCTACTCTATGCAAGTTAGGCACTTACCAATCAAAAATACACAACGGATAACTAGTTGAAGAAAAATTCGCTTCTAAATGCTATTATTTTACGTGATCGTGGGTAGGTTGCTGTGATCGAAAAGCAAGCATTGAATTTTCAAGATCTTCCTTAGGGTGATTTTCTCAGGTTTAAGCTGGAGATATAACCTCAGAGTTGCGTTAAAAAGAATGTTTCATATTCAGAAAGGATGAGGAGGAAGGTATGTCAGAAAACACCGTTGAATTAACGGACAACAACTTTGAGCAAGAGGTGCTGAAGTCACCTATTCCTGTGTTGGTTGACTTCTGGGCAAGTTGGTGTGCCCCTTGCCGCCAAATAGCACCTGCTGTGGAGGCTATCGCTAAAGACTATGCTGGCCGTGCTAAGGTTGGCAAGGTGAACGTTGACGAGAATATGTCAACATCCGGGAAATACAATATTAGAGGAATCCCTGCTTTGCTTTTCTTCAAAGAAGGAGAACTTTGCGACCAAATTGTTGGAGCAAGCTCACAAGAAAACATACAAGCGATGTTGGACCGCCATATGTAATTTTTAATCGTGAAGTGAAGGTGCCCTCACCTGTTTTCCTTATAATTCACTGAAGAGTGGACTGATCTGATTCTAAGGCTTCAGGATAAGATTTGTCCGGATTAGATATGGAATGGATCTCTAAGGTCCAGTTTTTCTCCCAATACTCACTGAGGCTCACACTGGATACCTTGCTACTTCACATTGGGGTAAAAATTCGAATAAAAACTGCTAGACTAGACTGTACTGAGCTAAGCCAAGTTCAAGTATCTCGTGGAAATTACTAAACCGGACATCAAGGGAAAATGGGATTTAATGTCGTATTAGTTGGCGCGCAGTGGGGAGACGAGGGCAAGGGAAAAATCGTTGATGTCCTCGCTGAATTTTTTAATATCATTGCCCGCTACCAAGGTGGGCCTAACGCAGGACATACCGTCATTCATAAGACGAAAAAGTTGGTTCTGCAATTACTCCCCTGTGGGGTACTTCGCCCTGGAAAGATTTCCGTACTGGGCTCAGGAGTTGTATTCAATCCGAAATCCTTTGTTAAAGAGCTAGACTCCTTAACCCAGGTAGGGATCCGGCCAGGAAACCAATTACGCATTAGCCATAATGCCCACCTGATACTTCCTTACCATCTCACCGTAGAAAAAACTGGTAAGGGAGTCCGAGAACAGCAAAAGATTGGAACTACGGCCAAGGGAATTGGCCCAGCTTATGAAGATAAAATGGGACGCCGAGGGTTAAGGATCTGTGATTTAGTCAACCCAGAGCACTTCTATTTAAAATTTAACGAATTCGCCAAAGAAAAGTATGCCACTGGGGCCATATCAGAATCTGAATTTACCTCAACCTCCGTAGTAGCTGACGAATACCTGGAGCTGGCACCGAGAATCATTCCTTATCTTACTGACACAAGTCACCTCCTAAACCAAGAAATCAGCAAGGGTAAATCGGTCCTTTTTGAGGGCGCCCAAGGAACTCTTCTCGATGTTGACCATGGAACTTACCCTTACGTCACCTCATCGAATGCCACAGCTGGTGGGGCTTGCACTGGCACAGGTGTCGGGCCAAGCCGTATTCAAGGGGTGGTGGGAGTAACCAAGGCATACGCTACACGAGTTGGAAATGGCCCCTTCCCAACAGAAGCAATGGGTAGCTCTGGAGAGGCTTTACGCGAGCAAGGATCGGAATACGGCGCTGTTACTGGAAGGCCCCGGCGGTGTGGCTGGTTCGACGTCCCTGCAGTCCGCTACGCATCGCAAGTTAATGGATTTGATGCTCTAATTGTTACTAAGCTAGATGTACTGGATCACCTGGATGAAATCCCTGTGGGAATTTCCTACGAATACAACGGTGAAATAATCGATAAAATGTCACCTAATGTAGAATTCCTAGAAAAAGTAAAAATCAAATACAAAACCATGCCAGGCTGGAAGCAGCCCACCTCGGGCATGACGGAATTTAGCAAACTTCCATCTCGGGCAAAAGACTATTTAAAATTTCTTGAAGATCAGGCAAGAGTCGAAATCGCCCTCATATCTACCGGCCCTGAGCGCAAACAAATTATCTGGAAAAAGGAATCTAAGTTCTGCCAGTTACTGTTCCAATCTGAAGTTAAAGACCTTCCATCGGCAACCTCCAAATGAGCCCCCAAGGAGTTACCAAGAGTGGAAATGCACCCGCAATTAAACTATCGATGCCCAACTTTAAATTGGCTCGCCAAAAGGTCTTGGATGAGCTAGGTAAAGGTTCACCCTCAGCTAAAATTGAAATTATTCCTCTCTGCAATGCTCTGGGCCGGGTTTTAGGAGAGGAGGTCTTTGCAGACCGCGATTACCCTCCCTTCAGGCGGGCTACCCGAGATGGATTTGCAGTTCGTGCATCTGACCTGGCACCCCCTCCCTCCTTACTTAGAATCCGAGGGGAAGTAAAAGCAGGCACTTGGTTTGAGGGTGAAATTGGTCCCGGTGAATGCGTTGGAATAATGACTGGCGCTCCAGTCCCAGAAGGAGCTGATGCAGTTGTTATGATCGAGCACAGCCGAATTATTGGCAGTCAAGTTCAAATTGAACGTGTTTTAGGGCCTGGGGAAAATATTGTCCCCAAGGGAGCTGAAGGGGAAAAAGGTGAGTCCATTCTTTCGGCTGGCCGAACATTAAGGCCCAGCGAAATTGGTCTTCTGGCCTTAGTCGGTAAATCCAATATCAGAGTTTCACCCAAATTGCGAGTTGCTATATTGCCAACCGGAGATGAAGTGGTCCCCCTAGAACAAAAGCCTCAATGGTTCCAAATTCGGAATAGTAATGCGGCAACAATATCCGCACAGGTAGAATCAGCAGGAGGAATTCCAGTTCCACTCAAAATTGCGCCAGACCAATACAAACCTCTCCGCACCCTAATAGAAGAAGGTTTAGAATCTGACCTTTTGGTTCTTTCGGGGGGAGTTTCAATGGGAAAATATGACATCGTAAAAAAAGTGCTAGAAGATTTGGGCAGTCAATTCTTTTTCACGAATGTCGCCATGAGCCCGGGAAAACCGTTGGTTTTTGGAGCTGTCCAAGGCCACCACTTTTTTGGCCTCCCAGGAAACCCAGTTTCAACTTTTGTCACATTTGAACTTTTTGTGCGGCCAGGAATAGAAGTTCTCTCTGGGGTGCCTCCAAAACCATTAAACCTGATGCGAGCATGCCTGGCCTCAGAAGTTCGTCTGAAAAAAAACTTCACAGGATTCTACCCTGCTCGAGTATTCGAACAAAACGATAAACCCGTGGTAGAGTTAGTTAAATGGCAGGGATCAGGAGATCTTGTCGGGTTAGCCGCAGCCAATTGCTTTCTAGTTACGCAACCTGGTAAAAAAGGAATCCTCCCAGGAGATTGGGTAGATGTGCTACCTAGGGACTTTTAGTAATATGGGGAAATTTTCACACTTCGATAGATCCGGCCGTGTCCGCATGGTCGATGTTTCAGGGAAACCGGAAACTAAACGGCATGCAAAAGCCTCAGCTATAGTAGAAATGAAAAATTCCACCCTAACAAAACTTCCACAAAATCCAAAAGGAGATCCCCTTGAAATTGCACGTATTGCTGGAATTGCAGCCGCCAAACGGACCTCAGAGCTGATTCCATTGTGCCATTCCTTAAGATTAAGCCACGTTGATGTTCAATTAGAAAAATGTAAAGATGGGTTGCGGATATCATCGCTTGTCTCGTCTACAGGTCCTACTGGCGTTGAAATGGAAGCGCTAACTGCAGCCGCCGTGGCCGCTCTAACAGTTTACGACATGTGCAAGGGGGTTGACCGGGAAATTCGGATCACAGGCCTCCATCTCCAAGAAAAAAGTGGAGGAAAAAGTGGAACCTACAAGATTTCGTCTTCACCGTAAAATACTGCAGCTTCGTCTTTTAAGTGGTTAGCCAATGGACCACCCTCCATCTTCCGCAATTTTGACTGTAAGTGATTCGGCTTTCCTAGGCAACCGAGAGGACCTTTCAGGAAAAATGGTTGCTCAGATCCTTGAAAAAAACGGGTTTCGAGTTCTAGCGAAACTGGTTGTCCCAGATGAACTTGGCGCAATCAAGAAATATTTAACTGAGTGGTTTGAAAAACCAGATATAGACCTAATCCTGACCACCGGTGGAACAGGAGTTGGACCCCGGGACGTCACACCAGAGGCAACAGCCCCGCTGCTAGAGAGAGAAATTCCAGGATTAGCTGAATTAATGCGTGCGGAAGGAATCAAAAAAACCAGACGGGCCGCTCTTTCCCGTGGCCTGGCAGGGGTTAGGAAAGGAAAACTTATCATCAACCTCCCAGGAAGCCCGCGTGGAGCCCGCGAGTCTCTAGAAAGCATATTAAATTTAATCCCACATGCCATTGATATAATTAAAGGAAATACATATCACGCGGGT
>CAZSDV010000016.1:28887-36740 GCA_964605715.1 uncultured Acidobacteriota bacterium
CAGAAGGTTAGAAGAAACCTATTTTTGCAACATGGCACTAACCGGGCCCTTATGGCAAAATATTTACAGATGGAGACGATTAAAAGTTCGGAGTTCGGTGGAACGGAAAGCTTGATTTTTACGAAACTTGATCAGGCTGTCAACTGGGCCAGAAAATCCTCACTCTGGCCGATGACCTTTGGGCTTGCGTGTTGCGCAATTGAAATGATGTCGATGTCAGCTTCGCGATTTGACATCGCTCGGTTTGGCGCAGAAGTTTTTCGAGGCTCACCCCGCCAGGCTGACCTGATGATCATTGCCGGCCGCGTTTCCCAAAAAATGGCTCCAGTTATTAAAACACTTCACGACCAAATGCCAGAGCCAAAATGGGTTATCTCTATGGGGGCCTGTGCAACCTCTGGTGGAGTTTTCAATAATTATGCAGTTGTACAGAGTGTAAATCAGGTTATTCCGGTTGACGTGTATGTCCCTGGGTGTCCACCCCGCCCCGAACAGCTTCTGCATGCAATACTGATGCTCCAAAAAAAAATACAGAGTGAGCGGGGCAGCTTTAAGCGTGCACTTGGCCTTACTTAGTAATCCACTTGCATAATTTCAAGTCCCGATCTAATCGCCCGCGCTCCCCCTTGTGTCCGAGCCAACAACTTATAGACATTCTTTTTAGGTCCTAAAATAAAAGGGGAGCTCTGACACCTCAACAGATATTTTTCCATCTTTTAAGGCCAGTAAGGTTCCAGCCTCTGCAACCTCACGCCGAAGGTATCCAAGTGCAATCGTTTTGCAAAGAGTGGGAGCAAAACAGGAACTAGTAACCTCACCTACCTCTTTTCCTTGATGCACCAACTTTTCCTCTGGTAATGGAGGTTGGGCGTCGTCAATTAACAGACCAACCAGTCTCCAATTTACATTCCCTCGACTTCGGGCCCTTTCCACAATTTCCTGACCAAGATAACAACCTTTAGTAAAATTTAATGCGCTCAAGACTCCAGCCTCAAGAGGCAAAGTATCCTCATAAAGATCATTGCCATACGAGGGGATGCCGGCCTCGATACGGAGGGATTCCATGGCCCTTGAACCAATGGGCTGGGTATCGTAGGTAGGGGCTTGTCCACAAGCAGCTCCCCAGAGACCCATCATTCCCTTCGGAGGGATCCAAACTTCGTACCCCTCTTCCCCACTGGTCTGATTTCTTACAACCCGAATTGGAAATCCAGCAAAATTTGAAATAAAGTGATCAAAAAGATCCATCTCCGGAATATCTATATGGAGGGTTTTTGCAAGTAAGGGGCGTGCACAAGGACCCTGAAAGGAGATTGCAGCGAGTTTTACGGTTTCCAGCTCAACCTGATCAGCAATAATGTACTGATTAAGAGATTTTTGGACCTTCTCGTTAAGATCGTAATCTAGGTCAATAAATAAACATTCCTCATCAGCATAAATTTTCAGGTCAGCTTGAATTTTCCCCTGTACATTAAGAAGTAAAGCATAGATTCCTTTTCGAGGATGGAGGTTGGACACATCATTTGTGACCATGCCGTTCAAAAAACGGACCCGATCCTCGCCTTTAACAGTGAACTTTGCACGAAAGGAAAAATCCAGAATTCCTGAAGACTCTCTTACTGCACGATGCTCAGCTGCAGGGTCAGAAAATTGGGTAGGAACTAGACCTCCGTGATATTCCCCAAGGTCTGCACCTTGAGTAAGATGGTAATCAGCGAGCGGGCTCCGCACAACATCTGGCATTAACTCACCCTCCTCGACGCAAGTAGGCAGATATCAAAATTACAACGAGGGCAACGGAAAATGTAATTGAAAGCCACATTTGTCGTTTCTGCCGAAGCCAGTCAAAGATAGATAAAGGGATATTCAATCCCAAGGAGAAAAAAAAGACAACAAACGCTAAAAAAATCTTCACGATGAGCCATTTCCAGTAGATTCCCCAAGGGCGCTCCCACGCATGGGCATGAATGTTGTAGAGGCCAGAGGTAATCAGCATTAACACGACACCCCAAACTACATACTGGTACTTGCGAGAAACTCTTTTTAAAAGGAGATCTCTTTGGCTAGGTTCGAGATCTCGACTTGCAGGGATTAAGATCATATGAATAAATCCCAGACCACCAATTCCCACAACTGCAGCAACCAAATGAATCCATTGCATCAGAACCGACATCATCCCCACCCTCAAATTTAGTTTTGGATAAAAATATCCCTGATCTGCCTAAATTACTAAAAAATAGGTTCTCGGAAATCTATATTAAATGAAAACACGGTACGTGACTAACATAGGCCGACCGGTAGAAGCTATAAATTAGAAGGATTCTAAGGGCCCATGTTGTCTGGACATTAAAACTATCTATAAAGACTCGCCACGTAATCCTGGTAACCGTTAAATGGCAGAGTCGGTATTCGCTCACCAGTCTCGACAACCCGCTCGCTCGCTTGCGACCACCGGGGGTGGGGCACCTTAGGATTGACATTAGCAACGAACCCATATTCATTCGGCACAGCTTGATTCCAAAAGGTTGGTGGACGCTTTCCAACAAACTCGAATCTAACAATAGACTTAATGCTCTTAAACCCATATTTCCAGGGAACAATTAATCGAATTGGAGCGCCATTCTGGTTTGGAAGGAAGCGCCCGTACATCCCAACAACCAACATCGTCAACTCATTCATGGCCTCCTCCATAGTCAACCCCTCGAAGTAGGGCCATGGATAATGGGGTTGGCTTCTCTGCCCCGGCGCCTCATCAGGCCGATCAAAAGTAATCATCCGCACAAACCGCGCTCTGGAAGTAGGTTTTGCCCAATCAATAAATTTTCTCATCGGAAACCCAACCCATGGAATAACCATCGACCATGCTTCTACACACCGAAACCTATAGATGCGCTCCTCAAGTGTCATCTTTTGAATTAAATCATCTACGTCAAATGACAGAGGTCGTTCAACCATCCCCCCAACTTCTACTCGCCAAGGCCGGAATTTAAAATCCTTGGCAACATGCTTTACGGCTTGCTTGTCCAAAGAGAATTCATAAAAGTTGTTGTAGCTGGTCGCAACTTCATATTTGGTAACGGGGCGACCTGGTTGATATTTTGAATTGCGAAGGGAATTTAATTTCGAGAGATTGCTAATGGTGTCAACTCCCTTGGTGCCAGTAAGATAGGGAGATCCTAGCGTAGCACCCAGTCCGGCTACTCCAAGGGCGCTGCCAAGGAAACGGCGGCGATCACAATATACCTTCTCAGGAGTAACCTCCCGTTCTGGCAGCTCCCAACCTTTACGTTTACGAATCAACACCTTGATTCCTCCAACTTTGACAGAGTACCCGCCCCATGTTACCATCCTCGCGTTTTACAACATAGCTGAATCTGGCCTATGATTGGTGAAGCGCGCGCTAGCTGGACATTACTCTTGTAGCGCTGCTCTATTGTTAAAATAAGTGCATATCAAATGGTAAAAACTAAAAAATCATCACTGTTGAAAACTATATCGTTAGGCCTACTGCTAACGCTGAGCTTCGTCACTGGACTAAGATTAACTCATGATCATGTGCACCACGGTGCACCGTCTTGCACTATCTGTCAAACAGACACTCTCCAGGTTATTTCTCCCCCTGTTAGTCAGGCAATTTGGAAGACACACTTTATCAGCCACGTGACCTACATGACAGAAGCTATCCCACACATCAGGCTTTTATGCACACCTACACCTTCTCGCGCCCCGCCAAATTAACCCAACCAGCATTTCTTGAAACCCAAATACATAGATGCAGGAAATAGGCTGCTAAATTCTATCTGGTTGGAAATTACTTATGCGTTCAATATTCTGTTTCTCTTACTTTTTAGTCTCTCTAATGATTCCCAGTGTGTTATCTGGTCAAGTAACTGGAAGCGTGGCAGGAAAAGTAACCCTAAGGTTAGGAGGAAGCCCTCTTGCTAATTCTACTATTTCCATTATAGAACTGGGACGCGATACACATTCAAACGCAAATGGTAAGTATAAATTTATAAACATTACACCTGGAATTTACAACATTAGAGCCCACCGACATGACATGACATCCAAGCCACAGGAGGTGAAAATAACTGCAGGAGTAACTGCTAAATTAAATTTTGAACTTAACCTTTCTACAATCAATGAAGAAATCACTATTACTGCTTCTGCAAAAGAGGAAACTAGCTTCTCATCCTTCAGGACCACGGCAACGCTATCTTCAATTCAGCTCTCAGAGAATGTTGCAGAGAATATTGGCGATGCACTTTCAGGCCAGGCTGGGATATCCAAAACCGGCAGTGGGCCTGGTTCTACTCTACCGGTAATCCGTGGACTATCTGGAGAACGTGTGTTGATTCTTCAAGACGGAATTCGAACTGGTACACTTTCTAGTACTTCTGAACATCATGGAGAGCCCATTAATCCAGCAGATCTCGAGCGGCTAGAAGTGGTTAGAGGACCAGCAACGCTCCTTTACGGGTCAAGTGCACTTGGAGGAGTGGTGAATGCCTTTACAGACCACCACCAAATCCACAAACATCAACATCCTGGGTTTCGAGGAAGGATTTCGGGTGTAGGCGGCTCCGCTAATGCTCAAGGGGGGTTGAACGGAGAAATTGAATACGGCTCAGGCCCCTGGATAACCGAACTTTCAGGTAGTGCCAGGCGACTGGGGAATTACAATACGCCGATCGGCCCAATAAAAAATTCCAGTTCCGAGCTAACATCAACCTCGGCCCTGGTCGGCTGGTACAAAGAAAAGAGATTTGCAAGTTTATCGTATGGCTATCAAGATGGAAAATACGGAATCCCTTTTCATAGGCATGAAAATGAGGATGAAGATCATAAGGTTAGCCTTAATTTTCAGAGATCGAGTGTACGATTCACCGGAGGATTGCGAGGTTTAAACAATTTTTTCCAATCATTTCAGCTTACCTTTAACTACACCGACTGGAAGCAAACCGAAGAAGAGGAAAACGTCAATCATACTGGCCTAATAAACCGTCAATTCATCTACAAGGGGATGCTTGAGCAAAGATCTCAAGGGCCACTTTCTGGACGCCTAGGATTTTGGGGTACAAAACGTAAACTTACCTCTACAGGAATAGAATATTCTATTCCTCCAGCTGCACATGATGGAGTTGCGCTTTTTGCTTACGAAGAACTTGATTTTAGGAATTTTCGACTTCAGTTTGGGGCGCGAATTGAACACAACGCTTATAGCCCTCGTGGGCTTGCCAAGCGCTCATACACTGGAGCTTCCTACTCTGCAGGAATTCGAATGCGCATGAACTCCAACACCGCTTTAGTTGCTAGTCTTAGCAATTCTTACCGTGCTCCGTCACTAGAAGAACTCTTTAGTTACGGCCCGCATGAGGGTTCGGGTATCTTTGAAGTAGGTAATCCGGACTTAAAACAAGAAGTTGGAAAAGGGGTGGAGGTTTCGCTTCGCCATCAATCCCACGCAATACAAGGAGAATTGAATGTCTTCCATTATAAAATCAACAATTTTATCTTTCTCGCTCCTACTGAAGAAACCATAGGAAATATACTGGCTGCTAGACACCTCCAAGAAGACAGTCGCTTTCTGGGGGGCGAGGCTCTAGTAGGAATCCGCCTCCATTCGAATGCCCAAATAAATCTAGGATTAGATTCTGTTAATGCAAAATTAGTCTTGAGTAACGCTTACTTACCAAGAATCCCTCCCCTAAGCGGGCGAGTAGCTCTCATGCTGTACCATGGGAACTTTAATATAAAGCCTGAGGTAGTTCTTGCATCTAATCAAGAGCACCTTTACTTAACAGAGACACCCACCGCTGGCCATGCAGTGGTTAACATAAAGGCTTCTTATGCAATATACCGACCTCAACTAAACCATTTTTTTTCAATAAATGCTTTTAATCTAGGCAACCGCCTATACCGAAACCACCTCTCTTTTATCAAAAATATAGCCCCGGAAATTGGAAGAGGGATCCGATTTAACTATTCTGTTCGTTTCTTCTAGCACGAATATCAGGGATCAAATTAATAAATTAAGGTAAGGTTATACTGAGGACGAACGCCAAAATACTCTGACCTTTGTTTTGTTTTAAAAAAGGGAGTGACCCTAAGGATGCCAGTCGGGCAAGAAGGTATTCAGATTTTACCAATAAGTTAACCATACCTTCGGGTTGCAGTTTTTGGAGATTGGCTGCAGAAGGGAAAATCTTCTACACAGTGCCAAGCCACCATTACAACTGTCCCATTGGGAGCTACACGCATAATATTCCCCTTCCAGAAGAACGCAACATGGAACTTGACCAAACTCTATCCCTCATGTCCGACATAGGTTACATAAACATGGAGGAGATTCCCGGGATCTACCGACTAGCCAAAACTCCCGGCGTCATACTTTACGCACCCCTAAAAGCGACTCCTGTTGATCCAAATATTGTCCTTTTCGCAGGGCAGCCTGGGCGACTCATGCTTCTCCAAGAGGCCGCTCTCCGTGCTGGCATCAAACTAGGAGGTCCATTGCTAGGTCGCCCCACCTGCATGGCATTGCCTGCCACACTAACTCAAGGAGCCATTGCAAGCACGGGCTGCATTGGCAACCGCATTTACACAGACCTCGAGGATGACAGCCTTTATGTCACGGTTCCCGGAAAGAACCTACCTGAAATCGCTAATGAGATAGAGGTAGTATCGGCGGCCAATGACAAGCTATCCCTATACCACCTTGAAAGAAGAAAGACACTAGAGAAACTCAATATCCCCAAATAAACCAATAGACCCTTCTTTTAGATTCCCAGCCTATTTAAGGGGGCCCTTGACCTCTAATTGGTAGATACTTCTTTATTTTGAATTAGTCAGAAACGACTACGGGCAAGGTGGCTAGATCCAATCAAGAGCTTTCCTTTTCCAAATCCAGACATAGCCAAGAACGAGGATACCTAGAAAAACAAACATCTCCATCAAGCCAAAGAGGCCCAGTACCCGAAACTGAACAGCCCAGGGGAAAAGAAAAATGGTCTCAACATCAAAAATTACAAAAAGAATAGCGATAATGTAGTACCGAACAGCATAGCGGCCCCGAGAATCAGACTCAGGCTCAACTCCGCATTCATAGGGCCCTAATTTAGCTCCCTCATCTAGCGAGGGTGGACGAATTAGTTTACCTATCCAAAGCGTAGCCAATGGAAAGGTGATGGCAACTACAGCAAATATTAAAATTGGGGCATATTGTCGGAGCAAGCTTGTCCCCTTTCAGTAAACCGCAAACCAGACTGCCCGGACATAATACCACACACAATAAGTGTTAATAGCCAGGAATAACATCGAGCTTCAAGATCCTTTGAATTCTGTCTCTGTGCCAGCCGACATATCAGAATCAGACATGGAGTACACTTCAGGAATATCAATACGAACCTCGGTTCCAGTGCCCAGATTGCTATCTACCTCAAACTTAAAATCCTCTCCATAAATAACTTCTAGCCTTGCCAGCACATTACTAATTCCAATGCCAGAAGCAAATATCTGTTCGCGCCTCTCTGGAGAAATTCCAACTCCGTTATCTCCTACATATATGGTTAACCGTCCATTGGCCCGGGACGAGCCAATGGTAATGGTCCCTCCTTCAATTTTAGGCCCAATCCCATGCTTCAAGGAATTTTCAACTAATGGCTGCAACAGCATATTAGGAATTACAAGCTCTAATGTGTCCGAATGAACCTCTTTACGAATTTCAAGTCTATCCGTCCCGAATCGAACCACCTCAATATCTAGGTAATCATCAACAAAGTCTAATTCTTGCCTCAGAAGAACGTAATTAGATTGCGCCCTTAGTCTTCCACGGAAGATGTTCGAAAGCTTCA
>CAZSDV010000017.1:0-1033 GCA_964605715.1 uncultured Acidobacteriota bacterium
TAATTTATTCTTACATATTAAAAAATATGTTTCATCCTTGAGAGTTTTGTCTTGTATGTTCTCTGTTCTTTTTGAGGATAAGAAACTAAATAATCACTTCTGCAATTAAGAATAAAAGTTAAATATGTATCTTTATTGCGTAATGCGAAATCACTACTCGCACTTATTCCACAGTAACGCTTTTGGCCAGGTTCCGGGGTTGGTCGATTTCACAACCTCGTCTGGTGGCGCAGTAGTAAGCAAAGAGCTGCAGAGGAAGGACAGTCAGGAGGGGTGAGAGAAGGTCAAGGGTTTTGGGTACCGTGATTACGTCATCAGCTAACTTTCTAATGGTTTTATTGCCGGCAGAAGTAATGGCGATTACCTTACCATCGCGAGCTTTAATCTCCTGGATATTACTGATCACTTTCTCATAGGAGTTGCCATCGGGTGCAAGTGCCAGGGTTGGAAAATAGGGATCAATTAAGGCAATGGGGCCATGTTTCATTTCGCCCGCAGCATAACCCTCAGCATGTATGTAGGCAACCTCCTTGAGTTTTAGTGCTCCCTCTATTGCTATGGGGTATTGATACTTGCGACCAATAAATAGGAAGTGCCGGTATTCGTAATAGGATTCGGTTAACTTTTCAATGACGTCAGCTTCGCTAAGTATTTTGCGCATTTTTTCGGGAATCCGCACCATTTCCTGAATGATACTTGCACCTTCGCTGTAAGAGAGATTTTGTGCCCGACCTACCCAGAGGGCCATGAGTAGCAGCCCAGTCAACTGAGTGGTGAAGGACTTAGTTGAAGCCACACCAATCTCCATGCCTGCATGTGTATAGATGCCTGCCTCGGACTCACGCGCAATCGAGCTGCCTACTACATTTACCATTCCTAGCACTAATGCGCCTTTGCGTTTAGCCTCACGAAGCGCTGCTAAAGTGTCAGCTGTTTCTCCCGACTGACTAATGGCAAGTACGGCAGTGTTATTTTTTAGATTCAACCTACGGTAACGGAACTCCGATGCCAGTTCGTTTTCAATAGTCATATC
>CAZSDV010000017.1:1043-1471 GCA_964605715.1 uncultured Acidobacteriota bacterium
AGGGTTTCGAAAACGTAGCGACCGTAGAGCCCAGCGTAGTGGCTGGTGCCACAGGAGATGATAATCAGGTGGCGGACATTATGCAGGCGATCAGCTACTGGCTCCAGGCCTCCTAGCTTTGCTGTTCCTTCCGGGTGGTTGAGCCTTCCGCGCAGGGTGTTTTCGACAGCTTCGGGTTGCTCGTGAATTTCTTTAAGCATGTAGTGAGGAAAGCCTTTTTTGTTAGGGGTGCCTATGTCGTGAGCAAGCGTTTCAACTGGCCGGCTTATGGGTGTATTTCCAAGCGTAGTGATGGAAAATTCGCTTCCATAGAGGTGGGCAACTTCGTCATCTTCAAGATAAAGAACCTGTTTGGTGTGAAGTGCTAGGGCAGAAATGTCAGAAGCGGCCATGGCCTCGTTTTCTCCGATGCCAAGAATCATTGGTGA
>CAZSDV010000017.1:1481-9571 GCA_964605715.1 uncultured Acidobacteriota bacterium
AGCAATACCAAAGGTTCCTTCAATAAAAGACAAGGCTTTCTGGACGGCCAAATTAAGATTACCATCGTAATTCTCTTCAATCAGGTGTGCTAAGACTTCTGTGTCAGTTTCGGAGCGAAAGATGTGCCCCTTTTCTCCAAGGTCTTCCTTGAGCTTTCCAAAATTCTCAATGATACCGTTGTGGACTACAAAGAGAGAATTTTTGCAGTCGGTGTGCGGGTGGGCATTAGCTTCAGTTGGCTTGCCATGAGTGGCCCAGCGTGTGTGAGCTATACCTGCATTTCCATTTTCAGGGTCAGCTGGAAGTTTTGACTCAAGAGCACTTACCTTCCCGGCTGATTTCAATAGAAAAGCACCTGAGTTCTGAAGGATGGCGACACCGCTAGAATCATAACCACGGTACTCGAGCCTTTTCAGTCCCTCAACAAGAATCGGCAACGCTAAACGTTTTCCCACGCATGCAATAATGCCACACATAAGCTTCCTTGGGCCGCGCGTGACCATCAGGGGCGTTATTGAGGATTCATGCCTCTCCGCGCTGGCTTGAGGCGTAAGCCTAACACTTTCCACTCTCTACCGACAACCAGGAACAATAATTCTTAGGGTTCCTTAAACACATTAACGGTTAACGGAGATTGAATGGTGACGTTGCTTGACCCTCATCACATACCCTCGTAAAATCAATCCATTGAAACTTTTGGTGCGCTCCTTTTGTAGAGAGAGAGGGGGGATTACTGGAAGCTGTTTTAAGGAAGTGGATTACAGGTCCTAATGAAACTATTTAGTGCATTTCTCAATAAAGTTATCGGAACCAGGAACGAACGAGAGCTGAAGCGTATCAGTTCGATGCTCGAGACCGTGAACAGTCTTGAGCCTGAGATGCAAAAACTCACCGATGCGGATTTTCCTGCAAAGACTGAAAATTTTCGGAAGCGCATTGTTGGCGGAGAAACCCTGGATGATTTGCAAGGGGAAGCCTTTGCTTTGTGTCGTGAGGCGGCAAGGCGAACGCTTAACATGCGGCACTTTGACGTGCAGCTGATTGGCGGTGCAGTGTTGCACGAGGGTAAGATAGCCGAGATGAAGACTGGGGAAGGAAAAACACTTGTCGCTACCTTGCCCATTTACCTGAACGCGCTCGAAGGGAGAGGTGTCCATCTTATTACAGTTAACGACTATCTAGCGCGTCGTGATGCGGCCTGGATGGGTCCAATATACAATTTGCTTGGCATGTCCGTTGGAGTTGTTGTCCATGGCCAGGAAGATGAAGAACGCAGCGCAGCATATAAGACTGATGTGACTTATGGAACCAATAACGAGTTCGGTTTTGATTTTCTTCGCGACAACATGAAGTTTGAACTTGAGGGTTGCGTCCAGCGCGCGCACCACTATGCGATTGTGGATGAGGTAGACTCAATTCTGGTTGATGAGGCTCGTACGCCGCTAATTATTTCTGGCGCATCGGAAGAATCTACCGAGAAATACTACCGTATCGACAAGGTCATCCCCTCACTAAATCAAAAAGACCACTTTGAAGTCGACGAAAAGCATCGGACGGTTACGCTGAACGAGGAAGGTGTAGCGAAAGTTGAAAAGCTCGTGGGCATTGAAAACCTTTATGACCCTGCGAATATCGAGATTGTTCACCATGTCTATCAAGGGCTAAAAGCCCATACAATCTTTAAGCGGGACCGTGATTACGTGGTTAAAGATGGTGGCGTAATGATTGTTGATGAATTTACGGGTCGCTTAATGCCTGGCCGCCGATGGAGTGATGGACTGCACCAGGCTGTAGAAGCCAAAGAAGGGGTCAAAATCGAACGGGAAAATCAGACTCTGGCTACCATTACTTTCCAGAACTATTTCCGGATGTACAACAAGCTGGCTGGTATGACTGGTACAGCCGAAACAGAAGCCGCAGAGTTTGAAAAGATTTATAATCTGGAAGTCCTAGTCATTCCTACCAATAAGACTTTGATTCGTAATGAGTTTCCGGATGTGGTTTACCGAACTGAACGCGAGAAATTTGACGCGGTGGTGGAAGAGATCCAGGAATGCCACCTACGAGGCCAACCAACTCTGGTAGGCACCATCGCTATTGAGAAATCCGAGCGACTAAGCCAACAATTGCGCAAGGCTGGAGTTCTACCGGAGTTGGTGAAGAAGGCCTCCCGGAAGTTGGATCTTGAGGGCCAGAAGTTGAAGAACTGGGCCGAAAATCTTGCTCAAAGGCATAGCCGGGCGATGAATTGGCTGATTGGGGCTGATCTGACCACTACAGAACTTGTCTCTATCCTCGATCAGGGTAGATTCAAAAACTTTGCTAGCTCGCCGGATAGAAATCATAAAGACTTAATAGGTGCATTGCTGAAAGAAGGTAAGGCAGATACTGCTCGACGGCAAGCCTTAGAGCAGGCAGCCAAGGATTCACTGGTTCCTCAACTGATCGAATTTGCCAAGTTTGCGAGCGAAAAGAGTTCGTCCCTTCTTGATGTATTAATTAAGTTGAGAGTCACACCAGAGCGATTATTTAAGGTGCTACAGAATAACGAACTCAAACACAAGGTATTGAATGCTAAACAGCATGAGCGCGAGGCAGAGATTGTTGCTCAGGCTGGACGCTTGGGCTCTGTTACTATCTCGACCAACATGGCTGGACGCGGTACCGACATTGTTCTGGGTGGCAACGCCCAGTTTTTGGCGCAAGATTCTTTACCTAAAAATGGCGGTGATCCCAACTCTTCTACTTACAAAGAAGGACTGTCAGCTCTTGAAAAAATCCAGGGTCAAGTTGATGAAGAGCGGAACGAAGTCGTGGATGTTGGGGGCCTTCATATCCTTGGAACTGAGCGACATGAGTCGCGCCGGATTGACAACCAGCTGAGAGGTAGGGCCGGACGGCAAGGGGATCCTGGCTCATCTCGTTTTTATTTATCGCTTGAAGATGATCTGTTACGTATTTTTGCTGGCGAGCGTATCTCGCGCATTATGCACAAACTAGGCATGGAGGAAGGTGTACCGATCGAATCACGCTTGATATCCAAGCGTATTGAGGCTGCACAGAAGACTGTGGAGGCCCAGAATTTTGAGTCTCGCAAACACCTGCTTGAATATGACGATGTGATGAACAAGCAACGGGAAACGATTTATGGTTTACGCCGCCGCCTCCTTGAGGGCAAGGAACAAAAAGAGTATCTGATGGAGGCCAGCGGCCGGGTAGCGGATTGGCTGCTTGAAACCCATTGCCCGAAGAATACGCAGGCTGACCAGTGGGCGCCGGAGACTCTTCTTAAGGAATTTTGGAACCGGTTCGGGATTGACCTGAAAGATCGCTCACTACCCTTTGAAGTTAAGCAGTATGAATCGCTTCGTGATCAACTTACCCAGATTGTGCGGGACCACTATGGGGAGCGCGAAAAAGCGATTGGATTAGAGCGCATGCGCTGGTATGAACGCATGACCTTATTGCAGGTGGTTGACAAGCAGTGGAAAGACCATCTGTTGACGATGGATCACCTCAAGGAAGGCATTGGGCTTCGTGGTTACGGCCATCGAGATCCTCTGGTTGAGTACAAACGGGAATCGTTCAGCATGTTTGAGGACATGATGGACCGCGTAGAAGACGAAACCCTGCGTTACCTTTTCCTAATGCGGACGGCAGACGAAGAGGAAGTTCTAATTCGTGAATATCAACAGCGGAAGCGGCGTGAGGCAGCACAGCTCCGCTTTAGTGGGGGTGAGGTGGCAGCCAAGCCTAAAACGGTTGTCCGCGGACAAAAAGTGGGCCGTAACGATCCATGTCCATGTGGGAGTGGAAAGAAGTACAAGAAGTGTCACGGAGCCTCCACCTCCGGACAAGCTGAAGGGAGCGACGATGCTGCACCTCTCGAAGCTTCTGCATAGCTAGGTGGTTACCTGATTATTTAGGGCTACTGTTCCATAGAAAAAAAGAGGGGGGAGGGAGTAATGTCTGAGAGACTCGAAGAAAAGGCTTTTCAGGAGAATGCAGAAAGAACTATCCGTGAGATGGAAAACGCTCTGGGGCGGCTTGAAGACGATTACGAATTAGAGGTAGACAATGAGGGCGGCGCACTGAAGGTATCATTTGAGGAACCGCCAGGGACTTTCGTTATTAGCCCGAATGGTTCGGCACGTCAGATATGGGTCTCGGCTCTTGCCACTAGCTTCAAACTTGATTGGTCAGAGGAAAAGGGAACCTTTGTCTTTGCAAGCGAAAATGGACTCGAAGGTCTTCGCGAACTTCTTTCCCGCCTTGTTACTGAGCAATTGAGGAGCCCTACTCTCGTTTCGGTTTAGTTCTCCTTATGTGATAAATCTATAAATCTCCGCATCTGGCTCAGGTAGTTTTCTCTTTCAATGACATGTATGTCATTGTGGCCGGCACCTTTTACTGGGGAAAAAATTTTCGGCTCGTTCGCTGCCTCAAACAGGTTTTTTCCCATCTTGAAAGGTACGGTATCATCTTGGGTCCCATGGAAAATTAGTACAGGTACCTGGATTCTTCCTATTTTTCCAAGGTTGTCAAAGCGAGTGCGAGGAAAGTATTCGATGAAGGGAATACGAAACATCTTTCGAGCCATAGCTCGCGCACTGGTGAACGGTGCGGAAAGAATCAGTCCTGCACACCTTTTGCGGGCAGCCAGATCAATTGCAACAGCGCTACCGAGAGAGATCCCGTAGATTATTATCTGGGCTGGGTGAAATCCTTTTTCCTCAGCAAGAAAATGATAAGCGGCATCCGCGTCTCTATAAATACCCTCTTCATTTGGGGAGCCTTCGCTTTTTCCGTAACCTCGATAGTCAATGGAAAAAATATTTATACCAAGTAGAGATAAGGTTTGAAGATGTCCCAGCCGATCGGTCAGGTTTCCAGCATTGCCGTGAAACCAAAGCAGGACAGAATCGCTCTCGAGGGCAGGATAAAACCAGCCATGAATGCGCTTGCCGTCAGAGGTTGCAAGGAAAACATTTTCTAGATTCAGCCCGTAGTGTGATGCTCCGCTAAAATTTTCAGGGAACTGGGTAGGGAAGTAAGCAAGGCGATTTTCCATTAACCGGACAATAAGTCCCATAACCAATAAGAGCGCCACCAGAATAAGTATTAGGGGCATGAAACGTTTTACCAGAAAAAGCCTCACATTGACGCCTGCTCTCGTGCCGTACAAGACCTGCTTCCAAAGTAATTTCCCTCTACGGTTTTTTTTGGCGGAAGAGAAATCTAGCCTAACGGTTAATCATACTAGCCAGGCAGCCTGCGCCAAAGCCATTGTCAATATTGACGACGGCGACGTTCGGGGCGCAACTGTTTAACATGCCAAGCAGCGCGGCCAGACCTTGAAAACTTGCGCCATAGCCGATACTGGTTGGTACGGCAATCACTGGAATGCCAACTAATCCTCCAACCACACTTGGTAAAGCTCCTTCCATCCCAGCCACGCAGATGATGGCACGTGCTTTGCGAAGAATCCTTATTTGATCAAGGAGTCTGTGTAGTCCTGCAACACCAACGTCATAGATGGCTTTTACGTGGTTCCCCATGATCTTGGAAGTGACTAGAGCCTCTTCAGCTACCGGAATGTCTGCGGTTCCGGCAGAGACTACCAAAATGGTTCCACGACCTCTGTTTTTCCGCTCACGTTCGATGGTGATAGATCCTGAAAGTTCATGGAACTTGGCCTTGGGAGCGACCTTTTTGACTTGCTGGTAGAATTCCTTATTTCCACGGGTGATTAGTATGTTATGTCGTTTGGCCATCATTTTTTCAACGATGCTTTCCACTTGCCCTGGGGTTTTGCCTTGAGCAAAGATAACCTCTGGGAATCCCTGACGCAGCGTTCGGTGATGGTCTATTTTGACAAAGCCCAGGTCTTCAAACGGGAGATTGCGTAGTTGCTCCATGGCCTGGCTGATGCTGAGGCGGCCACCTCTGACTTGCTTTAGCAGTTTGGTGATTTCTTCAGGAGTCAAATTGAGTTCCTTGCGGATGGTATCAAGGTTAAGTAGTTTTGATGGAAACCATCCCAACAATCTACCATGCTTTCAGTCAGAGTGGAATCAGGCAACAGTGAAGAGTTGTAACGAGCGCGAGTAATCTTTACACTATACCCTTTGTTTGGTTCAGGTAGCAGTCTAACAGCCTAGTGGTATGGAGGCCCTGAGCTAGCTTCCACCTGAAAAGAATGTCTGGAATCGGTATTGACCCGTGTCAAGCGGCCAAGTAAAATTGAGCTCTCCTTTCTTAGGGAGTTGCCTGGTGTGTTGGGACAGGAAGGAGGAATTTGGATTCGTGGAGGACAATAGGTTGGGGAAAATCTGGCTTTCTTTCTGTTTGGGTGTAGCCCTTCTTTTAGTAGGCTGCCTGTCAACGCGCAAGAATCCTCCTGTTGTAGTAGTTCCTCCTAAGCCAGAACCTGTGGTTTCCACAGCCCTGCCTTCGAAGGTGTCTCCTGCTGGTCAGGTAGATCCTGTTAAACAGATTCCAGAAAATAATATTGATCAAGGAAAGATCATTCTTTCTGAGGCTCAAGCTTTTTACCAGAAAGGTCTCAATTCCTATCGACATGGTCACCTAAGGGAAGCTCGGAAAAACTTTGATAACGCATTGATCCACCTACTGCAAGGCTCTGTGGATATCAATGCAGATGAGCGCCTGAGCACATCCTTTGATCAGCTGGTGGAGGACATTCATGCCCTTGAGCTGTCGGCCCTGGAGAGCGGAGACGGCTTGGCATCGCAGAAATACGAATCGGCCCCAATCGAAGAGCTGACCAGAAAGAATTTTTCTGAAGAACCAATTTCGGGCGCCAAAATTGACGAACGGATCAGGAATATCAAATCAGATCTTCCTGTTGTTTCTCATCCGTCCGTGAAGCGGTTAATTACCTATTTTCAGGGTGATGGACGAGGTTTTATTAAAAAGGTGCTTAAGAGGGTGGGCCGCTATCGGACGATGATTTCTCGCGTTTTGCGGGAGGAGGATATGCCTCAGGATCTCATCTATTTGTCGGCTGCCGAGAGTGGATTGAACCCTTTTGCTCTTTCGAGAGCTGGGGCCAAAGGGCTGTGGCAGTTTATGCCCTACGAGGGTCGTACGTACGGTCTTCGCGTTGATTCTTGGCTTGACGAGAGAGAGCATCCTGAAAAATCCACCCGTGCCGCTGCTGGTTACCTACGATATCTCTACAATCAAACCGGAGATTGGTTGCTGGCTATGGCTGCTTACAACGGAGGAATTGGCAGGGTTCGGAGAGGTCTTCGTCGAACCGGCAAAAAAGATTTCTGGGAGCTACATAGACGACGGATGCTTCCTCGTGAGACACGCAATTACATCCCCATTATTATGGCTACAATTGTAATTGCCAAGGAGCCCTGGGCCTACGGTTTTCATGTAGTTCCTGACGATCCACTTTCGTTTGATGAAGTGCCCGTGGGGGCACCCATTGACCTCCGATTAGTTGCTCAGATCATTGACCGGCCAGTGAAGGAGCTAATTGATGCTAACCCCGGTTTGCTTCGCTGGGCTACGCCACTAAATGATTCGCAGTTTGTCTTAAAGCTTCCTGCAGGTAATGGGGATAAGTTCCTCAAAATCGTTCAACGAATTCCCAAAAAACAGCGTTTATGGTGGCGCCTACACAAAGTCCAAGAGAAAGATACAGTTTCTTTGGTGGCTAAGAAGTATAAAATTTCTGCCGCCAAGCTTGCCAAGGTAAACTTAATTACATTGGATGCTCCACTTGACTTAGGGGCTAAGCTGATCTTGCCACTTTCTCCTGGTCAGGAAGTGGCATTGAGAAGTGGCCGGACCCGTTTAGTCCGGTATCGAATTCGTCGAGGAGATTCGCTGGGGAAAATTGCCAGGCGATTTAGAGTTAGTGTAAATCAACTGCGCCGCTGGAATGGAATCCGAGGATCCAGAATTATTGCAGGTCGCACTCTGCGTCTTTACGCTCCTTATTCGGCCTCTAGGGGAACACGAACTAAGAGTGCTACTGGGCAAGCCAAAGGTACGGGACGTTTAGTCCGGTATCGAATTCGTCGAGGAGATTCGCTGGGGAAAATTGCCAGGC
>CAZSDV010000017.1:9671-21279 GCA_964605715.1 uncultured Acidobacteriota bacterium
TGCGCCGCTGGAATGGAATCCGAGGATCCAGAATTATTGCAGGTCGCACTCTGCGAGTGAGTTCGCCATCCCGTGATGAGGCTGGAACCACCACAAGCCAGGCTAATCCTGAACCAAGAGATCAAGCAAGTGATTCTGAGCGGCTAGTAAGGTATCGTGTCCGGACCGGTGACACTCTATCGGAAATTGCGCAGCGGTTTAACGTAACCCCCAAGCAAATTCAGAGCTGGAATGGAATCCGAGGTTCTCGCATTAATGCTGGCCTAACTCTTCGTCTTCACGTTCCAGCCCGCTAAATTTCCAGTAAGTTTTTGCTAAGCAGGTGGGAGTATATCGTGCCTTAGGATATACTGCACTGCCTCGTAGAGGTCCCTGACAAATACCCTGGGTTCCAGGGGGGAGGGTTTATGCAGCTTATTCTCTGTGTCGCTAATCAAAATGACGGGACAACCTACTGATGTGCCCGCCTGCAGGTCTACCTGAGTGTCCCCAACAAAATATGTGGATGCAAAGTCGAGGCTGTACTCTTTTTGTGCCTTGTTTAGTAGGCCAGTGCGGGGTTTCCGGCACCTACAGCCTTCTTCAGGAGCATGCGTACAGTAATAGACCGCTTCAATCTTAGCGTCCTGACTTTCCGCTTCTTCTTGAAAGTTCAGCGTGATTTTTTTGAGTTCTTCTTCGGAAAATAGCCCTCTGCCCACACCGGATTGGTTTGAAATAACGATGGATTTATATCCGTACCTGCTTAGATTCCGAAGAGCTTCTATAGCACGAGGTAGGAAGCGGAATTTTCTCCAGTGTGTGACCCACCCCGAACCAGGTCTTGCGTTGATTACGCCGTCTCGGTCAAGCAAAACAAATTTTTGCATAGGGAGTAATCCTAGGGAAAAATTGAGTAATTTGCAGCCCTTTTGTCTTTTTTGTGATTCCGTTAGCTTGAGTTAGGTGCGGCCATTATACATAGGAGAAGATCCTGAATGTTGATTTTAAATCGTTCTTCGTCCAGAATTTCTACTAAGGCGCACTATCCTACAGGTAATGGTTAGTTGCATGTGGGAATCTGACTTTATGTCCTTTCTGTTTATTAAATGGGCCTTTTGCGACTTAGGCTCCGATTATCTCATGTTGGCGTCAACTTTGTTTACAACTGACATTGCAGGGTTAAGGGTTGCCTGTCTACGGAGGTGGAGGCCTATTAGAGGGTATGATAGAATGCTCAGTAACGTGCAACTTAAGGGATCAGAATGAAATTCGGGGTCACCGTCTTTCCAGGTAGTAACTGCGACCACGATACCTACCATGTTTTAAGCAGAGTTCTCCACCAATCGGTCGAATTTATCTGGCACGAGTCAACCGATATATCTTCTTTTGATACGATCGTTGTACCCGGTGGTTTTTCTTATGGTGACTACCTGCGGACCGGTGCCATCGCGCGGGTTTCTCCTGTGATGAAGGCAGTTAAAAAATTTGCCCGCTCCGGAGGTCTGGTTCTTGGTATTTGTAATGGGTTTCAAATCCTGGTGGAATGTGGAATACTGCCGGGGGCTTTATTGCCTAACCGCGGGCTAAAATTCATCTGCCGCTTTGTACATGTCCGCGTGGAAAATAGCCGAACACCCTTTACTGAAAATTGTTCTCCTGGGCACGTCCTGAAGATGCCGATTGCGCATATGGGCGGCAACTTCTTTGCAGATTCTGAAACGTTAGATGACTTGAGGCGCCACAATCAGATTATTTTTCGTTACTGTGACTTGCAGGGTGGCCATGGCACGGAATCTAATCCCAATGGTTCTCTCGACTCCATTGCAGGCATTTCCAACCGTCAGGGTAATGTTCTCGGAATGATGCCTCACCCGGAGCGTGCCAGTGAAGCATTATTATCCTCTTCTGATGGGATAACGATATTTCAGTCTATGATGAAGAGCCTAGTAAGTTAGATCTAAGCCTTGAAATAGTGTAAATTTCTCCATTCTTGAGCGTTGAATTTTTCCCTCAGGTTCACGACTCAATTTAACTTAAGAATAACCCGTAGGAAATAATTCCTTTCGGGTAACCAAGTTTATTTTCCGGTACTGTAGCCTTTAAAATGGACTATAAAGTTTTTCTCACTCCTCGTTCCAGTTTTTCCCCTTTCGGCTCTTTTTGTCCGCGGTGGGGATATCAGGGGAGGATTCAAAAGGGGGAAGGGTGCCTATCAACAGGAACAGAGTCTTCAGTTTACTTATGGCTCCCCGCCTTTCTTCAGCTATTAATATGAATTAGATAGGACTGGATTCTTTTATGTCTACGCAAGAGATTACCCCTGAGCTAGTTGTACAGCACAATTTGACCACCGAGGAATTCGAATTAATTATTCAGCTTCTTGGTCGAGAGCCAACATTAACTGAACTTGGTATTTTCAGCGTAATGTGGAGTGAACACTGCAGCTACAAGAGCTCCAAGGTGCACCTTCGCCGCCTTCCGACTACTGGGTCACGCGTTTTACAGGGGCCGGGAGAGAATGCTGGAGTCGTGGATTTGGGTGACGGTTACGTAGCGGTATTCAAGATTGAGTCTCACAACCATCCGAGCTTTATTGAGCCTTTTCAGGGTGCAGCTACGGGAGTAGGTGGTATTCTTCGTGACATTTTCACTATGGGTGCCCGGCCCATCGCTCTCCTTGATTCTCTGTGTTTCGGTCCTCTAAGTGAAGGCAAAAACCGTAGTTTACTGGAAGGCGTAGTTTCTGGAATTGCTGGTTACGGTAACTGCATTGGTGTCCCTACGGTTGGGGGGGAAATTAATTTTGAAGACTGTTACAGCCAGAATCCATTGGTAAACGTCTTTTGTCTGGGAGTGGCAAAGCAGGAGCAAATTTTTTACGGCAAGGCGAGCGGCATAGGGAACAGTGTTATCTATGTTGGGGCTAGAACGGGCCGGGATGGTATTCACGGCGCCACGATGGCATCTGCTGAATTCGATGATTCAGCGGCAACAGCACAGGAAAAGCGACCCAACGTACAGATGGGCGATCCCTTCCTTGAGAAACTCTTACTTGAAGCCTGCCTGGAGGCAATGAAGGTTGGTGCGGTCGTTGGTATTCAGGATATGGGTGCTGCGGGTCTAACCTGTTCTACTTGTGAAATGGGAGCGCGCGCTGGTACCGGTGTTGAGATTAATCTTGAGCAGGTCCCGCAGCGTGAGACTGGTCTGACTCCCTACGAAATCATGTTAAGTGAATCTCAGGAACGGATGTTGTTAGTGGCGGAAAAAAATCGAGAAGAGGAAATCTTCTCAATCTTCCGTCGGTGGGGGTTAGATGCAGTGGTAATCGGTGAGGTGACTGAGAAAGCCACCCTGTGTGTCAAGAATCAAGGAAAAATTGTCGCAGAAATTCCGAATGAAGCACTCACCGATAAAGCTCCTCTATACAATAGGCCAATCCTCCCACCTCAAGTCCATGCTATGGCGAAAGAATTTTCCAAGGATTGGCAAGAGGAATCGCCAGAGGATTTAAAAGACAACCTGATTAACTTCCTATCTAGCCCTGCCGTAGCGAGTAAGTGTTGGGTTTGGGAGCAGTATGATCACATGGTGCGGACAAACACCACCGCTGGGCCGGGTGGAGATGCCGCCGTCCTGAGGATAAAGGGAACCAAAAAGGCTCTTGCCTTGACGGTTGATGGTAATGGACGCTATTGCCAAAAAAATCCTAGGCGCGGGGCAAAGCTTGCTGTAGCCGAGGCGGCCCGCAACCTAGTGGTTACAGGAGCTCAGCCACTGGCGGTTACCGACTGCCTTAATTTTGGCAACCCTGAAAAGCCTGAAGTGATGTGGGAATTCAGTGAGACCATTGACGGATTAACTGAGGCTTGTCAGATTTTTGATACCCCTGTTACTGGCGGGAATGTGAGTTTTTATAACGAAACCTTGGGACAATCAATACTCCCCACGCCAATAATTGGCATGGTAGGAATGATTGAAAATGTTGCTGACGCTATGACTACAAATTTTCGCGGAGAAGGGCGAACAATTGCGGTCTTGGGAGAAGATCAGGTCAGTGGAGGAGAGCTGAATGTCGACCGGCAGAAACAGCTTGGATTTTTTTCTTCGGAATATTTCAAGGTTCAAGGAGGGATGTCTGGAGGCGAACCTCCTGAAATCGATCTCGCACTGGAAAAAAGGGTGCAGCAGTGCTGCCTTGCATTGCTCCGTCGACGACTGATGGAATCTGCACACGACATTTCCGAAGGAGGCTTTCTTTTGGCGATTCTAGAGAGTGCTTTTGGATCTTCAAACCAAAATCTTGGCTTCTGCCTGGAATTAGAAACTGCATTGCCCCCAGAAATATTTCTTTTCGAAGAGTCTCCTTCACGGATCATCTTTAGCCTGGAAGAGAAACATCTTGCGCCCGGACGGGAAATTGCCGGAGAATATGGTTTGAGCCTAACGCGGGTTGGAATGACGCAACCCGATTGGGTTGAGATAGGAGTCAATCACCGAGCCATTCTTCGTTGCCAAGTTAAGGAGTTTTTTCAGGCCTGGCGAGGTGGACTAAAAACACTTCTCGAGGCAAGAGCCTCAGTTGCTCATTGATGACCGTCAGAAAGTTCCAGGATCATATGCTAGGACAGAAAAATTCTCGCCGAAAAACTTATGGTAGTAAGGCATCCATTCCAACTTCTTTATCTAGGGGTGAAAGCGAAGATAAATTTCGCGAGGAGTGTGGAGTTTTTGCCATTCTGGGTCACTCAGAGGCAGCCAGACTTACTTACCTGGGCCTCTACGCCTTGCAGCATCGCGGACAGGAGAGCGCTGGGATTACCTCTACGGATGGGGAGAGGCTACACAGTCAAAAAGGCATGGGGTACGTAGGGGAGGTTTTTACCGAGAAGGTAATGGCAGAATTGCCAGGGAGCTCCGCCATCGGTCATACGCGCTACTCGACTGCTGGTGACACCAACATCCAGAATGCCCAACCATTACAGGTGAATTGTGTTAAAGGGCAGATTGCCGTGGCACATAATGGAAATCTTGCCAATGCCGTTCAAATTAGAAAGAAGATTGAATCGGACGGTTCAATCTTTCAAACGACAAGCGACAGTGAAGTGATATTACATCTGCTGGCTAAGGCGAAAAGCGATAACTTAGCGGAAGCGATGGCTGAAGCACTGGATCAGCTAGTTGGCGCCTACGCACTGGTTCTACTCACGCCTGACGAGGTGATTGGCGCGCGCGACCCTCGAGGTTTCCGGCCTCTTAGTGTGGGGCGATTGGATGGAGCATATGCTCTGGCTTCAGAAACCTGTGCATTTGATTTGATCAATGCTGAATATGAGCGAGAAGTTGAGCCGGGCGAGATGGTAGTTTTGAATAAGCAAGGCATTACCTCTCTGCGGATTGCCCCTCCTGAACCTCATTCATTTTGTATTTTTGAGCATGTCTATTTTTCGCGCCCAGACAGCCTAACCTTTGGTCGACAGGTACAGACCAGTCGAGAAGCCTTGGGAATGTCTTTGGCTCAGGAGCACCCGGTGGAGGCAGATGTAGTGGTGCCGGTTCCTGACTCCGGTGTGGCTGCGGCTGCGGGGTATTCAGAGGCCTCTCGGATTCCGGTAAAATTTGCCTTAATCAGAAATCATTACGTAGGAAGAACGTTCATTGAGCCTCAGCAATCAATTCGGGATTTTGGTGTAAAGCTAAAACTGAATCCAGTGAGAAGCCTTCTTGAGGGCAAGCGAGTTATATTAGTAGATGACTCGCTCGTGCGCGGGACTACTAGCCGCAAAATCGTGCGAATGGTACGTCAGGCCGGAGCCCGAGAGGTGCACTTGCGGATCAGTTGCCCTCCTACAATTTCCCCGTGTTATTACGGTATTGATACACCAACTAAGGAGGAGCTGATTGGCTCCACTCATTCGGTAGAAGAGATTCGCAAATTCTGCGAGGCAGATAGCCTGGGTTACCTGTCCATGGAAAGCCTTCGCAAAGCGGTGGGTGATACGCAAGGGAACTATTGCCTCGCATGCTATACGGGAATCTATCCGACCGATGTTCACAAATCAGAGTTGACTGTTCTAAATCGCCGTTGAAGTGACCAAGAGTTGGTCGGCGTTCTCTTGTTAGTCCTGCGGCATCCCTGCTGAAGATTTAGTGTCCGGAATTTTTGGACGTATCATGTTCGGCCTCTCCGTAATCAAGAAATTAATTTCAAGGACGTGGTGGCCAAGAATAGGACGGCACCTTCAAGGTAAGTCTTTTATTTACAGGTTCTTATCCTAACTAAAGCTAAAGAGTTCGAATGCGCTACAAAGATGCAGGAGTGGATATTAGTCGTGCTGACCACCTGAAGAAAGATATCAAGAGGTTGGCCGCTAGAACTTTTGGAAAGAGCGTCCTTGCACCGATTGGGGGGTTTGGTGGTCTCTTTCAAATTGGTCGAGGCCAGGGTGGTGGCGTACTGGTTGCGAGCATCGATGGGATCGGTACCAAGTTGATGGTAGCTTTTGAGCTCGATGGCCACCGGCGAGTGGGGGAGGATCTTGTTAACCATTCTGTGAACGATATCTTAGTGCAGGGGGCGAGACCGCTCTTTTTTCTAGACTATTTGGCAGCGGGCAAGATTGAACCAGCAACACTGAGACAGGTAATTCTGGGTGTGACTGCAGCTTGCCGGAAGGTCGGTTGCGCCTTGATCGGGGGCGAGACCGCTCAGATGCCTGGATTTTATACCCCAGGAAAGTATGATCTAGCAGGGTGTATTGTTGGCTATGTTGAGAGGCGCAAACTTATTGATGGTCGCCATATCTGCCCGGGTGATGTAATTTTGGGTTTACCTTCTGCAGGTTTACACACCAACGGCTTCTCTCTGGCCCGTAAAGTGTTATTAGAACAAGAAGGGTTCTCTCTCAAGAAGTATTTTCCGGAGCTTGGTCGGGAATTAGGGAAGGAGCTTTTAGCACCCCATCGATGCTACTGGTCTGTACTTTACCCACTTTTCGAGCAAGGCCTATTGAAAGGTTTAGTTCATGTAACAGGAGGAGGGATTACGGATAATATCCCTCGCGTACTTCCTAGAGGCTGCCGGGCCGAAATTGACCAGGGAACCTGGCCGGTGTTGCCCATCTTTTCTCTCATCGCTAAATTCGGAAAAGTAAGTGATGTTGAAATGTATCGAACATTTAACATGGGTATCGGCATGATTATGATTGTAGGGAAGAAGCAGCTGCCTGCGGTCGCTCGCCACCTGAAACGGAAAAGGCAAAAATGTTACAAACTTGGCCGTGTCCATTCTGGCTCTCCTGGGGTGGTTTATATCTAATCATAATTGCAGCTTCTAGATCGATGCGATTTGCTCCTCTCGTGTCAGTTCATACTAGAATGGCGGTGTAATGAAAAAGCTCGGGATATTGCTTTCCGGTCGTGGTTCCAATTTTGAGTCAATTGCCCGCGCAGTTCAAGACGGGATGATTCCTGCTGAAATTGCTGTGGTGATAGCCAACCAGCCTGAGGCCTGCGGTATTGCAAAGGCAAAGGATATGGGTCTTAGAAGTCTTTGTATACCCTCAAAGGGTCGCCAAAGAGAAGAGTACGATCGAGATATGGTAAAGATATTGGAAAATTATGGGGTGGACCTGGTTTGCATGGCCGGGTTCATGCGTATTCTGGGCCCTTATTTTATTGAGGCTTTTCCAAGTCGCATTTTAAATATTCACCCCTCACTTCTGCCGGCTTTTCCTGGTCTAGATGGACAGCGTCAGGCGCTTGAGTGGGGCGTGAAATTTAGTGGTTGCACGGTGCATATTGTTGACAAGTCGCTAGACGGTGGTCCCATTATCCAGCAAGCTGTTGTACCAATCTTGAACAACGATACAGAGGAAGCACTCTCTCAAAGGATTTTAAAGGAAGAACATCGGATTTATCCTGAGGCAATCCGCCTTATGATCAATGAACAAATCCGCGTTGAGGGTCGGCGAGTGGTTGAAGTAAAACAATAGAAACCCGAAGGACTAAAAAAAGACTGGATTATTGAGAAGATTCCAGGCTGAAAGCTAAAGTTCATTTTCATGGCTAATATTCCTAAGCTTGAAGTTCAAGAGCAGGTCAGCTTTCTGACAAAAGGTGCTGAGGAGATCATTCGCCCTGGAGAGCTTGAGGTGAAGCTTCGTCGTTCTATGGACACTGGGAAACCTCTTATTGTAAAGACGGGATTTGATCCTACAGCACCTGACATCCACCTGGGCCATACGGTTCTACTTCGGAAGATGAAGCACTTTCAAGATCTTGGGCACAAGGTTGTTTTCCTGATTGGTGACTTTACTGGCATGATCGGCGATCCTTCCGGTCAGTCCATTACCCGCAAGGCTATGACTCAGGAGGAAGTGAAAGTAAATGCAGAGACTTACAAGAAGCAGATCTTCAAAATTCTGGACGAAGAAAAAACCATAGTTGAATTTAATAGTCGGTGGCTTTCTGGAATGGCAGGTGAGGATTGGCTGGCCCTCTGTTCAAAATACACGGTGGCTCGTATGCTTGAACGGGAAGATTTTTCTCGTCGCTTGAAGGATCAAAAGCCGGTTGCTATCCACGAGCTCCTCTATCCACTGGCACAGGGGTATGATTCGGTGGCACTTGAGGCTGACCTAGAGCTTGGTGGCCGAGATCAAAAATTTAACTTGTTGGTAGGCCGTGAGTTGCAGCGTGAGTACGGTTTGGAGGCACAAGTAATTCTTACCATGCCATTGCTTGAAGGGCTGGATGGTGTTCAGAAGATGAGCAAGTCACTGAATAACCATGTGGGAATTTGCGATCAACCAAGTGAAATGTTTGGAAAATTAATGTCAATTTCAGATGATCTAATGTTTCGTTATTTTGAGCTTTTGACTGACAAAACGCCTGCAGAGATCGATCAGCTCAAGAAAGATACAGCTTCTGGGAATGTGCACCCGATGGATGCCAAAATGGAGCTAGCAACCGAGATAATTAAAGACTTCCATTCCTTGACGGATGCGCAGCATGCAGCTGAAGAATTCTCTCGTGTTTTCCGTAATCGAAGAGAGCCGCAAAAAGTTGATGTGAAGGAGTTGACGCGCTCTTCCAAAAGAGTTCGGCTGGCAAGACTGTTGGTGGACTCGAAGCTGGCCTCTTCGAATGCTGAAGCACAGCGGTTAATCAAGCAGGGCAGTGTAACAGTGAATAATGAAAAAATCACCAACGTGAAGGCGGACCTGGATTGTTCAAATATTCAGGAGTACGCTCTCAGGGTAGGAAAACGACGGTTCCTGAAGGTGGATGTTAACTAGAATTTTTCCCCAACTTTAATTTCAGGGAAGCAAGATCCGGTCATAGATCAGCGAGATTTAGCAAGAAGAATTTCTGTCTAATCCCATTTACGATAGATTTTATCCATCACCACACAAGTCTAAAAAGATATCTCAGGGGTGAGCTAGTTAAAAGTAAGGTAAATTCTGAGTTAGGCATGCGACATGATTCTGTTGCCAGGAAATAGTTGGCCTCTTTATATAGACATAACTTTTAGGAAACCACGGGTTGCGTTGCCAGAATCTTTAGGAGTGGCCCCTGCTATTGCGATGAAGAAAGCTTAAGGACGTAGATGACTTCCTTGCGCTGGTCAAAGGTAGTGATCTTTCTGGGCCGTGAGACGGTACCGTTGTGTTCAGCTTGAACCTCGTAATCCACTGTAGTCTTGAGTTTTGTAAAGCGGTACCGACCATTTTCCTTAGTAGAGGCAGCTCGAACCTCATTAGTTATTAGGTTCTTGAGTCTAATTGTTGCATAAGGTACGCCATTACCTTCCGCATCCAATACATGGCCGGAAAGTATTCGGGTCGAGGTATATTTCTTATCCTTCTTCTGTGCCTTTAATCTTTCCACTCCAACCGTGGAGGTCAGAGTAGCGCCCAGCAACAAGGAGACGAAAAAAATTTTGATTTTCATGAGTATCCACCTTGGTTAATCGGATGCAGCTTCTTAGGGTGCAAGGGAAGTTCCACCCTAGTGCCCAGGTATTTTACCAAGTTTCCTGCCTATTCTCATCTGTTTGATGTTTTACCGGATTAAGATAGCTTTCGTTAACGATTTCAAATTCAGCGCAGGTCTTGAGGAAGTTTAGTATTTGGTCTTCTTGCCCAGCTGCACCTACAATGACTAGAATTCAAAGTTCAGTGTAGTTAACTATAAGGTTCCTATGTTCACGGGACTCTGAATTGAGATTACAACGATCTCGTATTATGAAGAAGCTTTTAACCAAATTGCAGAAATTTTGAGACTCTGCCATATTGCTGGGTTTGATATAAATTAACTTCTCCTGCTCTGAGTCCTTTTAGAGATTGATCGAGCTAAGGTTCCCAGAGAAAAATCTTTAAGACTAGATGAAGAAAAAGAAGGAGGTGAAGTTGAAGTATGCTCTTAAAGCGTGAATATCCAGACCAGCCCCTGGTTGGTGTCGGAGGAATAACGATTTCTGAAGGGTCTGTTCTATTAATCCGTCGTGCCCAGGAGCCTCTCCGTGGAGAGTGGTCAGTTCCGGGTGGCATGCTTCACTTAGGTGAAGCGCTGAAAGATGGAGTCCGGCGGGAACTGAAGGAAGAGACTGGCCTTCGGGTAGAACCGGTAAGCGTGCTCGGTGTTTTCGACCGCATTCTTTATGGCAAAGAATCAGATCGGGTTAAGTATCACTATGTCCTGGTTGATTACCTTTGTTGTCTGCTGTCGGGTGAATTATGCGCAAGTTCAGACGCTTCACAGGCTCGCTGGGTTTCCCGGGAGAGAATCTCCGAGTTTCACCTAAACGAGGAAACTAAGGCTTTAGTGGAGAGAGCCTTTCAAAGGGAAGAGCAGGTGCGGCCATAGGCTATAGCGGGAGGGTTTTATTTTTTATCTGGGTAGTTCCATGGAGGTTAATGAGACATATGTATAATGCAAGAGAGGAGGGAAAGTGGCTAAATTAGAAGGAGCTAGTCTGAAATACTCTCGCCAGCAACTTTTCCCTCCGATAGGCATAGATGGACAAGAGCGCCTTCGGCGCTCTCAGGTGATGATCGTAGGCTGCGGGGCCCTGGGGACTGCACAGGCAAATGCTCTAGTGCGTGCAGGAATTGGAAGATTGCGCATTGTTGACCGAGACTTTGTGGAAGAAAGCAACTTGCAACGCCAAATACTTTTCGATGAATGTGATGCGAAAGAAAACCTTCCTAAGGCTATTGCGGCAGAGAGAAAACTAAAGGCTATAAATGGAGAGGTGGAAGTTGAGGGTATAGTAGCTGACTTTGATCACCAGAATGGGGAGGAGTTGGCTAAGGGGTTTGGGGTAATCCTTGATGGAACTGACAATTTTGAGAGCCGCTTTTTATTAAATGAAATTTCGATACGAGCTGATATTCCTTGGATCTATGGGGGAGCGGTCGCAAGCTCTGGCAGTACTATGACCATTGTTCCTGGCAGGACAGCCTGCTTGAGTTGCCTGTTCCCGTTATATCCAAAGGGAATGCATGAGACTTGCGACACTATAGGTATTATCTCTTCCTCTGCCAGCTGGACTGCTGCCGTGCAAGTGACTGAAGCCTTAAAAGTTTTGCTTGCGAGGTGGGATGACCTACACGGGCATTTT
>CAZSDV010000017.1:21289-36564 GCA_964605715.1 uncultured Acidobacteriota bacterium
CATTTTCTTTCCTATGACATTTGGGAGAACCAGTTTGCAAAAATGCGTGTCCAGCCAAATTCTTCTTGTTTGGTATGTCAAAAGCGAGAGTTTGTTTACCTGGAAGGTCAAGGTCCCACGAAGGTCAGTTTTTGCGGACGTGACTCGGTACAGATTTACCAGCGAGGCAAAAGGAAAATCAATCTCAAAGAGCTTCAGGAAAGACTTGAAAAAGTGGGTCTTGTAAAGGCAAACAGCTATCTATTGCGGTGCATCCTGGAGAAGTTTGAGCTGACGGTATTTCCCGACGGGCGGACAATTGTCAAGGGGACACAAGATCCCGCACTCGCCCGCAGCCTCTACGCTCGTTTTGTGGGGGGGTAGGGTAAAAACCAGTATAGAGCGCCACCCCGCAGGTGTTGCCAATATTGCCCAAAGGTGCTTCCACCAACCAACTCTAGAAACTTGAGTCCAGGAGATCCTGTTCTTCAATGCGGTTCTGCCGGTAGAGCGGTGTCACGGTGGGAGCTGGTTGCTCCTGATTTACCTTTTTTGGTTTCGATATTTGCTGGGGAATCTGGACTGGGCGCGTAAGTTCAAAAGCTAGCTCGGTTCCGATAGGAAGAACTAGGTCTTGTCCACGAGTAGCCATGCGGCTAACCCAGCCAATTACCGCTCCACCCAACAGCCCTGCTCCAACCGCACCAGTAAGCGCTCCCACCCCGACTCCCACGGCGCTTCCTACGGCAGCCCCCATTATGTCACTTCTGTGGGAATTGGGACCTTTTAGCAGACCTTCGTTATCGCCTAGGCGCACACCTTCAGCTAGATGGACACCAACTAGCTCAGCTCTTACATCATAGGATTGGCCGCTTGCAAGGCTGATCCGCTCTGGAGTGATCCTCATTTTCCCAACACCGCGAAAACGGCCGGGGCGCCTGACCTGCATGACGCGACCTTCGACCAGGGCCCCAGCGGGAATCAACGTCTGTCCGTTCAGTAGTACAGAACGATTGACGACGGCAGAAAACAGGTCGCCAGCTTGATTTCGGCTAGTTGTGAGGGTTTCAGATAAACTAAACCTAAGCTCAGTTCCTGCCCAGAGGGTGTAACTTTCAGCTTTGGCAGGTCCGGAGCAGAAAAGAAGCGCCAGCACCATACCTGAGAGTAATCTACTCATTATGGTTTCTCCTTTAGGTGCGCCGCTTGGCGCCGTGCCCCTCAACCCCCCCCCGGGGGATATAGATGGGCCCTTTTCAAGCGCACCGACTCTAATTACCAGCGGCTCTAGTTTACCCTTTTTTTTTGGATTGGCAATCGTTTCGTAATAAATTTTCTGATTCTCAGTTTTTGCTGGAGAGAACGGAAAGTATGATTGCAGATTGGAACAACGGTGAAAGGGCAGATGATACCCGCCGTTTGCAGTAAATATTATGAGTTAGAACTCAATATTTTTCTTTACGGAAGCCTATGGAATGAGCCCCGCTTAAAAATACGCATTGTGTAGTCCTGCATGGCCGGTGCTCAATCCCGACGGCGCTCCTTGTAGCCGATGTAGCCGAGTGACTTTTGCAGGTGCCCCCTCTTGCTTGGCTACCTGACGGGTCCAAGATTAAAAAGAGGAAAAATTGAAAAATATTTAGGAAGTGATTTTCTGGCTGATCGTTTTTGCCTGTGTGAACAGTAACAGATAATCCTTACCTCCAGCCTTGGAGTCTGTCCCTGACATATTAAACCCTCCGAAGGGGTGAGCCCCCACAAAAGCTCCAGTGCACTTTCTATTCATATAGAGGTTTCCGACATGAAAGATCTTGGCTGCCTGATCTATCTTTTCCTGGGTACCGGTATAAACCGAGCCAGTGAGACCATATTCGGTGTTGTTGGCAATTTCAAGGGCATCAGCATAACTCGACGCTTTTATAATTGCTAGAACAGGCCCGAAGATTTCTTCCTGGGAAATCCGGGCCTCGGGGGGTATGTCTGCGATTACGGTGGGTTGGATGAAGTGGCCCTCCTGACTACCTTCCTCGCCTCCAGTGATGAGTCTTCCTTCCGTTTTTCCGATTTGAATGTAGTTCATAATGGATTTTTTAGCATTTTCGTTTATGACAGGACCCGTATAATTCTTAGGATCGTCTGGCTGGCCGATTTTAATCTGTTCTACCTGTTCTTTAATCTTTTCCACAAACTGGTCGTAGACAGATTCCACTACAATGGCCCGCGAGCAAGCGGAACATTTCTGGCCTGAGTAGCCAAATGCGGAATTTGTCACATCGTTAATTGCTTGCTCAAGATCGCTATCTTCATCTACGACAATCGAGTCCTTACCACCCATCTCGGCCACTACCCGCTTAATCCAGATCTGGCCCGGTTGAGTTTTGGCTGCAAGCTCATTAATACCCAGGCCCACTTCCTTCGATCCCGTGAAGGTGATAAAGCGTGTCCGGGGATGAGCAACTAGGGCATTTCCAACCGAGGCACCGGGTCCAGGTAGGTAGTTGACCACACCGGCGGGCATGCCTGCGGCTTCCAAGGCCTCCATAAACTTGTAACCCACCGTGGGTGAGTCGCTGGAGGGTTTCAGGACTACTGTATTACCAGTGACAAGAGATGCCACTGTCATTCCTACTAGAATTGCCAGGGGAAAATTCCAGGGTGGAATTACCACACCTACACCCAGAGGAATATACCGGAGGTGATTTTTTTCTCCTGCAATAGGACTGAGGGATTGATAATTTCCTAGACGCAAGCATTCACGGGCATAGAACTCGCAAAAGTCGATGGCTTCCGCTACATCTGCATCAGCTTCAATCCAGCTTTTTCCAACTTCATAGGTCATCCATGCAGCATAGTAAAATCTCCGATCTCGCATGATACTAGCTACGTCGACAGCTACTTTTGCTCGGATTTCAGGAGGGGTCGTGTTCCAACTTAAAAAGGTTTCTTCGGCCCTCAGAAGAGCTTCATCTGCCAAGTCGACGGTGGCTTTTTCAAAGATCCCGACCACCTCATTTTTTTTTGCAGGATTATAGGAAGTGAATTTTTCGCTAGCTTTAACCCGTTTCCCGCCGATGATTAGGTCGTACTCACGACCCAATTCTTTTCGCACCTCTTCAAGGGCTTCTCTCATTTTCACTGAGTTTTTTTCGTCTCCGAAGTTTGTGAATGTTTCATTACGGAATTCAGGAAGTTTCATAGTTAATAGGCCTCTAAGTAATTAACGTTATCCCATTATAGCATATGCTATTAATCCCATTTGGCGGGGGTCTCCGTTGCGAATGCCCTGTGAATGGTGCGCTGAGATACCAGGAAAATTTTAGTTAGCATTAATTATCTGACTTCAGTTTTCCAGATCAACCCTAAAAATTCTCTTTCGTTGCTACCTGAAGTTCGAAGATAGTCCGTGCCCCTATTTTGGCCCCTGGTAGAGGTATTTGGGCAAGAATCAAGTTTTCAATGGCATCCTTCCTGGTAAGGTAAGTAACGCTAGGTTGAGGTAATCCTGAATTCATAATTACTCTTCGGGCTTTGGTTAGGTTAGTGCCAACGAGATCCGGAGCTAGGTAACTTTGAAGACCTGCCCCATGCGAGACCAATAGTGAGACGATGGGACTATTTGCAAAACCTTGAGTTGGCAGTGGTTCTTGAGCTAGGATTTGGCCAACCTCTGTTCCTGTTTTTTCCACCTGACCTTTTTTGTTGGCCGTCAAATCATGTCGGAGTAAGGTGATTTCGGCTGCCCGAAAGCGCATACCTACCAGGTTGGGAACAGGGCTTTTCTGCTCCCCAAGGCTTACCAGGACGTATACCCGTTGTCCTATCTTGATCTTGTTTCCGGCTAAGGGGATTTGGGAGATGATATGACCTGTTTTAAATTCTTGATCGTAAATCTCGTCTTCCACCTTGACTTGAACCTGAAGCGATATGAGCTGCTGTTGGGCTTGGCTGACCGTAAGACCTCTAAGGGAAGGAAGGGTTGTCTCTGAGCCTTTCATGTTCATGCTGAGGCGAATTGTTCCAATTGCACTTACTAGTGTCACAGCAGTCAGAATTAGGCACATGAGAAGCAGCCTCAATATGCTTAGGAATTTATTTTTTAGAGCCATTTATGATCCAGGCTAAGTATTTTAGTATTCCTCTGATGCCATGCCCTGCTATGTGCCCAACCTTTCGCCAGGTCTAAGCCGAGCACCGTTTGCAAAATTGAGGCCCGTAATCCGCTTGCGGCCTTCTAGTTGGACCTCTTTAAGCTCTATCCAGTTACTGTCTCCGCAAACAACAAAGAGGCCAGCTCGACTCTCGATAAGAGTCCCTTCTGAGACAGCCATGGAGCCATGTTTGCAGGATTCCACATCCTTTCTTATCGGAATCCCCCACCAGACGTGCAAATTTTTCCCCCGAAAGGCAGTAAAGGTTCCCGGCCAGTGACGTAATCCGCGAATCCGCCAGAAAATCTTTTCGGCGGAAAGGGTCCAGTCAATTAGCCCATCTGAACGCTTTAACATAGGGGCTAGCGAAGCCTGGGAGTGGTCTTGAGGTTGAGCCTGGATTCGTCCGTTATCCAGCTTCCGAAGGGTTTCAATCATAAGTTTTCCTCCGGGACCGCTCAGTTTCTGGGAGAGTGTTTCGGTTGTCTCCTCTGGAGCGATCTCCACCTCTTGGGTTAGTAGTACGGGTCCAGTGTCAATACCATGGGTGATCTGCATGGTTGTATTTCCAGTAACTTTTTCTCCGTTGATTAGTGCCCATTGAATTGGTGCTGCCCCTCGATACTTTGGGAGAAGAGAGGCATGTAGATTAATGCAGCCGATTCGAGGCAATTCAATCATCCATTTCGGGATGATGTGTCCGTAAGCAACAACAACTATGGCTTCCGGTTGCACGTTAGTTAACTTTTCCTGAACATAAGTTTTCTTGAGCCGTGAGGGCTGGAAGACGGGAAGTCTCCATTTGTTGGCAAACTGCTTTATCGGGGAAGCTTGAATGTGGCGACCTCGGCCTGCTGGTTCGTCAGGATTAGTTAGAACCAGTGCCACTTCAAAATCTTCATTAACCAGTTCCTTCAGGGTTGGAACTGCAAACTGGGGAGTTCCACAGAAAATAATTCTCATTGCTCAGGTCCTGTCATTAGTAAAGCGCGAGCTTAAATGAGGTTGGCCAGCTGTTCCTTCCCAGATTGGATTCCGGATCCGTGCGGACCAGAAGAGGTCACTATTCCGGTTTACCAGGCTCCAGCCTTAACTTTTCGACGGACTTGCCGTTTAATTGATTCGCGCTTCAACATCCCGATGTGTTTGATATAGAGGATGCCGTTCAGGTGGTCGATCTCGTGTGCAAAAGCACGAGCTAGCAATCCTTGCCCTTTCAGGGTAACTTGTTTTCCCTTCAGGTCCTGTGCTTGGACAGTGATGGTCTCGGGTCGCGGTGTGTTGGCACGGAAATGCGGCAAGCTTAGGCATCCCTCTTCGCCTTTCTGTTTTCCTTCTTGGTTTCGGATGGAAGGATTTACTAGTACAAGTTTGGATTCAGGCTTTTCTCCAGCACTAATGTCAATGACGCAAATTTTCATTGAGACTCCAATTTGAGGAGCCGCAAGACCAACTCCGTTTGCTGCATACATCGTGTCCCACATGTCAGCCACCAACTTTTCAAGTTTCTTGTCGAAACTGGTCACCGGCTCGCCAACCCTGGACAGAACAGAGTTTCCATACTTGACGATAGGATAAATCATGAATTTACGATAATTGTCCTCCCTGCTTAACTTAGAATTGTTTTACCTGGTTCATGTAGCCTTCAAAATTTCTGCTCATTTCTTTCAGGGAATCTCCTCCGAACTTATCCAGGAAAGCTCCAGCTAGGACCCACGCTACCATGGCTTCACCTGCTACGCCCGCAGCTGGGACCACGCAGATATCTGATCTTTCGTAGGCTGCCTTAACGGATTTCTTGGTCTCTAAGTCTACCGATTCCAAGGGTTGGCGAAGTGTCGAGATTGGTTTTAGGTAACCACGGACAACAACATCTTCTCCGTTTGTAATTCCTCCCTCTATTCCTCCCGCACGGTTCGTGGGCCGTATGAAACTTGACTTCTTTCCATCATAGCTGATGGCGTCATGAACGTTAGAGCCGAAGCTCGACGCATTTGTAATTCCTGAACCGATTTCCACCGCTTTAACCGCTTGGATCGATACGATGGCCTGAGCCAGTAGTCCGTCTAAACGCCGATCCCATTGGGTATGAGTACCTAGTCCTGGCGGGACATTGTGGGCGATCACCTCGAAAGTTCCCCCCAATGAATCCTTGGTTTTGAGTGCTTTATCTACCTCTGCTTTCATTTGAGCCTCAGTTTCTGGATCCACGCAGCTCAAAATGATTTCCTGCTGTTCTCGCAGAGCCCGAATTCTTTCCCAGGGGACAGGCTTGGGTGGTAATTCGACTTCACCGACAGCGGTTACATGACTTGCTATTTCGATTCCGAAGTTTGCGAGGAGAAGTTGTGCCATGGCTCCGACCGCCACCCGGGACGCCGTTTCCCTTGCACTCGCTCGCTCAAGGATAAAGCGACCTTCACGGAAGTTATATTTAAGACAACCAGCAAGGTCTGCGTGACCTGGACGAGGAGGGGAGAGCGGTTTATATTTTTCCCGGGCCAGCGGCCTATCATCAACTGAGAGGGCATCTTGCCAGTTAGCCCAATCCTTGTTTTCAATGAGTAAAGTAACGGGTGCACCGATGGTTTTCCCTAATCGCACTCCAGATAAATACTGTGCTTGGTCAGTCTCTATTTTCATACGCCCGCCACGACCATAACCACCTTGGCGACGACGCAGTTGGCTATTCACGAAGTCAAAGTCTACCCTGAGTCCTGCGGGTAAACCCTGAATGATGGCGATCAAGCTCTGGCCATGTGATTCGCCGGCAGTTTGGAAGCTCAGTGTTGGCATATTCGCAAATTCCTAATGTTAACCATACCCCCCAATTTTAATGGTTTTATGGATTCCCGTCAAAAGAGGGATTTTATTAGGATTGGAAAAGGTGCAGAGTTGATTACTTTCAATGCAAGGCTCCTCGTTCCTCACCTTCCTTCTTAATGCATAGATCTAATCCCTGGAGATTAAGGCTGGCATGGAGGTCTATCGGACTATACCTTCCAGAGGGCTAGACGCAGTGGCGTAGAGCTTATGTTTCATCCGTCCAGCAAGAAAAGCTTGATGTCCTGCGATGACGGCATATTTCATCGCAGAGGCCATTGCAACTGGATCTTGGGCCAAAGCGATGCCGCTATTCATAAGCACGGCGTCAAAGCCGAGTTCCATGGCAAGGGCAGCATCTGAGGCTGTACCGACACCAGCATCAACAATTAGAGGAACGCCCGTGATTTTCTCACGCATAATCCGCAAATTAACTAAGTTTTGTATTCCTAGGCCCGATCCAATCGGTGCACCCAGGGGCATAATTGCTGCTGCGCCGGCATCCATCAGGCGGCGAGCCGTGATCAGATCATCATTCGTGTAAGGTAGCACCACAAATCCTTCTTGGACTAATATTTCGGTTGCCTTAACGAGCTCCTGGTTGTCTGGGAAGAGAGTTTCTTGATCACCGATGACTTCAAGTTTTACCCAGTTTGACAGACCAACTTCTCGGGCCAGTCGTGCCGTGCGGACAGCTTCATCTGCCGAATAGCAACCAGCCGTATTCGGAAGAATAAAGTACTTTTTAGTATCAATGTGATCCAGTAATGATTTCTTTGTGCGGTCGGTGATATTTACTCGACGGACGGCTACCGTGATCATATCGGCACCTGATGCCAAGTGTGCTTCAATCATCTTGCGCTCATCGGGGTATTTTCCAGTACCAACAATGAGTCGGGATTGGAACTTGCGGTCTCGGATGCAAAGAACGTCATTCGTCATAACTCTACTTGATTCTAGTGATCCGATAAGGGAATTGCAACTTTCAACCGGAGGAACTCTTAAGGGAGATTGATTTGCTTATTCGGAGTAGCTTGAGGTCTGGGAAGGGTTTTAGGGTAAGGTAAGTGGTTCTCATTTGCCCTTATTTGTGGTTGACTGATGTCATATTGGATGAGGTGTTGTGGATGACCAGAAGAAATTTTCCATTTTTTAAATCGCAGAGGAATGGGAAAAAACAGGATCCAATCCTTATCTTTTCTAGTTGGCTCAAATCAAATTTTCACTGTCAAGGAGAAGAGTTACCGGTCCGTCATTGATTAGCTCTACTTCCATCATGGCCTGAAACCTTCCAACACGGATGTTGATGCCTGAGTCACGCAAAAATCCCACAAATTTTTCATACATTGCCCTCGCATCTTTTGTTTGACTGGCACGGTCATAGGATGGGCGAAGACCCTTGCGGCAATCTCCATAGAGAGTAAATTGAGGAACACAGAGGATTTCGCCACCCGTATCTGCCAGTGATTGGTGCATCTTGTGTTTTTCGTTGGAGAAGATGCGGAGTCGAGTTACTTTTTTGGCCAGCGCCCGGATATTTTCCTGGGTGTCGTTTTTCCCAAATGCCACCAGAATAACCAAACCTTTTTTGATTTCACCAATAGTCTGGTTCTCGACCCGAACCGCAGCACGGGCAACTCTCTGAATTACAATGCGCATAAACTATTGTCACTTACGGGAGTACATTTCTGTTTCAAATAAGTAGCGTTAAAAGGTTTCAGGAAATATTTTTCTTAGTTCGTCTTTGATGTGTTGCCGCGCAGTAGGTCCCAACTTTTTATTCTTCTTGGTAAGATAAAAAACGTCGATTGCTTTACCACCTTCAGTATCAATTAGCGCTACCTCAATATTGCAGCCAAGTTCCGAGAGAGCACGACCAATATCATGGAGCAGGGCAGGTCGATCTGCGGTATAGATCTCCATCACGGTAGCCCGACTCGAAATATCATTATCGAAGATGATTTCGTCAGGGATTTCGCGTCTAGGTATTTTTTTTGCTCCTCCCCTCTTCTCTAAAAGGAGATTTCTAGGATCAAGGTCACCCTCAATAACTTTTAAGAGAGTTTCACGGAAGCGACCAATCTCAGAAGGATTGAGTTCAAAGTTTTTATTGGGATCCTCAAAAATGAAGGAATCGAGAATGGTTCCTCGTTCGTTGGCGAACGCGTCCACTTTGAGAATGTTCATTCCGAAAGCCGCAAGGGCACCGGTAAGGCGGGCAAGAAGAGACGGACGGTCAGCAGTTATTATCTTCAAGGAATACCAGTCATCCTTTTTTTCGAGTAAAGATTTCACGGGATCATTAGGGAGGTCATTGGCCAGCTGGAAATGTTGAAGGATTTCTTCGGCTGAATGGATTCGTAGATAATGCCATGGAAATCCTTCTAGAAATTCTTTCAAGGCTACTGGGTTGGCCTTTCCTGATAATGACTCAATGACAGTCTGAACTTGAGGGTGAATGGAAGCTGTTTTGTAGCGGTTGTCGTCAACCTTGTGCGTAAGTTCGTTATATGTGGCCATGTAAAGCTGCCACAGCAGTTCCTGTTTCCAGGGGGTCAGTGCATCTGGGTTCACCGATTGGATATCTACATAGGTCAAAAGGGTTAGCATTTTTAATCGGTCAGCTGTTACTACACGGTCAGAAAACCGCTGTACGGCAGCGTCATGTGCGAAGTCGCGACGCATTAATGTTGCTGACATCTCCAGGTGGTTTTCAATTAGAAATCGGGCGAGAATTTTGTCCTTTTTTTTCATGCTAAGGCGGGTCATGATTTTTTCTACCATCTCCATCCCAGCTGCGACATGATGATCAGGATCAATGCCTTTGCCAATGTCGTGAAATAAAAGGACGAACAGGAGAATTTCCGGATGTTCCAATTCAGAGAAAATTTCCTGAAATTTTTCTTCCCATGAAGAAGCTAGGAATTTCTTGTCTTTTCGCTGTCGAGTCCTGCTATCGGGATATTGGGCCAATTCGTGAAGGTGCTTGATGGTCAAAAATGAATGTTCGTCTACGGTATATCGGTGATAAAAGTCTCTAATCACCAGACAGTCAATGGATTTGAATTCAGGAAAGAGAGCCATCAGGGCACCTGTGGAGTGCATGGCAAGGAGCGCGTCGTAGGCGAAGTGTGCTGTTAGGATTTCCTTAAGGAATTCCCATTGGCCTTCAATTGGAGGATTTGTGGAGCTTAAGAGTGGAATATGTCCAGTAATCCAATCCTCTGTTTCCGGTTGGAGACTTGCCCCGTGTTGTGCAACTACCTTGAAGAGTTCGAGCAGCATTTTGGGGTTTAATTGAGGTGAATGCTGAAAGTAAACTTTTTTCCGCAGGATTTCAAAATGCCCCAGAGATAAATTCCTTTTTTGTTCTTGAAGACGAGAGAACAGTGAGGAGTGTGCCATGGACGCTTTTTCCTTACTTGAAAGGAGCAGTGAGTAAATGATCCTGGCTTGGCGAAAGTAATCTCGCATCCAGCCTTCCGGTGATCGTTTCGTTTTTTCATTCTGTTCCACCGCTTTTATGGCTAGCTCCTCCTGTCGGTTATAGGTCAAGTTGTTCTGGTCATATCCGACCAGGTAGTGGAGATAGGCTCGAACATCAAACAGGAAACTCTTTGCGTTCAATGCTTCATGCGAATCCTTTTCTATTAGCTTGATTCCCGGCCGGAGGATCTTTTTATTTTCGAGATGGAGAATTTGTGATATCCAACATGCAACCTGAAAATCCCGAAGACCGCCGGGGGCCGACTTAACGTTAGGTTCCAGGTGGTAGATGGTATCTTCATGGCTTCGGTGCCGTTCCGAGGTAAGTTGAGTGAGATTCCGCAGGAGTTTCACGCTCTGGGAACCTATTAGATGAGGAAGGGCTTCAGTTCCCAATTGAGTAAAAAGAGCTTGGTCACCTGCAAGATAGCGTGCGTCAAGCAGTGAAATGCTAAATTCCAAATTATCTGGATGATGGCGTGCGCAATCAGCTAGCGGGCGCACGGAATGACCCAAGTTCAGGTTCAGATCCCACAGATTCCTAAGGAGCTTGCCCAGCTGATCTTTCCTGACAGGCTTTCCCACTTGATAGCGGTAGAGAAGCAACAGGTCCACGTCAGAGTAAGGTGAAAGCTCTCCTCTGCCATAACCACCCAGACCTACCAGACAAAACCCCCTGGGACCCTTCAATGAGGAAGATATGCATGATTTGTAAATTTTACAGATGACCTCATCAATTAGAGAGGACCGCAATCTTGCAGTTTCAAGTCCGTTGCCAGTTGTAAAAAAATTATTACGTATCTCTTGCGACTTTTTACGGTAAGCGTCGGCCAATGTGGAGAAAGTAGAGGGTGATATGCTCTCCGGAGTCATCATAGGAGGTTATTGGAAGGAAGGAAGGATGAAAGGAAGGTTATTTCTGTTGACAGCTGGCCGGTAGGGTAGGCAGAGCACAGAGATCCACTATTCCAGGGGGTTAGCTCTACGCGGGCAGCTGAAGGATAAAAATCTATGTTCATCTAATCCTTTACCTTAGGGACGAAGGTTGTTCCATTAAAGTATTTGTTCGCCTTTCTCTCCACTGCGAATGCGGAATACTTCGTCAACGGAAGAGACGAATACTTTCCCATCACCTATTTTTCCAGTTTGAGCTGCTTTGATTAGACAGTCAATTGCTTCATCAGCAATCTGGTCGGGAAGAACCATCTCAATTTTGACTTTAGGGAGCAGGTCGATGGTATATTCTCGACCTCGGTATACTTCCGTATGGCCTTTTTGGCGACCATGGCCTCGGACATCGCTTATTGTCATGCCAATGCCAGCAACCCCTATTTGAGATAGCGCATCCTTCACGTCGTCTAGTTTGAAGGGTTGAATAATGGCTTCAACTTTTTTCATGTTTCTCCCCTCCTTTTGGAGTATTACTCCCGGGAACCCACTATATTAGCCAGGGTTATCGGGCCAGGCTGAGTTAATTCAATCTGAATTGCTGTTAAGCCGAAATATGAAGCGAACTCCCCTGGGATGGCAGCTTGGTGGTAAGACCAATTTTTCCCCTGAGTAAAATCCACGTAAATCTCCGTTTCCCTTCCTTCTCTTTCAGCCCTCAGTGATAGTCAGTTCTAGGCTAGGGGTTTTGAGTGAAGTCAGGATAAGCTCGTGAGCCATGCTCACCAATATCCAAACCTTCAATTTCCTCTCTCTCACTTACTCGAAGACCTGCGGTGGCCTTGATCATGTGGCATACTAGGAATGCCATCGGGAAAGTCCAGACAGCACAGGTGAAGATGCCTAAAATCTGGATCCACAGTTGGGCTGCTAAATCATATTCAGGACCCAGGAAGAGATTTTCATGTAGCAGGGCAGCAGCCAAGGTACCCCATATACCACTTACCAAGTGAATCGAGATTGAACCTACAGGGTCGTCCACCCCAATGTTTTCAAAAAACAGAACAGATAGGATAACCAGGAAACCACCAACAGTGCCAATGACCAGGGCACCTAACGGAGTGACTGAATTGCAACCTGCACTAATAGCTACCAGACCTGCCAAAGTTCCGTTGAGAACCATACTTATATCGGGTTTACCCACCTTTTTCCAGGAGGTAAAGAGGGCTGCAATCGAACCGGCACAACCGGCAATAAAGGTATTGACTATAATCCGGGCTATTTCACCAGTACCTGTTGTGGTGGATCCAGCATTAAACCCAAAGTAGCCGAAGAAGAGGATAAATACACCGAGTGTGGCCAGCGTCATGCTGTGTCCCGGAATGACGCGCGGTTTACGGTTGCGGGAAAATTTGTCGAGGCGTGGTCCAACAGCAATGGCTCCAGCCAGGGCTGACCAGCCTCCAACCGAGTGGACGACTGTGGACCCAGCAAAATCAATAAAACCCAGGCTGCTTAACCAGGCTCCTGCATTATCAGGATTAAATAGAGCCCCCCAGGCCCAGTGGCCAAAGACCGGGTAGATGAATAGTGCGATAATGAACGTGTAGATCAGGTACCCGCTAAATTTTACCCTTTCAGCTACAGCGCCGGAAACGATTGTCGCCGCCACTCCAGCAAGCAACACATGAAATATCCAGAAGGCATATGCCCAATGACCCCTTGGGGAAGCGTTATCAAAACCTTCAAGGAAGAAATGGGACGCGCCTACCATTATTCCATTACTGATTCCGAACATGAGAGCAAAGCCAATGGCCCAATAACCAATGGCAGCCACTGAGACGGTCATTAGGTTCTTGGTCATGATATTTCCGGCGTTTTTAGCGCGCGTGAAGCCGCCCTCTACCATGGCGAAGCCAGCACCCATCCAGAAGACCAGTGCGGCTGAAAGGATAATCCAGACGATGTTTAAATTTTCTTGAACTTGGCCTATATCGCTGTCAATTGCCTCTGTAATGGAGGTGCCAACTATTTCTGTTACGGTCACTGCGCCCTCCTGTGCCCACGTCAGGCTGACAAAGCCCAGGAAACCTAAAAGAGACAAAAGAAGGCCACGGATTGTCCAATGGATCATTTGATTTCTGCCCATTCCCTGGAGCTTCCTCCTTTTTGGGCTTCTTGGTGAGTGGAATCTCTGGCTTCGTAAGGGGTAGCTCAACTTTGATTGCTCAAAGACATGCGCGTTTTTAGTGCGCCCTATCTCAGGCTCAACTATACCTCGTAGTAGAGATAGAATTCATACGGGTGCGGCCGGGATCGAAGAGCATTAATTTCATTAGTTCTCTTGTAGTCAAGCCAGGTTTCTATTAGGTCTTTGGTAAACACATCGCCTTGGGTTAAGAATTCCGAGTCTTTTTCTAGTGCGTTTAACGATTCTTCAAGGGATGCGGGCATGGTCTTGACCTTTGCAGCCTCCTGGGGCGGCAAGTGGTAGATGTTCCGGTCGAGGGGTTTGCCGGGGTCTATTTCTTTCTGGATACCATCAAGGCCGGCCATCAACATAGCTGACATTGCTAGGTAGATATTTGCGGAAGGGTCTGGCGAACGGAACTCCAGGCGTTTTAATTTTGGACTTTTGGAATACAGTGGAATACGCACGCAGGCGCTTCGATTTCGCTGCGAATAAGCTAGATTGATGGGTGCCTCATAGCCTGGCACCAGTCGGCAATAGGAATTGGTGGTCGGTGCGCAGAATGCCATTAGCGCCGGGGCGTGGTGAAGGAGTCCACCGATGTAATGTAAGGCTGTCTTACTTAGCTGAGCATAGCCTGAGTCATCAAAGAAGATATTTTTTCCGTCTTTCCAGAGGCTCTGGTGAGTGTGCATTCCTGAGCCGTTATCCATAAATACAGGCTTTGGCATGAAGGTGACGGTTTTCCCGTATTCCTTAGCCAGATTTTTTAAGATGTACTTGTAAATCATCACAGAGTCACCCATGCGGGTGAGTGGGGCAAAGCGAATGTCAATTTCACACTGGCCCGCTGTGCCGACTTCATGGTGATGAACTTCAGCCTCAATACCAACTTTTTTCATTCTAAGCACCGCTTCACTTCGAAAATCCTGAAGGGTGTCAACTGGAGGAGCGGGAAAGTATCCACTTTTGTAGCGAGGCTTGTGGGCAAGGTTTGGATTTTCTTCCTTGCCAGAGTTCCAGGCTCCCTCTTTAGAATCTATATAGTAGTAACCTGAATGCTCATTCTGATCGAACCTTGCGTCGTCGAATACATAAAACTCCACCTCAGGTCCCCAAAAACTGGTGTCAGCCACGCCGATGGAACGGAGGTAAGCCTCAGCTTTTTGTGAAACGTAACGAGGCTCACGCGTGTATTTTTCCAACGTAATAGGGTCCATGATATTGCAGGTTATACTAAGGGTTTTGTGTTGAGAGAAAGGATCCATGAAGGAGCTGCTGACGTCAGGCATCATCAGCATGTCGCTTTCGTGGATTTCCTGAAAACCGCGGATACTAGATCCGTCAAATCCTAGTCCGTCGACTAGAGTGCTCTCGTCTACTTGGTCAGCAGGCAAAGAGTAGTGTTGTAGGCTACCAACCAGGTCGGTAAACTTGAAGTCGACAATCTTTACTTCGTTTTCTTGGCAGAAGGCAACAACCTCTTTTGGCGTTTTCAGCTCACGTACCTTCTGGTCGACATCTTTCGTCGTGGCCATAGTAATTTTCCTCCTGGATGGTCAACTTATGTAATTCAAAGACTACATGCCCATAGGGCCTGGCGGCGGCGGCAATGCATCACGGAATGATTGGAGATTTTCCTTACTTACCATGACCGTGCCAGTATTGATGATGGAGGGCTGGGGATAGGCAGGAGCAGTTTTCCAGTCCACGTACTCTCGGACAGCATTGTGATGCAGGTCGTCGAGCAGCTTGGCTCC
>CAZSDV010000018.1:0-1760 GCA_964605715.1 uncultured Acidobacteriota bacterium
TGTGTGTTAATTGACCGTGGTCATCGCGAACTTCCTATTCAGGCAAACTACGTGGGGCGGGCCCTTCCTACCACGGAAGGCCAGTTTATTGAAGTACGACTTAAGGAAGTGGACGAAGAAGACCGAATTCTAGTGGTGGAGCCTTAGCTTTTTAATAATTCATGATCTGTTGAGGAGATTAAACGCATGGGGAATCAAGAGCTAGTAAAATCAACTGGACAGCTGATCCCCGTCAACATTGAAGATGAAATGAAGCGCTCTTATATGGATTATGCCATGAGCGTTATTGTGGGGCGGGCCCTTCCTGAGGTTCGTGACGGACTGAAGCCGGTTCAGCGACGTATCCTATTCGCGATGTTTCGCGAAGGGCTTACGTCTGGAAAATCTTATAGTAAATGCGCTGGCGTTGTGGGCGAAGTTATTAAAAGATATCACCCGCACGGTGACTCTGCTGTTTACGATGCTTTGGTACGACTGGCTCAAAATTTCAACATGCGGTATCCATTGATTGATGGCCAAGGTAATTTTGGTTCTATTGATGGTGACCCTGCTGCAGCTTATCGATACACTGAGTGTCGACTCGATCGGGTTGCCGAGCAGTTTCTGGCCGATATCACTAAAGATACGGTGGACTTCGTCCAGAACTTCGATGAATCAGTGGAAGAGCCAGTTGTGCTTCCCGCAATAATACCGGGTCTACTCGTCAATGGAGCGTCGGGCATAGCGGTGGGAATGGCTACTAACATCCCACCTCATAACTTAACTGAGGTTTTGGATGCGGCAATCCTTCTTATTAAGAAGCCCAAGGTGGGGTTGGATGAGGTTCTTCAGATCATTCCTGCCCCTGATTTTCCCACTGGCGCTAACATTTACGGGCGCTCTGGAATTAAGGAGGCCTATCGGACTGGGCGAGGTTCTTTCACGATGCGTGCTAAGGCTGCCATCGAGCGGCCAGGGCGTGACAAGCAGCAGATCGTTATCACTGAAATCCCTTACCAGGTTAACAAATCAAGGGTAATCGAGCGTACCGCACGGTTGGTACAGGAAAAGAAAGTCGAAGGAATTTCGGATATTCGTGACGAATCCGACCGCGATGGTATGCGGATCGTCGTTGAGTTAAAAAGGGGGGAGCAGGCAGAGATTGTCTTAAATAACCTGTATAAGCGCACGCAATTACAGGAAAGCTTTGGGATGATTATGTTGGCAATTGTGGATGGGAGTCCACGGGTCCTTTCACTAATCGAGATGCTGCGGGTTTTTCTTAGGCATCGGGTGACGATCGTCACCCGCAGGACCCAACATGACTTACGCAAAGCCCAGGAGCGATCTCATATTCTGGAAGGATATAAAAAAGCACTGGGTCGGATGGATGCTGTTATCAAATTGATCCGTGCTGCAAAGGGGCCAAAGGAAGCGAAACACGGCCTGGTAACACGCTTCAAGTTCACTGACCGGCAGTCGCAAGCTATTCTCGAACTTCAGTTGCAACGCCTTACAGCTTTGGAACGAGGTAAAATTGACCAGGAATATGAAGAGCTCCGGAAGAAAATTTCCCGTTACCAGGAGATCCTAGGCAGCGAAAAAATATTAAAGGGCGTTATTGTTGGTGAGCTAGAGGAGGTTAAGAAAAGTTTCGGAGACGAGCGCCGAACTGAAATTATTGAAGAACAGGCTGACATCAGCCTGGAAGATCTTATTCCTGTGCAGGATGTTGTTATTACAGTATCCCATTCTGGATTTATGAAGCGAACCCCCTTGGC
>CAZSDV010000018.1:1770-36305 GCA_964605715.1 uncultured Acidobacteriota bacterium
ATCGGGATGAAAACCAGAGCAGAGGATTTTATTGAGCGGCTTTTTGTTGCCTCTACGCACAGTTATATCCTGGTTTATTCAAGCAAGGGTAAGGTTCATTGGCTTAAAGTGTATGAAATTCCTGATGTCGCAACTGCTGGCCGGGGCAAGCATATCACAAGCCTTGTGAACCTAGCCGATGGTGAAAAGGTTGCGGCGTTGGTGAGTGTGCGCGAGTTAGCGGACAAGAAGGAGGATATTCGCGTCGGGAGAGAGACATATGCCAAGGAAGGTTATGTGATTCTAGCGACGCTCAAGGGGCGAATCAAGAAAACTCGGCTGTCGGCCTTTTCTAATCCAATGGCACGCGGAATTATCGCGATGAACATAGGAGATGGTGATGAGTTGATCGCGGCCAAACTCAGCACGGGCCAAGATACTATCCTCCTGGCATCACGCAACGGAATGGCCATTCGTTTTTCTGAATCGGATGTTCGTAGTATGGGCCGGACGGCCCAGGGGGTGCGGGGCATGCACCTTGGCAAACACGACTGCATCGTAGGAATGCAGGTTGTGGGACAGAATGAATTGATCTTATCGGTAACTGAGAACGGGTTCGGAAAGCAAACCTTAGCTTCGGCTTACCGGAAGCAGTCCCGTGGCGGTCGTGGCGTGATTAATGTTAAAGTTACAAAGCGCAACGGTAGTGTTATTGGTGTCTTGAGCGTGAGTGAGGCAACTGAGATTATGGTAATCAGCTCTAGAGGAAAGATCAGCCGGTTGGATGCGCATGGGATTCGTGCCGCCGGGCGCTCAACACAAGGAGTGCGGGTAATGCGGCTGGATGAAAAGGATTTTATTGCTGCGGTCTGTCTGGCCAGGAGCGGAACCAGCATTGCACTGAGCGGTGTGGCTTAACAGGTAGGTGTTTGTGTATTTTGGCGAAAATTAAATGACCCTATTGGAAGCGAAACAACAAAAGCTCGAAGGTTACCTTCGTTCGCTGGACTCTCTGCTCGTTGCCTACAGTGGTGGGGTAGATTCTGCTTACCTTGCTTTGGCTGCTTACCGCGTATTGGGGCCGAAGATGCTAGCAGTGACCGCTTTGAGCCCCAGCTATTCGGAGGCTGACCGCATTCAGGCCACCCAAATCATTGCAAAGTATGGGATTCCTCACGAGTTTGTGCGCACCAATGAGCTGGAGAATCCAGCGTATCGAGCCAACAATCCGGATCGATGTTACTTTTGCAAAGATGAGCTGTTCAATAAACTTGATTCCATCGTTGAGGAGCGGAAGTTTGCGGCCGTGGCATATGGGATGAATGTGGAGGATCAAGGAGATTGGCGCCCCGGGGAAAATGCTGCGCGCGAACACCAGGTGCTTGCTCCGCTGGTTGAAGCTGGACTGAAGAAGAAAGAGATCCGAGAGTTAGCGCGAAAGGTTAAATTGCCTGTTTGGAATCGTCCAGCTTCAGCTTGCCTTTCTTCGCGTATTGCCTACGGTGTGGAGGTTACACCAGATCGCCTTAGAGTGGTTGAGAAAGGGGAGCAAGCACTGCGATCAATGGGATTCCACCAGTTTAGGGTACGTCATCATGACGAGATGGTTCGCATCGAGATTTCTTCTGAGGAGCTCCCACGCGCCCTTAACCCTGAAACAAGCCAGGAGTTCGTAAAAATTTTCAAAGCTCTTGGTTTTAGATTTGTCACTCTTGATCTTGAGGGTTACCGCCAAGGATCGCTGAACCTAGTGCACCTTGCAGAAAAACTAAAAAAGTAGGACGTTTATTTCTCGAAGATTTTTTTCGCTGCAAGAATGGTGTTTGAGTGGATTAATACTGTGTCCTCCACATGGTGAGCGTAGCCGCCAGCTAGGGTGATGGCGGCAGGGCAGTTATGTTTGTGCGCTTGGCCGATCACCATTTCGTCGCGGGCACGGAGTCCTTCAACTGTAAGAGCTAGTCCTCCTAGCTGATCCTCCTTGTAGGGGTCGGCTCCTGCTAAGTAAAATAGGAGATCAGGTTCAAACTGTTGAAAGGCTTGGGTTAGGCTTCTTTCGAGTGTCTCCAGGTACTCATCGTCGCCCACGCCGTCGGGAAAATTAACATCAAGTGAACTCGGTGGCTTAGGGTAGGGGTAGTTATTTTCCTGGTGCAGGGACAGTGTGAAAACCGTAGGGTCGCTTGCGAAGATGGCTGCCGTGCCATTCCCCTGATGGACGTCACAGTCGATGATTAGGGCGCGCCCGATTGCACAATTTTTTTGGAGGCTGCGAATGCCGATGGCAACATCGTGCAACACGCAAAAACCTTCACCGTGACCAGGGTAGGCATGGTGGAATCCACCACAGAGATTCGCCGCAATCTTTTCTTTCAGGGCTAGTTTTCCGGCCAGAATTGACCCTCCGGCGGAGAGCCATACAGCACGTACCAGCTGTGCAGAGTAGGGAATTTCCATTCGCTTAATTTCGATGCCTGAAAGCTTCCCAAGTTTTAGTCTGCTAACATAGTCGTGATGATGGACCAGGCCCACGTCGTCATCACTGGCAGCTTTTGGCTCTACAATATCCTCGGGATGAATTATTCCTTCGCGGAGAAGCCTTTCTTTAAGGAGTCGGTACTTTAGGGAGGGAAATATGTGGTTACCAAGGTTTAAGTCGTATTGGTCAGAGTAGATTTGTTTCAAGATGGGTTGGCTCCCGGTAGCTCGACCTCCATTCTAGCATGCACGTAGAAATGGGTTGTAACCACAGAGCCAGCAATTGTGGAAGATGTGCTCTGGTGCGCTAGAGTCGAATCTCTATCAAGATTGTTATAATGTGTGCAGCACACAAGGATTTCTAATTCGTGTGGAGATCGTGATTATCGGAGGCAGTAGTGAAAAAAGCCCACCTTTTTGTGACATTGAAGAAGACAGTACTCGACCCGCAGGGGGCCACAATTCTGGCAGCTTTGAAAAATCAGGGGAACAGTGCGGTCGAAGAAGTTCGGCAGGGGAAGTTTTTTGAGCTTCAATTCAAGGAGGACTTAAATCTCGAAGCCGCTAGAGCTGAGGTGGAGCGGCTAGCGCGTGAAGTCTTCACTAACCCAGTAATAGAGGAATATCGTTACAAGCTAGTAGAGTAATGTTTTTTCGGTGGGAGCCGCCAGTCAGGTGACACTACCAGCTCTTTTCTCACAATAGTAAGTAATGCAGGGTTCAGTTTGGATTTGTTGTTCGGGGTTGAAGCTCGATAATCTGATCGTTGTTTGCAGGAGAAATATTTGTTCCTAGGATAGTTACATTGCGAATTGTATCTTCGCAAAGCTTAAGAAAAAGATCCTCTTCTTCCTGGCCGGGCGCGCAATCCACTTCAATGATTCTCTCCGGAGAGATGATTTTCCCTGTCAGGTGAATGCCACGATCCTTGTAAAGTTTAATTAATACGGCGTCTCGGTTGTGGATCTTAGTGTGCCAAAAGCGGTATTGGGGTATCTCTTCACGTATCCCTGCCGTTTGCCATTGAGCTAAAATAGTGGGGGCGAACTTATGAGTGCCATCTAGATTTGGGCGGGAGGTAATACTAATGGAGGGACCGACGCTCCAGAAATACTTTCGGCGAATCCTCACCCCGCCTGTGAATTTTTCCACATCCCCAAATATTCCATAGGCTATTTTCATCGCAATGCCCATATCTTCGTTTGTGTAGGGTAAGAGCTCAGAGAGCTCCGCCACCCTTTTTTTCTGGTAGACTGGATACAACTTAACCAGAAAGTATTCTCCGACAATGAATCCACCACCACCAAGCAGTATGATTAATCCGAGAATCAACTGTTTGGATGGTTTATATTTCATGGATTAATACCTTAATGAAGATTGGTAGAGATGTCTTTACCTTTACATTACCGAAAGCAACGGAGAGGTTTTGGGTGTAACCTTTCCTATAATTTGAGAATTTATTTCATTCTCAGCAAGAGATGAAAATAAGTTTTGAGCTTCATGTTCTTCAACGGAAATAAGCAGACCTCCTGAAGTCTGGGGATCATAAAGAAGATTTTCAACATCCTCAGGAACTCCTGGAGAAATTTCAACGTAACTTTTCAAAAACTCCTTATTATTTTTTAGCCCACCTGCCAAATGTTTTTCTCGAGAGTACTCCAGTGCTTGGGGAAGGAACTCAATTTTTTTATGGTCAAACTGAATGCTTACGTTACTTGCAAGAGCAAGCTCCCTTCCATGCCCAAGCAAACCAAATCCAGTTACATCAGTGATAGCATGCGCTCCAAATTGAACTGCTAGCTCTGAAGCCTTTTTATTAAGTTTCAACATAGAATTCACAGATTCAGAGATGGCAGCCTTACTAGCCTTTAATCGCTTAAGGGTGGTTGCGATAATCCCAGTGCCCAGTTTTTTTGTTAGTATTAGCTGGTCTCCTAGGCGAGCATATTTATTTGCCATTATTTTGTCCGAATTTATGACACCGTTAACTGCATATCCAAACTTTATTTCATCATCGTTGATACTATGGCCACCAATAATAACGCATCCAGCCTCTTCCATCTTTTCAAGGCCACCCCGGAGTATTTCTTGAAAAACCCTTTCAGGTAATAAGTTTGTAGGAAAACATATTATGGCAAGGGCGGAAATTGGCTTACCCCCCATTGCGTATATGTCACTTAATGAATTGGCAGCAGCAATTTGGCCAAAGGTAAAGGGATCATCAACAATGGGGGTAAGAAAATCCACAGTTTGCACCAAAGATAAATTTTTGCTGAGTTGATACACGCCAGCATCATCCGAGGAATGAAAGCCAATAAGAACATTCCCGTTTTTTTGACGCGGTAGCTTAGTAAGTACAGAATCCAAAACCTTTGGATTAATCTTACCTGCTCAACCCGCCGCCTTAACAAGTGATGTCAATCGTGGATTTTCTTCCATGAAAAATATTCTAACCCTTTTATTAGGTTAAAAATCTTCTTTCCCAAACTTTTTTAGTGGATTTATTTGCTAGTAAACCAAGAACACACAAACTAATGAAACAGATTTAGTAGAAGAGTAAAATAATATTTCGTAATTTTTTAGGTTACATAGTTCGTCTAAATAGAAAAACACATTCATTGTTTTAAAGAATCCAGATAATCCAAAGAATCCTGTATTAATTTAATGGGAAACGATGGTTGGCTCTGGAGATAATTTTTCTTTTGGTTCTGCTTTTAGATCACCGGGTAATCTCATATGACAAGTCCCATCAAAAATAGCCCCGGCTTCAATAACCAAGCGATCAGTAAATATATCGCCTTGAACGACTGCTTTTTCGAGGATTACCATTTTTTCTTCAGCATGAATATCTCCTTGGACAGCCCCTTGCACGCTAACCTGTTTTGAGTGGATTATTCCTTCAAAACGGGAACTTTCTCCAAGAATAAGTAATCCTTCACAATTAATTTCACCCTTAAAAATTCCATCACATTTAAACGTTCCAGTTAGGGAAAGCCTTCCTTCGAGGATGACATCTTTATCAAGGAAACCCTTAAAATCATCAGCTTTCAATCCTAATCGACCCAAAAAATCTTCGTCTGTTTTTTTTTCAAACATGTTTGGCACAGGAATTCTCCATGGTTAAAGTATTTAATACTACATATGTAGTATTATATATCTCCTAATAAAATATCATAAAGTCGGTTTAATTCATTAGATGAATGATACCAGATTATTAATTTCCCCTTTTTATTTGATCCACTTAATTGAACTTTAGTTCCAATTTTCCTTTCAATATCCATTAATGCTGCTTTTATGTTGGGGTCTATTTTGGCTTCAATTTCTTTTGAATGAGTTTTTGTTTGTCTTATTTCCTCTTTGCATATTTTTTCCACCTGTCGTACTGATAGATCTTCTTTTACAATCCTATTTGCTAATTTTATTTGAAAATTAATGTTTGATGTGGATAAAATCGCTCGGGCATGTCCCGGAGTTATGCGCCCTTCCTGTAAAAGGATTTGTATTTCTTGGGGAAGTTTAAGTAATCGAATTGTATTACTTACTGTACTTCTGTTAATTCCTAAACGTTGGGCAATTTCATCATGGTTATATTTGAAATGGTTAACCATTGCCTCCATTCCACGGGCTATTTCTAGCTGATTTAAATCCTCTCGGAGGATATTTTCAGTTAAAGCTAGCTGGAGGGCTTCTTTATCAGATAAAGTTCGTATAATGGCGGGTATTTTTTCTAATCCTGCTTTTTTGGTTGCACGCCAACGCCTTTCTCCAGCGATAATTTGGTATCTATCAAAAACTTTTCGTACGAGAATTGGTTGGACAATACCACTTGAACGAATTGAATCCGTTAATTCGGTCAGCTTATCTTCAGTAAAATAGGTTCGGGGTTGAAATGGGCTTGGATCAATGGATTTAACAGGAATATTTTTTAATCCCTCACGAGTTTCTTCCACTTCCTTAATTAATGATCCTAAGCCCCGTCCCAGTGCTGTCCTTGACATTCCTAATTACCTCCCTTGCAAGCTGAATATAGCATTCTGCTCCTCGGCTTGACCTATCATACAACAAAATTGGCTTTCCGAAGCTAGGGGCTTCAGCTAGCCGTACATTTCGGTGAATAATTGTGTTAAAAACCTTGTCTCCAAAATAATCCTTGAGGTCTTTAGCTACCTGACCTGCTAGGTTTATCCGATCGTCATACATTGTTAGAAGAATTCCCTCCAATGATAACTTGGGTTTAAAAGTTTTTTTGATCCGGTTAATTGTGTCCAGCATCTCTGAAACACCTTCTAGGGCAAAATATTCGCATTGGATTGGAATAAGGACTGAATCTGCTGCTACCAAGCAGTTTAGTGTTAAAAGATCTAAGGCTGGTGGGCAATCGAGAATTATGAAATTATACTTGTTTCTTATTCCTTCCAATTTTTCAGAAAGTATGGTTTCTCTTGCTTTTCGACCCACTAATTCAACATTTGCACCCGCTAAGTTTTTTTCTGAAGGAATTAGATTGAGACCCTCTGGCTGGCAATGAATTGTGATTTTGGAGAGAGGTTCGTCGAGAAGTAAGGCGTGATAAATAGACAGGCGGTTAGTGTCCTTGGAGGATCCAAGGCCGCTTGTAGAGTTAGCCTGAGGGTCGCAATCAACCACCAGTGTTTGCATATTTTCATACGCAAGGCTGGCGCCTAAATTTATGGCTGTTGTGGTTTTGCCCACCCCTCCCTTTTGGTTTGCGACGGCGATAATTCGGGCCACGCCACCCCCGGTATATGCTAGATATGAACGAGACTTTACAGCATTTTGTTATCCTGAGGCAAGGGACAAAATGTTTCACGTGAAACATTTTTTATTAATCCTTCTTTTCACCAACTAAAATTACCCGTTGGTAAGATAGGGGAAGGGGCAGAGGTTTTTTCCAGTGATAACCTTTAACATTCCGAATTATTTCATAGGATTTTTGGTAATTAACCCACAGACATATTTTTCCTTGTGGGGAAAGTATATTTTCGGCTTTAATGGCAATTTTTTCATGTTCTTTAAGCCCTCGCATAGTGACCATATCAAATTTTTTTGTAGGATTATGAATCAAAAAATGTTCAAACCTATCAGGGAGGACATGGACGTTTTGAAAATTGCATTCACGTTTCACCTCATTGAGGAATGCCCGTTTTTTAGAAGAGGGTTCAAGAAGGGTAAGGAATAGGTGGGGAAATGATATTTTAAGAGGTAGGCCAGGGAATCCTGCCCCGCTTCCAATATCAATAACATTACCAAAGCATTGGAATTGAGTGGAGAGGAACATGCATTCCCCAAAATGTCTTGTAATACAATCATTTTCGCTCCGAATAGAGGTAAGATTAATTTTCCGATTCCATTTTGATAATAATCCCAAATAAATATGAATAATTTTAATTTGATCTGGGTTTGACTGGGAGATGAATGGGTGGAGGAGTTGGGAGATATTTTTCTTTTCCATCGTGATATGAAAAAATTGTACCGAGCGAAATATAATAGAACAAGGAAAATTTAAAGTGATTAAAAGTAGAAATAGTATAATCACATGGAAATATTAAATAAGAAGTCTGATAACAGGTGGGAAGTATTTATTAATTACTTATTTAATTAATAATATTTACCACTGAATAGCTATTTAATCTTATTTTTAGTGATTAAAATACTATATTAATAATTTATACTAATATTAATTTCCACCTATAGTTAACATATTATTATAATATATTTTTAATATTCCCTTATATATTTATTTTTACCACTTTGGACTATATATGTATAATATTAACCACATCATTAATATATATCAATAAAAAAACCACTTATATGTGGGATAATATTAACTATTATTACATTTAAATATTTCTGTAAGTAAGTTGAAAGATCGAAGGATTAACGGCGTTAAGGGATTTCAAAGAAATAATATTTTTATAAATTTTCTATATTGAATATATGAAGGGTAGGGATTCTGGGTGAACAGATAATCGTAATTGTGCACATTTACAAATACCCATAAGAATTTGGTAGTTTTGTTAATTTATGTTTATAAACCAAAAATAAGCCAAAGGATTGTATTTATATATTTTTTTAACAAAATTAAATTAAGACCTTATTCATATTTTTTCTAGTATTTGTATTACGTACTCAAATCAGCACAAAAATATGAAAAAATAGAACAAAATACCGTTATAAATGTTAGATAAATGATGTAAAAAACGGCAGCTAAAAGGTGAGCAAAAAGAGAGTTATAGTTTGTATATTATTGATATATAACAATTTATAATTTCTAAATAAAGTATCAATAATTTAAAAATAAATAAATATAAAAATTATTCATTTTGAGAAGAAACTTCACTATTAATTGGCGATGGCTCTAATCCAAGTTTTGAGAGGACTATATATACTATAAAACCAGTAAGAAACGAATAAACAACGGCTGGTTGCATCATTGATTTTAGGTTTTCAGCCAAGGGAATGAATGGGAGTGGAATTATTCCTACAACAAAACCTAATGCCCAAGCACCGTACCCCGCAATATTTACCCCCTTACGTGGGCCTGCCCAGGTCCGATTTGAAAGAAGGTAGTCTGCTGCCATTGCTCCACAAATTGGCCCAAAAGAAGCCCCGACAACAGTAAAAAACCCAACAAGGTTTGCGGCAATTCCAGTAATTGACAGGATTGCGGCCAAGGTTACCGCTATCATGGTTGATGTCAAACGAGGAATACGGGGTAACATTGTCTCAAAGCTATTTGCAGCAATAAAAGTTGAGAAACACCCAGGCGCTATTGAGGCTACTGCAAAAAGGAGGAACATAACGGAGGCCAACAGGCCGCCAACTGATGCAACTGCTGTTCCATATTGTAAATCTGGCAACGAAGCATTTAACCCATGAGCTCCTGCAACTGCACCCAGCGTTAGTGCCCCCACTAAAATTATTGGGACTGCGATTCCTAATAAACCCCCTAAGATAATATCTTTTTTTGTACGACTGTTCATTCCAAAATCTGTCCCAGCTGCTCCTGCAGTTGCAAAAAACCCCACCACGACCTGAATGGTCATTAATATTCCGAAACCTGTCGCTGGATTTTCGGGTAAGTAACTTGGTATGCCGGATGAAGTTTTTGCAAAAACGAATAATATGATTAAGGCAGGAATAAGATTAAGAATAGTTGCAACGCGGCCGACGTATTGGATTCCTTTAATTGCAATATAACCCAGGGAGTAGGCCCAAAGTACTGATACCACTGCAAATGGAAGTGTCATAGGAGTTGAATTTATGCCGATTCCAGTCAATATAAATTTAGTGGCAAAAAAAGTTCCTACAGCAAACCAACCAATTTGCAGGAGTCCCATTAAAAGCCCTGGCATCAGGTACCCCCCATGTGTCCCAAAGGTTGAGGTCCCAACAATATAAAGAGGGTGGCCTGTTTTCATCCCAAGAATAGCTGGTACGTAATAAAAGAGGCCGTAGCTTATTAAACCCGCAAAAACTAAACCCAATATACAACCGGCCAACCCAACCTGAGATAAAGTCTCGGTTCCGAGGCCCTGATAGTAACCAATCCAAAGAAATACACCTGCATAGCTTGGGGCAATATTAGTGTACCAAGGGGCGCGATTTGTTGTCGGGTTTGGTGTAGCAGATTTTACATATGTGGGTAGGGAATTACTGGACATCGAATTTCCTCCGGGACTAATTTTATAAAATGAAGGTTTGGCTCTCATGATAATAGGGATGGCAAAGGTTTAACGCAAGGGCTTAGGTAACACAATTTAATAAGTGAGGTGGATTGAATTAGGGAAGTATGGTTTTTTGAGAATTAAGATCCAGTACTAGTGTAATTCCGAACGCCCCGATTCCAAACTACCAGAGCCATGACAAAGAAAAACCCTCCAACCAAGGGTACTATTTGTGAATGGGCTAAAAATTCATCCCGGCCCAAGAAATGGGTAGTTGGGTAAAACGTTGCAAACGCAAAGGGTATAATCCAACTAAGCACGAACTGAATGAAACTATTGTAAATTGTTAAGGGATATCGTCCAAAGGTTAACATGTTAAAAACTGGAGGTACGATGCCGATTCGGTCCTCGAACCAAAAGGATACAGCAGTTAAGATCAAAAACACTGATATGTATATGATGGTCGCAGAAATAACCATAATCAGAAACAGCGCTATTTTTAGTGTATTCCATTCAAGGTTTAGCTTTTCGGAACAAATCCATAAAACGATTGCTCCCGTAAAAACTTCTTGCAGTGATTCAATTCGGAATTTTTCAAAAAGGATCTGGAATAGAGAATCAACTGGGCGGAGAAGTACCCGGTCGAACCGTCCTTGGATGATATACAGATTGCTGAAATCATAGAGATTCCAGCTTAAGATATTAAAAAAACCTAACGGGATAAGAGAAAATCCGTATAAAAACAGCACTTCATAAAAATCCCAACCTTTTAGGGTTGGGATTTTAGTAAACAGTACCAGCATGAAACCAAAACCTAGAATAGTTGCAGTCATTGATGTTATTAGAGCAATGAAAAAGTCGGCTTTATAAGCAAGGCGAACCTTAGAGTATTGGGCAAGATATTTAATTAGTAATTGCAGATGACGTTTCATTCTGTGTTGGATTGGTTTCAGGGGTAGCGGAATTTATTGGTTTCGCTGGCCTTGACCTCAGTTTTCCTATCCACCTTGAATTGTAATCTTCCGGCTGGACCAAGACCAAAGTAGGTGTCCAATGATAAGTAATGTCAGAATCCAGAATACCTGCATTCCAATAGTGCGAGCAATCTCCCACCCGTTTGTCTTACCTAGATAAATCAAGACAGGTGCAAAGCTGATGTACGGGAAAGGAAGAACCCTCAGAATACTTTCTGCCCAGCTAGGAAAAAAAGTAATTGGGATCAGCAACCCCGAACAAAGTTCCAATATGAAGTACTTTGCACGTATGAGACCAAGGATAGATTTTAGACGAAGTGCAAATGTACCAATACAAAAGTTAATGCTAGCGACAAGGAAGAAGCTGAGCGTCGAACTAAGAAGAAAGGTTGCTAGGTGCACTTTGCTTGCCGGTGCCCGTACTGGAAATACTAGGGCTAAAAGAAGGGCCGTGGGCAGAGTTAGTAAAATCAGTCGAAAGCAGGAGCTCCCGAAGGCTTCCGCTATATACATAAATTGTATGTTTACCGGTTTTATAAGGTCCATGGCAATTTTCCCTTCTAAAACCTGGTTGGTTATATCCTGGTCAATGTTGTTGAAGTAAAACGAGCGAATTATCCACCCGACACTAATGTAAGTGAGCATCTCCGGAAAGCCGAATCCTTCTATTGAGCCTCCGTCTTCAAGAACGGCACTCCAAATGAAGTAGTACACTGAAACATAAATGATGTAGGTGATAATTCCTGTGTAGTACCGCAACCGGTAGGCCATGACGTTCACGAACCCAACACGGGCAAAGCTGCGGTAAACACTGATTTCTGCTTTAAACGAAGAAATCATCGAGGGAGTTCACTTACCTCCGTGGTTGTAGGATTTAGATACGCTTGCCCTTCAGTGTAGATTCGCTTAACAAGCTCTTCGATGGATTCCTCTTCCACAATTAAATCGCGGACTTCTAGTCGGGTGACAATATTTCGGATAATATCCCCACTCGAATGTTTTCGGCGGTCATAGCGAAGCAGGTAGGTGAAATCATCCAGGCGTTCACAGGTTACCCCATCCCCACTTAACTCTTTGATGTGGCCAGCTTGATCTCGGTCCTTTAGGAAAAACTTGATCTGATTGAAGCGAGCCAGCCGCATCTTTAGCTCTGCGAGCGGCCCATCGAAAAGAAGCTTCCCGTGGTCGATAATCATGACTCGATGGGAGAGCTCCTCTATGTCGGAGAGGTCATGGGTAGTTAGAAGGACAGTCGTTTTGTAGACTCGATTGATCTCTTTTAGGAATTCTCGGACGCGGTCTTTGGCTACAACATCTAGACCAATGGTCGGCTCATCTAGAAATAGTAACGGTGGGTTGTGAAGTAGCGAAGCTGCCAGGTCACAGCGCATGCGTTCGCCCAGGCTCAGCTTGCGTACTGGGATGTGAAAGTATTGTTTGAGATCAAGGATCTCATTAAACACCCCCAGGCGATATTCATATTCAGCTTGTGGGACTTCATAGATTTCTCTCAGTAGCTTAAAAGACTCGATAACCGCAATGTCCCACCAGAGTTGCGTGCGCTGGCCAAAGACGACGCCAATCCTCTTGGTGTGTTTTTTGCGGTTTAAGGAAGGGACTATCCCTTGAACCCGTAAATGGCCGCTACTGGGAACCAGAATTCCAGTCAGCATTTTAATGGTTGTTGATTTACCCGCACCATTTGGGCCAATGTAACCGACCATCTCACCTGGTTCTATGTGGAAAGTTATATGATCCACCGCTTTTACCGTCTGGTAGTCACGGACAAAAAGGTCCTTTATGGCGCCTAAGATACCTTCACGTCGCTTAAACGTTTTGAATCCCTTATAGAGGTTTTCAACTTCAATCAGGTTTGTCATGGAGCGCAGGGCCTTGTATTAAGAATATAAAGTGCTGGGGTAAGCCATCCTTAGATATTAACAGCCTTTCTGCTCTCACCGATACATTCACGTTTGCATCCGGCGAAAGGTGCGGGTAAGGTATAAGAAAACTTACTTTACAGAGGGGAAGGCTTTGATGAAAAGGCAAACCAGAGGGCGATTTTATGGGGTTTTCCTCGTATCAGCCTTTTGGGCAGCAACGGGGATTGTGTACTCAGCGGCGGAAGTCCGGGTGCCGAAGACGGCATTTCACGACGTGCGGTTGGAGAACGGATTACGGGTCCTGCTGGTTGAGGATCACTCTGCTCCGGTCGTTTCCATGGCGGTGACCTATAATGTTGGCTCCCGCAATGAACGGCCTGGTCGGACCGGCTTTGCGCACTTATTTGAGCACATGATGTTTAAGGGTTCGGAGAACGTTGGGACAGGTGAGCATTTTGTTTTGATCTTCAATAATGGTGGCAGCATGAACGGCACGACTAGTGAGGACCGCACTAACTATTTTGAAACTTTGCCGGCCAACCAGCTGGACTTAGTATTGTTCCTAGAAGCAGACCGAATGCGATCGCTTGTTCTATCCAAGGAAAACCTGAATAATCAGCGAAATGCGGTTCAGGAAGAGCGCCGCCTGAGGATTGATAATCAACCCTACGGGAAGTCAATCCTCGAAATTGACAATCTCGCCTATGACAATTTTGCTTACAAGCATTCCGTAATCGGTTCAATGGAAGATTTGGATGCGGCGGGCCTCGACGATGTTCGTGAGTTTTTCCGTGTCTACTATGCCCCAAATAATGCCGTTGTTTCTCTGGTAGGAGATTTTGATCGCGCTAAGTGTCTTGAGAAAGTGAAGAAGTATTTCGGTAATATTCCCTCTCAACCTGCAGCCCCACAGCCTAAGATAATTGAGCCTGAACACTACGGCGAGCGTCGGACGACCATTTTTGACCCCCTAGCCCGCTTGCCGCAGATTCTGATTGCTTACCATATACCCCGGGGGAATACTGCCGAGAGCTATGCACTTTCTGTTCTTGATTCAGTTCTCGGTTCCGGTCGCAGCTCCCGGTTTTACCAACGACTTGTGAAAGAAAAGCAGTTGGCTCGCAACGCGGTCGCTCAAGCTGACCGCCGCCGGGGTCCAAGCTTGTTTTATGTTATGGCTTATCCTCAGCCTGGGATTCCCGTTGAAAAGCTCGAAAAGGCCATCCTAGAGGAGCTGGAGGAAGTGCAACGGAATGGGATTAGTGAACAGGAATTGGAAAAGGCTCAAGCGCAGATTCGTCGCCAGATAATTCTAGGGTTGCAGTCATCTCTTGCCACAGCGCGCCGGCTTGGGGAATATGTGGTGAAGTTTAACGACCCAAATCTAATTAATACCTTGTTTGATAAATACGCTGCTGTCACAAAGGATGATGTTCAGCAGGCCGCACATCAATACCTGATCGAGAAGAACCGTACAGTGGTGATAACTCAGCCAGTTCAGAAGTCAGGGCTTTCGGGTAGCAGCAAACCGAAGGGGAGAGGCCATGGGAAACAGTAAATTTATTCTGGTGCTAATTCTTCTTTTTGTAGGAGCGGTTGATCTCCTCAGCGTCCGGGCCCAAGTGGATAAACCTGCTTCTATGAAAGGGGCAGATATTAAAGGGCGAGCACCGGTAAACCGGGAGATTCTCCGCGTTTCTTTGCCTCGCCCAACTCGGATCCAGCTGTCTAATGGCCTGAAGGTTCTGATCCTTGAGAATCATAAGCTGCCCACGATAGCATTCTCTTTAATGATTAAGACTGGGGCCCTGTCAGACCCGCCGGATTTAGTTGGTCTAGCCGGTTTTGTCGCGGAAATGCTCCAAGAGGGTACGGTATATCGTACAAGCGAGCAAATAGCTGGAGAAGTGGATGGTATAGGTGCAAGCCTCAGCGCTGGGGCTAGTTTCGGAGCTAGCACTTCTAGGGTGGGCGCTTCTGGTTTGGTGGATGATAGCGAAGTTCTTCTCGACCTGATGAGCGACATCGTACGGAACCCGACGTTTCCTGCAGACGAACTAAATAAATTCAAGCAGCGTGAAATGGCTGACATACAACGACAGCGGTCCGACCCAAGCTTTTTGGCACGTGAGAGATTTTATAACGTGCTTTATGGTGACTTTCCGGCTGCCCGTGTATCGTCCACCCTTGGGTCAGTGGAGAAAGTTACATCGGAAAAACTAAAAGATTTTCATTCAACTTATTATCGGCCAAACAATGCAATTCTTGGTGTGGTGGGAGATATAACACCCAACAACCTGATGCCGCTTATAAAGAAGTATTTTGGCGCATGGGAGCAGGCACAGATTCCTTCCGATGAGCTTCCTCAATTGATGAAGCTAGGTAAGAGTACTATTCACCTTGTGGACCGACCTGGTTCGGTCCAGACAAATCTCATTGCTGGAAACCATAGCCTTACCCGGAAGAACCCGGATTTCATTCCCCTTAACGTAATGAATCGGATCCTGGGCGGGGGGCCTGCCTCCCGACTTTTCCTAAACCTGCGGGAAGACAAAGGGTATACCTACGGAGCATATAGTAGGTTTCGGTCCGGTATTTATCCGGGGCCATGGAGTGCGGCGACACAGGTTCGCACTGAGGTCTCCGAGCCGTCGTTAAGGGAGATGCTTAGGGAGTTCCAACGAATACGCGAAGAGCTTGTTCCAGAAAAGGAGCTTGATGATGCCCGCCGTGCTATGGTCGCGAGTTTTGCCCTCTCATTAGAACAGCCGAGCACGGTTCTCGGGAATTGGCTGATCGTGGAGTATTATCGCTTCCCCGAGGATTATTGGGATCGTTATCCGGAACACGTCGCTGGCGTTGACGATAAAGTGGTCCAGGATATAGCCAATAAGTATGTTGATTTAGATCACATGCAGATCGTGGCTGTTGGCGACGAGTTAAAGATTAAAAAGGGCCTGGATAAGTTAGGAAAGGTCATCACCTATGGAAGTGATGGGCGGAGAAAGGACGGCCAGTAATTGTCCAACCTAGTCCTGCCATGGTATACCCAAGGGCTTTGCTGGGGCGAGGGCATTATCTAACCGCCGAGTGCCTTCTTTCCTGCCTTGAGGGTATTGATAATCTTTTGAACGTCGAATATACAGCCACCCCAGGTACCCCCACCCACGTCTTGCAGGGCTGCCCAAAGGAGCGTATCGTCGGGTAGGGCAGGGTCAGCGCGCAAGTCAGGGCGGGGCTGGCGCTCAGCCAGAAGACGTGCTCCTTCTTCTGCCCCAAACGTGTTCTCACCGTGGCCAATGAGATCAACGCTACCTTCGAGCTTATTGCGGTCGATGATAATTTGAATAAGGTCGCCGTCGATCACCTTTCCGATTGGTCCCCCCGCTAAAGCTTCTGGCCCGACATGACCGACACAAGCTCCTGTCGAAACTCCCGAGAAGCGTGCGTCCGTGACGACTGCAACTTCCTTTCCAAAAGGAAGATAGCGTAATGCAATTGTAATTTGCGCAATTTCTTCCATGCCAGTTCCCATGGGGCCGCGACAGATAAGAACGACCACGTCTCCTGCCCGGATGCCGTCAGGGCCCTGCGACTTGATTGCATCCATGACGCCTTTTTCTTTCGTGAAGACTCGTGCGGGGCCTATCTTTCGATATATCCCATCCTCGTCAACAACCGTGGGGTCGATAGCCGTGCTCTTGATGATGGACCCCTCTGGAGTGAGGTTTCCGCGAGGAAAGGTAACTGTGCTAGTCAGGCCGCGCTCACGCGCCCGATCTGGACTGAAAATTACCTCGTCAGCATCTACGTTGTCGGCATCTTTTAATTGGCCACGAAGTTTTTCCCGTCGAGGAGAGCTTTCCCAGTCATCCAGCAAGTAACCAAGGGTTTTTCCCGAAACCGTCAATACCTTATCGTTAAGCAGCTTTAATCTCCGAAGGTGGAGCATTACTTCTGGTACTCCTCCAGCCATAAATACACGGACGGTAGGGTGGTTCACGGGGCCATTGGGGAGCACTGAAACCAACCGCGGCACTTTGCGGTTTACTGCTGCCCATTCTTCTACCCCAGGCCGCATCAGACCTGCTGCGTGGGCTACCGCAGGAATATGCATTATTAGGTTGGTAGAACCTCCGAACGCTGCGTGGACAACCATGGCGTTCTTAATTGCTTCGGGCGTCAGGATATCTTGCATACGGATACCCTTAGATTCCAGGTGAACGAGAGCACGCGCTGAGCGCCGAGCCATGTCTAGCCAGATGGGTTGACCAGATGGGGCAAGGGCAGAATGGGGTAATGTCAATCCAAGAGCCTCAGCTACTACCTGAGAGGTAGCCGCGGTTCCCAGAAACTGACATCCCCCACCTGGGGTGGCACAAGTTTTACAACCTAGCTCTGCTGCATCTTCAAGCGTAATTTGCCCATGGGAGAATCTTGCACCCAGAGTTTGAATTTTTGCGGCATCTTCTCCCTGAACAGGAGGAAGAGTTACACCACCGGGAACTAAGATACAGGACATATCATGCATTGCGGCTAGAGCCATCATCATGGCTGGTAAACCCTTATCACAAGTGGCGACGCCCATTACCCCTTTCCGGGTAGGGAGGGAACGAATTAGCCGCCGGAAGATTTGCGCAGCATCATTCCGGTAGGCAAGGCTGTCAAACATACCAGGGGTACCTTGCGTGCGGCCATCGCAAGGGTCACTACAAAAACCTGCAAAAGGAATACAGCCCATACGCTTCAATTCTTCGGAAGCTTCTCGCATGAGCAGCCCCACCTCCCAATGGCCCGTGTGGTAGCCCAGAGCTACTGGACTGCCGTCGTCTGAGCGAATACCACCTTGTGTACTCAGGATCAGGAATTCCCTTTGTGCAAGTTCGGAAGGGTTCCAGCCCATGCCCGCATCCTGCGTGAGGCCGAACAGATCACCGCTCGACCAGTTACGCAACATATCTTCGGTTAGCGGTAGGCTCCCTTGAGGGCCAGCGGCCTTGGTCTGGACATCAAGCACTTCCGCACGTTCACCAAACCATTCAGTAAAGGATTCACCTGCAGGGCCCTGACCTTTTTTAGTACTCTTCATTGCAAAATCTCCTAGTTCAAGCAGATGTGCAGGGTGTAGAGAATTAATCTTCTAGCTCCCTTGGGGGTTAATATTCTAACCCACTCAGGGCCTGACAACCAACACGATCAGGCTATGCCTTGTTAGGTGACAAAGAATTCTCGGTCTGTTCGACCGAGGTTACTATACTGAGTTTATCTGTCTGTGATTGATGTATAAAACTATTCAGTCCGCAAGTGATAACCGCTATAGCTATGTTAGGCTGTCAGGGAAATCAGGTTTCTTGACCGCTAAAAGCATTTGAGCCCATGAGGAGAAGCATGAAGTCTGCAGCCCGACAAAGGCGAAATTACCTAGGTCTTTTTCTGAGCGCAATAGAGAAGGTTGGCAATGGGTTGCCTCACCCTGCAACCCTGTTTGCGCTACTTGCCGCAGCCGTTATCGTGCTTTCTGCTCTGGCGGCAAGGTTGGATCTTCAGGTAACTCACCCCGGGACAGGGGAGTTAATTCATCCAGTTAGTTTATTAACTATTGAGGGCATGCATCGTATGTTGACAGGCATGGTTGGAAATTTCACGAGCTTTGCGCCGCTTGGTACTGTTCTAGTTTCCATGCTTGGTATCGGTGTTGCGGAGGCCAGCGGCCTGATTGGCGCAGCGTTACGGCTGCTTGTGTTATGGGCCCCTCGGGCGCTTTTGACCTTTGTGCTAGTGTTCGCTGGGGTTTTATCGAACACAGCAAGTGAGCTAGGCTACGTGCTATTGGTACCCTTGGCGGCCACCATCTTTTTAGCTGCTGGCCGCAACCCGATTGCTGGTATGGCAGCAGCTTTTGCGGGTGTTTCGGGTGGCTACAGCGCTAACTTACTGCTAGGAACCGTCGATCCACTACTTGCTGGCCTATCTGAGGAAGCAGCGCGTATCGTAAGCGACATCTATCGAGTGAACCCAGCTGCAAATTACTACTTCATGTTTATATCAACCTTCGTTGTCTCCATAGCCGGCACTTGGGTGACGGAAAAGATCGTTGTGCCACGATTAGGTGCTTATCATGGAGAGGAGCGGAGCGAGGAGCTGCGCCCTCATTCTAAGGAAGAGAAGCGCGGTTTGGTGTTTGCGGGGATTTCAGCGCTGTTATTAACCGCGATTGTTCTGTTTGGTACTGTCCCGGCAAATGGATTTCTGAGGAATCCGGTGACCGGAGATTTGTTGAGATCTCCTTTTCTACAAGGAATTGTGGCGATGATATTTTTAGGTGGGACAATAATGGGGGTCGCCTATGGTTTGGGCGCAAGGACAATTCGCAATGATTCGGATGTCATTAAGGGTATGGGAAAAGCCATGGAGACGCTCGGGGTATACATGGTATTGGTCTTTTTTGCAGCACAGTTCGTTGCCTATTTCAACTGGACCAAGCTCGGCCTGATTTTTGCAGTTACCGGGGCAGAGTCCCTGAAGGCATCAGGTCTCGGTGGGATTCCGATGATGATAGGTTTCGTGCTGTTCTCAGCCTTTGTGAACCTATTCATCGGAAGTGCGTCAGCCCAGTGGGCTATTATGGCACCGGTGTTTGTTCCAATGTTCATGCTGCTTGGCTACACACCAGAACTAACACAGGTGGCCTATCGTATTGGTGACTCTACGACGAATATAATTTCACCCATGATGTCTTACTTTGCTTTCCTCATCGCCATTTTGCGACGCTACGACAAAAAAGCTGGAATAGGAACGCTGGTTGCGACCATGCTTCCGTACTCGATGGTTTTTCTTGCCTGCTGGATTGGCCTGCTGGTGGCCTGGATGTTTTTCGGATGGCCGCTTGGCCCAAACGCTCCTTTGCACCTTCCGCTGTAACGGTTTGGTCTATTAGAGGATTAGTTCTATCGGAACCAGAGGAGGTTGTTATCTTAAGCGTTCCGGGTAGGTGTAAACCACATGTCGCTGAGGCCGAGCAAACCCAATTAGAGTTAAATTGCAACTATTTGCCAAGTTAATTGCCATTGACGTGGGTCCAGAAAAAGCCACGAGGATCGCGATATTCGCGCTTGCCGCCTTGGTAACCATTTCATAACTGGCCCGACTGGTAACAAGCAAAAAGCCCTCACTCGAAAGACCCGTTTTGTGATAAGCACCCAGTAGTTTATCCAGGGCATTATGCCTACCAACGTCTTCGCGCACCAACAAGAGATTTCCTTCATTATCAAACCAAGCTGCTGCATGCACTGCTCCAGTTACTTTTTGCACGTTCTGGGCATCTTCGAGGCTAAGTACTGCCCGTTGAATTGACGAGTGGGGGATTGTAACCTGACTGGTAACTTTATTTGGAACCCTAATTGCCTGAGCCAAGGATTCTGCGCCACATAAGCCGCAGCCAGTCCTCCCCACTAGATTCCGACGCCGCTTTTTCAGTGCTGCAAATAAGCCTGCTGGAATCGATAAGCAAAGCTCAATGTTGCCATCCGTCGTGATTTCTTCAAAGTCAAGAAGCTGATTTGCGCTGTGCAGAATACCTTCAGACAGACTAAAACCGAGTGCAAAGTCTTCCAAGTCAGTGGGCGTTGTCATCATTACCACATGGGAAATACCATTATAAACAAGCGCCACAGCGCACTCAGTGACGACCTGGTCTTCACCTGGACGCAACGCCCCTTGCTCCCACACTGTTCTGGGCAGAGTACTGACTATAGAATTATTCTTTATAGTCATTTAAGCTTCTACTTTGCTAATTCCAGTTGTGCTTTTTGCAGCAATTGTTGCTGCTGTTCGTTTAATGCCCGTTGTTGTTTCTGCCATGTTGATGGCGATGAAACTTTGCTTACTTGTACCGCGGTTACCTTGTATTCTGGGCAACTAGTTGCCCAGTCGGAGATTTCGGTAGTAATGACGTTAGCTCCAGACACTGGGTGATGAAATGTGGTGTATACAACCCCAGGCTTTACGCGGTTAGTTATCTTCGCATGCAAAACTATTTCACCTACCCTGCTTTGGATACCCACCCAGTCAGCATGCTTAATACCCCGCTCTTCTGCATCATGGGGATGAATTTCCAAGGTATCTTCTGGATGCCAAGCGATGCTTTTAGTGCGTCGCGTTTGGGCGCCAACATTGTATTGCGAAAGTATCCGGCCAGTGGTTAACAACAAAGGAAATTTGCGATTAACCTTTTCATCGGTTGCCACGTATTCCGTAATGACAAAACAACCCTTGCCCCGCACAAATTTATCGACATGCATGACTGGTGTACCAGAGGGCGCTTGTTCGTTACAAGGCCATTGGATGCTACCCAATGTTTCCAGTTTTTTGTAGCTTACCCCGTTAAATGTAGGGGTGAGACGTGCAATCTCATCCATAATTTCTGATGGATGGGAGTAATCCATTGGGCAGCCCATAGCATTAGCCAAAGCCATGGTTACCTCCCAATCTTCCTTACCGCACAATGGAGGCATTACCTTACGGACCCTGGATATACGCCGCTCGGCATTAGTAAAGGTACCGTTTTTTTCTAAAAAGGAAGCGCCCGGCAAAAAAACATGGGCAAATTTAGCTGTTTCATTAAGGAATAAATCCTGGACGACAACACAGTCGATGGAACGTAATGCCGCTTCCACGTGTTGCGTGTTTGGGTCGGACTGGGCAATGTCTTCCCCTTGACAATAAAGGCCCCTAAATTTTCCCTCAACGGCAGAATTGAACATATTTGGTATGCGTAAGCCTGGCTCAGGATCAAGTTGAACACCCCATGCTTCCTCAAAAATTCCACGCACACTAGCATCGGAGACAGGGCGATAACCAGGTAACTCATGAGGGAAAGACCCCATATCACAGGATCCCTGTACATTGTTTTGGCCGCGCAATGGATTAACCCCAACACCTTCCCTTCCAACATTCCCCGTTAGCATAGCCAGGTTAGCAATTCCCATTACTGCAGTGGAACCCTGACTGTGTTCGGTAACCCCTAAGCCATAGAAAATCGCACCGTTCGCAGCATTTGCATAAAGGCGCGCCACTCCACGCAGGTCTTTTGCGGGAACGCCACTGCCTCGCTCTGTATTTTCCGGGGAGTGGCGCTCTTCACTAACAAAGGAACGCCATTTGTCAAAGGCAAGCATATCGCAACGGTCGTTAACATAACCTTTGTCTTCCAGGCCTTCCGTTACAATCACATGGGCCATGGCATTAAGTACTAGAACATTGGTACCTGGCCGCAGGGATAGATGGTAGTCCGCATTGACATGTGGAGAGCTGACCAATTCAATTTCGCGGGGGTCAATGACAATCAGTTTGGCGCCTTCGCGCAGTCGACGTTTAAGCCTGGAACCAAATACTGGATGAGCCTCTGTTGGATTCGCACCCATAACAATAACCACATCTGCCCTGTCAACTGAGGCAAAGGTTTGGGTGCCGGCAGATGTCCCAAGGGTGGTTTTTAAACCATAACCCGTGGGTGAGTGGCAAACTCTTGCGCAGGTATCAATATTGTTATTGGCAAATCCTGCACGTACCAACTTCTGCACCAGGTAGACTTCTTCGTTGGTACATCGGGAAGACGATATGGCACCGATACTGTCACGGCCATAAGCTGACTGAATCTCTCTGAAGCGTTTTGCCGTATAGCTAATAGCCTCATCCCAAGAGACTTCTCGCCAGGGATCGTCCATACTTTTCCTAACCATTGGCTTGGTAATGCGATCCTTGTGGGTTGTATAGCCAAAAGCGAAGCGACCCTTAACGCAGGAATGACCCTCATTGGCTTGACCTCCTTTATGAGGGGTCATGCGTACCACGGTGTCACCTTTCATGTCTGCTTTAAAGGAACAACCGACACCACAGTAGGCACAGGTCGTCACAACGCTATGCTCAGGGGCGCCCTGTTCGATGATGGTATTTTCCGTTAATGTGGCCGTTGGGCAGACGCTAACACAGGCACCACAGGAAACACACTCAGAGTCCATAAAGCTCTCATTTTGTCCGGCGCTCACCTTGGAATCAAAACCGCGGCCATCAATGGTTAAAGCAAAGGTTCCCTGCACTTCCTCACAAGCCCGAACGCAACGTGAGCAGACAATGCATTTGGATGGATCAAAGGTAAAATAAGGGTTGGACTGGTCTTGTTTAGCGTCCAAGTGGTTCGCACCGTCGAAACCGTAGCGGACAGATCTCAACCCTAGTTCACCTGCCGTATCCTGAAGTTCGCAGTCCCCGTTTGCGGAACAGGTCAGGCAGTCCAATGGGTGATCAGAAATATATAATTCCATTACATTACGACGCAATTTGCCAACGGCATCGGTTTGAGTGCGAACCTGCATTCCGGATTCCACGGGGGTGGTGCAGGAGGCGGGATAGCCACGGCGACCTTCAATTTCTACTAGGCAAACCCGGCAAGAACCAAAGGACTCAAGTGAATCAGTGGCACACAACTTTGGAACCTTAATGCCTAGCAAGGCCGCCGCACGCATTACTGTTGTTCCTTCAGGTACTGTAATATCAGCACCATCAATGGTGAGAGTGACCGTTGTCTCACTGAGACTAGCAGGGGTCCCTAGATCTTTATCTGGTTCGTAAAACTGTGGCATTTGATGTTCTCCAAAACTTTAATTATAGAAAATCCTCAGGGAAATGCTCAAGGGCGCTCCGGACGGGTAGCGGTGTTAAGCCCCCCATGGCACAGAGTGATCCAAGCTCCAAGGTGTCACAAAGGTCGTGCAGTAATGTTAGGTTTTTGTCCCGATATTCATTTGCCAATATCCTATCGATAACCTCAACGCCCCGTACCGAACCAATACGACAAGGTGTGCATTTTCCACAGGATTCCAGGGCACAGAACTCCATGGCAAAGCGAGCCTGAGCCCCTAGATCCACGCTGTCATCAAAAACGACGATCCCACCATGTCCTAGCATGGCTTTAGCCTCTGTAAAAGATTCATAATCTAGTGCTATATCCCACTTGGACTCAGGTAAATATGCTCCTAATGGACCTCCCACCTGAATTGCCCGTAGGGGGCGGCCAGTATATGCACCACCACCATATTCTTCTACCACTTGGCGTAGAGTTACCCCAAAAGCCAGCTCTATTAAGCCACCGTATTTTACGTTGCCAGCTAATTGTATCGGTAGCGTGCCTCGGGAACGTCCCATGCCGTAATTTTCGTAATAATCAGCACCCCGTTCCAGAATTGTCGAAATGGCGGCAAGTGTTAATACATTATTTACCAGAGTGGGTTGGCCAAATAACCCCTCAATTGCAGGTAGCGGTGGTTTGGCCCGTACCAATCCCCGCTTACCTTCAAGGCTGTCTAGTAACGAGGTTTCTTCACCGCATATATAGGCACCTGCGCCTAGGCGAACTTCCAATTCAAACGCCTGATCACTTCCAGCTATTGCCTGTCCAAGATAACCAGCTGCGGTTGCACGTTCGATAGCTGCATTGAGAATTTTGTGGGCTTTAGGGTATTCAGAACGCAGGTAAATGTAGCCCCGAGTTGCACCTAGGGCAAGCCCAGCAATAACCATTCCTTCAATTAACTGATAAGGGTCTGCCTCCATCAACAAACGATCGGCAAAAGTACCGGAGTCCCCTTCATCCGCATTACAAACAATATATTTTTGCTCTGCGGGGGTATCAAGAACAGTTTGCCATTTAATACCACAGGGAAACGCTGCCCCGCCCCTTCCTCGTAGGCCAGAGTTCTTGACTTCGTCAACAATGGCCTGCCCTGTCATTTCTAGTGCCCTCTCAAGTCCCTTGAACCCATTTAATGCCCGGTAACTATCCAAGCATAGAGGGTCACCAATGCCCGCCCTGGAAAAAGTCAATCGCTGTTGTTTTTTAAAGTAAGGTATTTCTTCCGTTGAGCCTCGATATAGAGGATGTGTGGTTGCATTTTCACCTAGAGCATCTAACACACTAGGAATATCTTTGGCTAATACAGGACCAAAGGCGAGTCGTTGACTGTCCCGCTCTACTTCTAATAAAGGTTCCAGCCAAAAGAGACCCCTAGACCCATTGCGAACCAGCTCTATGTCTAAGCCTCGGGCAGCAGCTTCTCTCTCCAGGGCATGTGCTGTTACATCTGCACCTAGGGCGCAGGCGGTGGTATCTTGAGGAACGAACAGGCGCAAACTCATATCCCACCTTCATCTAGGTCAGCAATCAGTCGATCGAATTGTGCATTGTCCATCCGAGCATAAACCTGATCACCGATGCGGATTGAGGGTGAGCAAGTGCAGTTGCCTAAGCAATAGACCGGCTCCAAAGTTATGCTTCCGTTGGAGCTCGTCTGGCCAAATTCAATCCCTAAAGATTTTTTGGCGTGGGCTTCCAGCTGCCTTGACCCCATTGCTTGGCAGGCTTCAGCTCGGCAAATCTGTACTACATGCTGGCCGGCAGGTGATGTGCGGAAGTCGTGGTAAAAGCTTATCACTCCGTGTACCTCTGCTCTGGACAAATTAAGCCCTTTAGCAATTACCGGGACTGATTCTGGCGGAATATGCTTATATTGTTTCTGGATATCGTGAAGCAGCGGAATTAACTTCTCTGGAGAATAATTAATTTTCTCAAGTTTTTCTCTCAGATTTTGAGCATCATAATTAAAATGTTTCTTCATTAGAAACACCCAGTATTTTTATTGGATCACACCTAGAATTACACACTTTCAATGACGAATGGATTGTGCTAAACCAGAGTCAGCGAGTCAACCATTTTACTCAATTAACTTGGTCTAAAATTTGCCCTAGCTAATGCGCTAAAATGTGAAATATTGCTCGCAAGCATTGCCACGCTACTAACGAGAGGTTTTCACCTAGTGCATTAAGGAGCACAATATTATAGCACTCCAAACTAAATAAGTTTTCGTAATGCGTTTAATACCACAACACAGCCCAGATTGCCCTAGGACGCCGATTGCACCGGTGTCGTTGCCACCCCTGAAAATCCTCCGGGTCCTGTTTGGTCGGAAATATCTAGAGCATCGATATCAAGGCCTAGAGTGAAGCAGAGTGTTATAAGGTAAATTGATTTTCAGTTTCCTGTAATTTTGATTTTGCAGTCCTCAATACATATGATCTGTAAACGCTTGGAGGGAAACATATGACAAGGCATTCAATCCTGAAATCATTAGTCTTAGCTGTTTTGTTCACGATTGGCTATTTGGCCGTAGCAAAAGGCGGTGTGATCGTGGAAAACGGAGGAAGGGAGCGTTCACAGGAGGAGGCGGTCCTTTTTGCCTTTGATGATTACAGTATTCCGTTGGTTTATGGTTTGCAACCAGGGCTTATTGCAGGAAAGAAGCATGCAAAAAATCCTGTGGTTCGAATGGGTAATCCTGGCGAGGTGGACGCCAAGGCCGTGTCCTATTACGGAACGGTTATAAGGATAGGTGACCAGCTCCGGATGTGGTATATCGGAGCCCCCGAGGTTAATTACACTGGATCCGGAGGTTGGCCCGGATGGGGGTTTGGCCGGATTTGCTATGCTGTTAGTAATGATGGGATCCGTTGGGAAAAACCTGCACTAGGCCTGGTGGAGTTTAGAGGAAGTAAAAAAAATAATCTGGTCGATCTTAATATGGATCGGATTGTAGCCAGTACGGTTATATACGAAGCGGATGACCCTGACCCCAATAGGCGCTTTAAAATGGTTTTCGAAACCGGCCGCTATGGACAGAGAATGGCGGTTGCCTACAGCGCGGACGGCCTAACTTGGAAGCAATCTCCTAATAATCCTGTCGGGCCTATACTCGAAATGACTGGTTTAACGAAGATCAATGGCGCCTATTATGTCAATGGCCAAGGAATAGCACATACCAAGCGGACCCTAGTAACCCATGTTTCTTATGATTTTGAAAATTGGACGGAATCTGCTGTGCTTGGTTTGCGCAGAGACAAAATTGCTCCGAATTCTCCAATCCTTTTTCCTCGTGCAGGAGAGCAAGTTCATCTTGGAGCAGCACTCTGGGATAGAGGAAATGTGTTAGTAGGATTTTACGGGCAGTGGCACGGAGACTTGAATAATGATCGGCGTTATATCAGCATGGACCTCGGACTCGTTTTAACTCAGGATGGCTTGCGGTTTCGTGAACCTGTCCCTGATTTTAGGATTATATCTGCGGCTGAGGAATCGGACGGCGCCCATCCTTCACTGATCCAAGGCCAGGGATTTGAAAATATTGGTGACCAAACTATGGTCTGGTATGGGGCATGGAGGGATGGGGAAATAAGACTTGCAACCTGGAAACGAGATCGCCTGGGTTACTTGGAGCCCGTTAAGCCTCATCATTCCTCGGAAGGAGGATGGTCATTAACTCGGTATCATCCTGCGAGCAGCAAAGATTCCCCCCATTTCATTACCTGCCCGTTAAAATTAGGGGGGGAAGCAGCCAAAATTTTCATTAATGCTGATGGTTTATCAGAAAATACCTACCTGCAATTGGAGCTTCTTGATGAGCAGCTGCGAAGTATACCTGGATACTCCGGAAATGATAGTGCGCTGATTAAAAAAGGTGGCTTGCGCCAGGCGGTGAGCTGGAAGGGTAATCGGGACCTGAAAAATTTTAATTACCCGATACGAATCCGTATTAGCTACATGGGGCTGCGACCGGAGGACGTTCGTGTTTACGCGATCTATCTGACGGAAAAGTGATCGGTGAGTATGCCGTGATTTCTGATTTTAGCTAAGCTAGATCTTATTGCGTATGAATGCCTTGTTTTAGCCGGCCTTAATTTAGTTTGCAGTTCTCAACACCACAAAAAACCACATCAACGAAACAGGTAATACAGCATGATGAGGGTAATGAAAAGTATTCCTGCAAGCCCACGTGGGTCGGTGAACCCGTCCCATTTGTCCCGGCGGATTACCGCAAGGGGGTTCTCCCAGGTTATTCCTTCCACCGCTTCCGCTGGAGGTGGAGGTGTGGCCCAGCTGACGAGGAGGAACACCCCGCTGCAGAGGCAAAACATCCACCAGGCCTGCATCATAAAGTGAATTCCTAAAATTTCAGTGATCAACTTTTGGGACCCGATCACTGGAAAATCCAGCAGAAAAGAGACCGCGCCCAGGAAGAAACCTATTGAAAGCGTAACAATAGATGCTTCCTTGGTTCCACGTCGCCACAAAATACCCCAGAGAAAGACCGTCGTAATCGGCGGGGCAATATGGGCTGCAATGGCATTTATGGCCTCAAAGATGCTGGAGTATTTTCCACCTTGGGTGGACCAGAGCATGGCCAATAGCATGATTACGACCGAACTAATCCTCCCTACCTGAACTTGTTTTCTGTCGGAAATATTAGGTTTGAAGCGTTTCACGATGTCCGTCGCAACCAGAGTGCCAGAGCTGTTCAGCGCCGCAGCGATTGTACTCATTAAGGCCGCAAGGATTCCTGCTGAAATCAGCCCTCTTAACCCAGTGGGAACTAGTTCGTTTATTAGGACTGGTAAGGTTTGATTGCTGTCCGAGCCTATAACATCCTTGAATAGTACATATCCGACAATTCCAGGAAAGACCATGAAAAACACCGGAAGAATTTTTAGGCAACCGGCAAAAAGGGGACCCAGTTGAGCGTCACGCTCTGATTTGGCAGCTAGAACTCGCTGGACGATAGTTTGATCTGTGCACCAGTACCAAATTGCCAAAACTGGACACCCTAGCAAGACGGCATACCAGGACATTCCGACTGAACTGTCCATGTGGAGCATACTCAGCTGGTTTGGGCGAAGTGATGATTTAAAATCAGTTATTGTGTGGATGCCATGCTCCGGAAGCGCCCACAGGGCGCATAACGTAACTGTAATTGCCCCCAGGACTAGAATTCCACTTTGAATTGCCTCAGTCACCACCACGGCCCGGAGCCCTCCCAGAACTGTGTAAAGGAGGGTCATTAGGGAGATGATAAAGATTGAGACAAGAACATCAATTCCAAAGAACTGCTGGAAGACTGCTGCTCCAGCATACAGACTCATGCCAATATGAATGAATAGTGCCGCTGCTAATGCCATGAAAGCGACAAGGGTGCGTGAAGCAGAGCTATAACGTCTCTCCAGAAATTCTGGAAGCGTGGAAATCTTACTCCTAATGTAGGGAGGTGAAAAGATTAAGGCTAAAAGGATTAAGGCGAATATGGCTATCCATTCAAAATTTCCCCATACTAAACCCTCGTTGTATCCGGAAGCAGCAAGCCCCACCAGGTGAATGGTCGAGATATTGGACGCGAACAGTGCCGCACCGATTATCCCCCATCGCAAGGAACGGCCGGCAAGGAAAAACGTGTTCGCTGTCAGCCTCTGTTTTTTGGTTACTAGAATTCCAACCGCCGTTATGCCAACGAGATAAAAAACAATGATAATTAGATCTAGCATCGGAATTTTTAGCTGCATTTCCATGTGGACGGTTCTTTCTTAGGAAGATAGTCTGGCTTTCTTAAGCGCTTGCAACTGTTTATATCATCTGGGGTAATTCAGTGGCACCATATTCTTTTAGAACTCTATAACAAAAATTGCATGTTAGGATAGTGCTCCTCTGACCTCATTAGTTCGCGTTGACTTGGCCTAGGGTTCCGGCTAAGATGGTCGCCGATCGGACGTAACGCAACATGAATAAAGCCACCAAGAAACCTACATCACGCCGCGAATTCTTGAAGAGAACTGGGCATATTGCCGCATCCTCTGCGCTAGCTGGGTCTTTGGTTACTCAGGTTCGCGCTGCGCGTGCGCGAAAGCGCAAGATCCTTATTGCCCAGTGCACCTTTGAGGCAGGGAGCTTTAATCCCATCCCAACTCGGTTTGAAGATTTTTCTGTCACGGTCGGTGAAGCATTACTTGAATCCAATCGTGCTGCAAAAGGGACAGATGGGATTTATGGAGGGCGGGGAACGATAGGGGGAGTCCTAAGCATACTTGATCAGCATTCTGATATCGAACTCGTACCAACTTTCGGTGCGGGTGCGCTCTCCGGTGGAGATATAGCTGCTGCTGACTTCAATCGTCTTGCTGGTGAGTTTCTGAAACATCTCAAAGCGGCACCCGCCGTCGACGGGGTTTATTTTTCGTTGCACGGGGCCATGGCGGCTGAAAATGAAGGTGATCCGGAAGGTTTTTTGCTGGCTGAGGCTCGCAAGATTTTGGGGGAGTCGGTCCCTATTGTTGTGACGATGGACCTGCACGGAGTCTTCAGCGATCGCATGCTAGAGCACTGCAACGGTGTTGCGGCTTATCATACATATCCGCACGTCGATCATTTTGAGACGGGGAAGCGCGCTGCCAAACTTCTGCTCGGGACTATGTCTGGGAGGGTTAATCCAGTCTTGGCTCGAGTCCGAATTCCTGCGATTGTGCGTGGGGACGAGTTGATTACAGAAACTGGCCTCTTGGGACGTTCCATCCGTGCCGCTCAGGCTATCGAACGAAGCGAGGGGGGATTGGTAGCCGGCATGCTCATTGGAAATCCCTTCACTGATGTGCCAGATCTCGGTTGCTATAGTTACGTCATCACGGATAATGATCCTGCACGTGCCAAAAGGGAGGCTGAAAAACTTGCCGAGGGCTTTTGGAAGAACCACGAAAAAATGCAGGAGACACTAACAAGTGTTGAAGAGAGTGTGAGGATTGCCAAGGAAACAGAAGGAACGGTCGTCCTGAAGGATCCTGCCGATGCCACTACTTCTGGAGCTACAGGCGACAGTAATGCAATTTTGCGGGAGTTGTTAAGAGTTGGCTACTCAGGTCGTGCCTTGTTGCCAATCGTAGACCCTGCAGCTGTTCAGGTTGCATTTCGGGCCGGGGTGGGGGCGACAATTAGTACCACAGTAGGTGGTGCGCTTGATCCCAAGCGATTTCGTCCGCTCCCCATAAAGGCTCAGGTCCGCCGGCTCTCAGATGGCGTTTTCCGTAACAGTGATACAGGGGGAGGTGCGTATGACTCTGGTAAGACCGCCGTCCTGAAAGTTGACTCGATCACGCTCGTCGTGACCTCCCGGGCGGTCGCCTTGCATAATCGTGCGCTCTTCTTTGGACATGGGCAGGACCCAAAGACATTTGACCTTGTCATAGTGAAATCGCCTCACTGTGAGCATCATATGTATCGAGCGTGGTGCGCTCGCATGCTTGTGGCGGATGTACCAGGGGCGACCAGCGCAAACCTTCCTACTCTGGGTCATACGCGTTGTCGGCGGCCAATTTCTCCGCTCGATGAAAAAGTTCCCTTCACTCCTCAGGCAAAGATATTTCGAAGAGGGTGAAAGAAAGCCCTTCCAGTGTTGGGCTTTGTAATTATCAGGTACCAACCCGCTTCTTAATCCCTATGAGCCGGGTTGATTCGTAGCAGAGTTACAATTCAATAGGAGGTAGAAACGTGCATTCTGAAAAAGGACCTATTCTTCGTGATCAAGACAAAGATCATAAAAACCTCGATAATTCCCGGAGAAAGTTCTTGGGTGCAGTGTCAGTTTCCATGGCAACTCTTGCTTGTGGAGGAGCCACCCGCACGAATGAAGATCAGGCTGCCCAGGTTCCCCTTACTGCCAAGGTCCGTGGAGGGGATGAAAAAGCTCCTCCAGGGATTCAGATCCATCACAATGAATGGGGGTTAATGGGCCTTCCCCGTGGAGAAAAAGAGTGGAGTATTGAGGAGAAAGTCCGCCGCGTTAAAAAGGCTGGTTTTGTAGGGTGGGAGATGGACACAGGAAAAGATTTTGAACCTCAAGTACTTGAACTCCTCGCAAAATATAAACTTGACCTAGGTATGGGCTGTGCTCCGCGAACATTTACGGATATGCGCAAAGACATTGAATCAGCTAAGAAAGCAGGAGCAAAGTATCTGGTCCCTGTTGCTGGACACCCTGTGGGTGCTTATATGAGTGACGATGAAACGTTTGCTTACGTGCGTGATTCTATGAAGGTGGCTGCCGACAATGACATGCCGTTACTCTGGGAAACCCATCGCGGCTCGTTGACACAAAGTCCGTATCGTTTAATGCGGTTACTCGAAAGAGTTCCCCAGATGCGCTTCTGTGCTGATCTTTCTCATTGGGCTGTAGTTGACGGAAATGGTGGCTCGGCTGAGCGGATGATCCAAGCCTGGGGCCCAGCCCTCGACCGATGCAATGGCATTCAGTGTCGCATATCCAATGGCGCCCAGGTGCAATTGGACGTGGGTGACGGAACCACAAAACTTGGCCAGGAATGGATGAAACTATGGGCCGAGATCATGCGACGCTGGCTGAAACGCGCCCAGCCAGGAGAATTTTTACCGGTTGCACCTGAGCTTGGGCCACCTGGCTATTCGATTGTCGGCCTAGATGGGAAGGAAGTTTCTGATCGTTGGGAACAATCTCTCGTCATGAAAAAACTTACCGAGCAGGCATGGGAATTAGCTCAAAAAGTGTAGTGGCCGCCACCCTGTCGCTCGCTGACGAGCGACAGGGTGGAATAGTTTTATTGTTGGGCTAAAAAGTAGGGTGGGCGCTTAAGGGTTTTCCTTTAAGCGCCCACATGGTTGCGGGGGTCGGATTTGAACCGACGACCTTTGGGTTATGAGCCCAACGAGCTACCTGACTGCTCCACCCCGCAAGTTGAGGATAACGGAAATCCGGATGATTTCGCAATGGTTTTCGGGAGAGCAGATACCCACCATGAATTCTAACGAAGCACACACGAGGCTATTAAGGGGTACTGAATAGTGAGGGGCTTATCCAGCACAAAGCAGGCTTTCGATGCCATTGTTGTCGGCTCAGGTGCTACAGGTGGTTGGGCAGCAAAGGAACTGACCGAGGCAGGGTTGCGTGTATGTTTACTGGAAGCAGGACGCAACCTGAACCCTGAAAAAGACTTCACAGAGCATATGACTCCCTACCAGATCAAATACCGAGGGCAGTCTCCTGAGATGAAAAGGACCCGCCCCATTCAGTCGAAGTGCTACGCCTGCATGGAGTGGAACTACGACTGGTGGGTTAATGATCACGATAATCCTTACACGACAGCCCCTAACAAGCCTTATGATTGGTTCCGTCTTCGTGTAGTGGGCGGTCGTTCCAGAGTCTGGGCCCGGCAGAGTTATCGGTTCAGCGATTTGGATTTTAAGGCTGCTAGTCGTGACGGCCATGGCCAGGATTGGCCCATCAGTTATGCAGACCTAGCTCCTTATTACGATAAGGTGGAGGAGTATATTGGCGTTAGTGGTCAGGCCGAAGGTAAATCACAGTTGCCTGATGGTAAATTTTTGCCGCCAATGAAGATGACCTGTGGTGAGTTGATGCTTAAAGAAGTTGCCGAAAAGAAATTTGGTCGCACCCTAACCATCTCTAGGACAGCAACACTGACTAAGCCTCTAAACGGTCGTGCTCCATGCCACTACTGCGGTCCCTGCGAACGCGGCTGCCGGACAAATTCCTATTTCAACGGGTCGATCACGGTTGCCGCAGCCCAAGCCACGGGAAAATTGACCCTACTAACAGATTCTATTGCCCATCAAGTATTGATTGATCCGAAGACAGGGAAAGCAAAAGGGGTTTCCTATATTGACCGGGAAACCCGGGCGCCACGAGAAGTTCTAGGTAAGGTCGTGGTGCTCTGTGCGCAGGCGCAGGAATCAACACGCATCCTCTTTAACTCTGCAACGCTACAGTATCCAGGCGGTCTTGGTAACTCAGGTGGAGTACTGGGCCACTACTTGATGGATCACCCTAAAGATTGTGGCGCTACCGGAGAGTTGCCAATGCTTAAACCAGAGCCTTGGCATGGCCCCCCCCAACGTCCCACAAGTGTCCACCTCCTCCGATTCCGCAACGTCACGGAGCAAAATCAGAAATTCTTGAGGGGATATGGCCTCTATGGACGGTCTGGAGGAGATTATAATTTCAGCTCCGGCAAGATCGGGAAAGAGTACAAACAGGCAGTGAAAGATGGTGTTTATAAGATCAGTTTAGATGGGTATGCAGAATGTCTGCCACGTTGGGAAAATTATTGCGAACCAGATAAAAACGTCGTAGATGCCTGGGGTATTCCTGTCCTGCGCTTTCATGCTTCCTTTGGGGATAATGAGCACGCAGCAATGGAAGATGTTGTGGTATCAGCGGCAGAAATGTTGCAGGCGGTAGGAGCGGTCAACATCCATCCTTACAATAATCCTACGGTTATGGGTAACGCTAATCACGATGTTGGTTCTGCCCGAATGGGCAATGATCCCAGGACATCAGTGCTCAACTCTTGGAATCAGATCCATGACGTGAAAAATGTTTTTGTGACTGACGGAGCCAGTTTTACCACGTCACCCTATCAGAATCCTACTCTCACAATGATGGCGCTGACCGTCAGGGCCTGTGATTATTTAGTAGAACAATTCAAGAGAGGCCTCTTGTAACGTTAACCCCAGAAGAATTCTGGGCTTGGACCGGGACAAAAGGAACTTTTATGAGTCAGAGCTTATCCAGCACAAAGCAGGCTTTCGATGCCATTGTTGTCGGCTCAGGTGCTAC
>CAZSDV010000019.1:0-7123 GCA_964605715.1 uncultured Acidobacteriota bacterium
GGCCGCATCTCGAACCAGTTCCGCTGAAAGCCTTAATCGTGCTTGCCGCCCCAGGAATTTGTTTGCAGGAGCAAGATCGTTAAGTTTGTTGCGCTTAGCGGAGGATTGCCGATAGGTGGCTGACATTACAATAAGCTTGTGTATTTGTTTCAAGTCCCAGCCACTATCCATAAATTCAACGGATAGCCAATCTAGAAGTTCAGGATGAGTAGGAGCGGTACCCCGAGTACCAAAGTCTTCTGAGGTTTCAACCAATCCTCGGCCGAAGTATTCTTGCCAAATTCGGTTTACCGCGACTCGCGCTGACAATGGATTCTCCCTTGAAACAATCCAACGAGCCAAACGCAACCGAGAAGGCTCAGGGCTATTTGGCATCGGTGGTAGCACTGCAGGAGTACCGGGAAAAACCTCAATTCCTTTTCTCAGGTAATCACCTCGAAAGAGGATATGGGATTTTTTTGGAGTAGGGTTTTCTGATAATGTTAGTGCCTCAGTAAGACCAGGATATCTTTGGGCAAGTTTCTGAAGCTTCCCTCCAAGCTCCTTGAACTTTAATTCATCGTATCGTTCTTTTCCTTCACCTAAATGGTACCAACTTACAAAAAAATCGGTCAACCTCTCTCGCTCCTTAGGGGAGCGCTGAGAAGGTTTTTTTTGGAGAATACCGTGTCCGCGATCTATAAACTTTCCCAGTGTGTCCAAGGTAACATCGTAGGGTACGTCCAGACCTGGATTCTCGGCTGCCCATTTAGTTTTGGCTTCCCATTTAGCCTGGATTTCAGAAACCCCGTACTCCTTAAGCAACGAGGCCCGCTCCTTCTCAAGCTTAGGACGCCCCTTCAGATAGGGCCCCATTTCGCCAGGAAGTGGTGTCTCAATATTTACTTCGCTGGCCGAATTAAAAAAAGAAAACATTCGGTAATAATCCCTCTGTGTGAAGGGGTCGTATTTGTGGTCATGGCACCGTGCACATCCCACAGTGAGCCCCAACCACACCGAACCTAGGGTTTCAGTTCGATCCATTACCCGCTCGATACGAAAACGTTCCAGGCTCACGCCACCTTCCCGGTTAGTCAATGTGTTACGGTGAAATCCTGTGGCTACCCTTTGTTCCAAAGTTGGCTTCGGAAGCAGGTCCCCAGCAATTTGCTGGATGCTAAACTCGTCGAAAGGCATGTTTCGATTTAGTGATTCGATTACCCAGTCGCGCCAACGCCATGCATGTGGGCGCGGAAGGTCTTTTTCATACCCATCGCTATCTGCATAACGAGCAAGGTCCATCCAATGACGGGCCCACTTTTCCCCATAATGCGGAGAGGCCAGCAATTGGTCAACCAAACGCTCATAGGAATCTGGAGTGCTGTCAGTCAAATACCTGTTGAGCTCCTCAATCGTAGGAGGCAAACCTATTATGTCAAGGCTCAACCGTCGGATCAGGGTAGCCTGATCCGCTTCCGGAGAGGGAATAATGTTCTTGCTGTCAAGTTTGGCGAGCACAAAAGTGTCAATCGGATTCCGCACCTTAGACGGATCCTTTACGTTGGGCAATAATGCCTTCTGAGGAGGACTAAATGCGTAATGTGGGTGGCGGGTAACGCTTGAATCTTCTTGCGATAACGCAGCCTGACCATCCCAGTGCGCACCTTGGTCAATCCATGCACGTAACAGACCAACTTGGCTTGGCATAAGACGTTCACCACTCATTGGCATAACCAAATCTTGATTCAATCCTGCCACTAAATGGATTAGTTTGCTCTTGGAGCTTCTTCCAGGCAGGATGACGGGGCCGGAATATCCACCAGTCATGGCGTCTTTTGGCCTGTCAAGACGCAGCCCACCCATCTGATTTTTGGCCCCGTGACAAATGAGACATTTCTGCTCAAACAGTGGGGCAATGTCCCGTTTAAAATCAACTTTGAAACTTGCCCTCGTGGGTAATTGTAAGCTTTTCACTTCATCTTGAGGGCGAGGCGCAGCCCCCATGCCAGGAAGGAATAAATGGATAAATAGTGCAGGTAATACTAAATATTTCGTAATCATGGAATTCGCACCTATGAAGACCCGAGGTTACTATTAATGGAGGGACAATTCAACAAATCCTCTTGTAAATGTATTTGCCAATTTAAAATCTATAAGTCGGTCCAAATTTAATTAAGTACGGTGGAAATTTTGAACCTCTGATTATCTTGTTCTAGTAATAGTTTATCAACAATTCGAGAAGGATAGATAATTCACACAAAACTAGAATGGTAATTAGAGTCAATTGCAACTTTTCTGTTTTTTTTAATTTGCAACTTGCTTGATCTTTAATGACGGTTAATTATGGAACCACCTCAAACTTAATTCATAGGGGGAAACCATGGAAAGACGCAATTTAATGAAAGGTCTGGCAAGTGGCGCAGCACTAAACATGGCTGGCCTGCTGGCCCGGCGAGACCTCAGGGCCAAACCAACACCACAGGAAATAAAGGCTAGGCGTGGCCTGCCTTCATTAAAAATCACCAATGTGAAAACGATTCTGACAGCTCCACCAAGAATTCGACTGGTAGTGGTAAAATTAGAAACTAATGAACCTGGGCTCTACGGGCTAGGCTGTGCCACATTTACGCAAAGAGCTAAGGCCGTCGTAACGGCTATCGATGAGTTCCTCCGACCATTCCTCATCGGTAAAGATCCAGACCATATTGAAGACATCTGGCAGTCAATGTACGTTAGCTCCTATTGGCGCAACGGCCCGGTCCTCTACAACGCTATGAGTGGAGTAGATCAAGCCCTTTGGGACATCAAAGGTAAACGAGCCAACATGCCCGTCTATCAGTTGTTGGGTGGAAAAACACGCATGGCCGCTGACTGCTACGCACACGCATCTGGATCAAGCTTTGAGGAGGTAGAGGAAAATGTTCGAAAACTAATGAGCGAAGGCTTCCGGCACATTCGAATTCAAGTAGGTATTCCTGGAATGGCCACTTACGGAGCTCGCTCTACAGCTGATCCTTTACCTGAAGTGTCTAATCTTCCGCCACCACCCGCCGGGCCTCCACAAAAAAGAATTTATGAACCTGCTCCCTATGTTCGCATGGTCCCAAAACTGTTTGAACACATTCGGAAGAAGGTTGGTGAAGAATTGGAGCTTCTACACGACATTCACGAGCGAATCTCTCCCGATCAGGCGGTTTACTTATGCAAGGAACTGGAGCAATTTCGTCCATTTTTTGTCGAGGATCCATTTCCACCAGAACAGATTGGGTACTTCCGGCATGTGCGCATGCAGTGTGCGACACCGATCGCCATGGGAGAGCTGTTCAATAGTCCACACGAATTTGTTGGTCTGATAACAGACCGGCTAATTGACTACATTCGCATCCACATCTCACAGATTGGTGGGCTCACGCCAGCCCGGAAACTAGCAGCATTATGTGAGTGGTTTGGTGTACGGACAGCATGGCATGGACCAGGAGATGTCTCTCCTGTTGGTCATGCCGCAAACATTGCACTCGATCTTGCGTGTTACAACTTTGGCATCCAAGAAAGCCACAAGTTTCCGGCTGAGACACAGGAGGTCTTTCCTGGTTGCCCACGCCTTGAAAACGGCTATTTCTGGGCTAATGAATCGCCAGGCTGGGGAATTGATGTTGATGAGAAGCTTGCTGCAAAGTATAGCCCTGACCGCTTACCTGAACCTTTTGACTACGACTGGGGAGACACGCGGCGGCGAGACGGGTCCGTGATTCGGCCTTAGTCTCTGGATACCTTTTCAGGCTCAACCTTGCCCTAAAAGCGTAGAGAAATTCCCTGTAACTATAATTTGTTCCGCTTCCAAAAAATAAGCCAGTTCTTCGAAAAATAATTTCTGCGTTCGGATGTAGTTATGTTTTTCTTGGTTAGTGAGGGCTAGCATAATAACCACGGCGAGCCTGTACCTTTGATTTGGCGCTTGTTACACGAACATCAACCTTACGGAATCCCGCACGCCCACCGGTAGTCGGAGTGTAGCCTAGACTATACTGGGAGCGCAGCTCTTCTGCGATTTCTTCAAAAGCATCCCCCATGTTTCTTGCCTTCCTCACCTTGATCACTCGCCCACCGGTATGACGGCTTAGCCTCTTAAGTGCTGAACCTCCTCCCATGCGCCCGAATACACCCTGGCCAGAAACAGGGAGAGCGTAGATCACGGTGTTGGCTCTTTGCACAGAGGAGATCGCAAAAGATAACTCTGTCTGGCTACCTTGATCCTGCCCATCAGAAAGTAAGATTAGAACTTTACGCCCTACTTCATCGGCAAGCTGTTCATTAGCTGCAAGATATACTGCATCGTAAAGAAGTGTACCGGCAGGTGACTTGTTTGGAAAAGTAGGTGGGATTGACGAAGGCCTGGTGCTGGGTACAGGATAGCGGCCTGGGAAAGGAGATTGCCCACCCCCCGGATAGTTTCCTGGCCCATACACAGGTACTGCTCCGCCAGCATTAATAACTACGGAGTCAATGGCTTCCGACAAATCTCGCATGTCATTGGTAAAATCTTGGCGCAAAGTAACCTCCAAATCAAAATTGATGACAAAAGCCAAGTCAGTTGGTCTCAGAACCCGACTTAAAAAGAGCTTGGCTTGGTTTTTTTCGACCTCAAGGAAGTTGACCACACTGCCACTGGTATCGATCAACAATCCAATCGTTAGAGGGGTTTCTGTCTCACGAGAAAAATAGCGAATCTCTTGCCGCACGCCATCCTCTCGGATCTCAAAATCATCGCGGTCAAGATCGGTAACTAGATTTCCTTTCGGATCCCTTACAACGGCCAGAATGTTAACTACTTTAGTTTCAACACGCACCGTAGATGCAGCGCTCTTGGACTTAATTTCTTTTCTTTGAGTCAAAAAATAGGAAACTGCATTACCGCAAAAAACAACGCCCACCAAAAAAACTCCGAAAAGTCTTTGAACTCCTACTCGGACAAGAAAACAACGATTAGATCTATCTTTAATCAAATCAACATCCCTCTCATGAACTTGGATGCGTAGAAACCGCTATAAGTTGACCAAGCCAAACTGGATACTCCCGTCTTTTTGGCATTACAGTTTTAACCATATGTAATTACCTTCTTGCCAATTTAAGATTGTTGGAAAAAATAAGGGATTACCCTAACACCCTTACCACAGTAACAGAGGTTTATTTCTCGCGGGAACTATCAATCTTCGATGGGTTTCTATTTCACTGACCAGCAGCCCAGCAACTGACGAATGGTTACAAGTTGACCAATGTGGTACGCATTGTGGTCTGCGACCAAAAAGGCCTCGCGCAACAGGGTTTGTCCGGTTCCATGCGGAATTTTGGCAAAGAGATTCTTTTTGGGATCCACTACTAATTTCTGCATGGCTTTCAGATCTTTTTGGAATAAATACACACTTTTTTCCCACGCGTCTCCATTTGCTGGAACCTCCGAGCTAGGCCAGTACCCATCAGGGTAGTTGGGCGAGACATGCTTGGGATTACGGCTGAATTCAAGGATATCCCACTGGGCAATCCGCATATGTTCAATAAGGCTCCAAGCGGTATGAGGAACACCAGCAAGCTTGAACCCGCAGAGACGATTAGGAAAATCAGAGACGGCCCTCTCGAAATCTACGTGCGCTCCACGCCCCCGAAGCAAGTTAACAACATGATTGCGTAAATCTTTTTCGCCCTTCAGCATATTGTATCCACTCACGCCTGGACTTCAGCAACTCGACCATCAACGTTAAAAACGTTAATTTTAAACCATCCACAAACCAAAGGCTTGCGTCTGAATAATTATTAGTAGGATCCCCGGAAAAAATAAACGTGGACATTACTCAAACTTTAAATTTAACAAACCGTTCCGTAGCTTGAGTTCTTTTGTTCATGATAATCTAAATAATCCTACAAAAACACCCTAAGATACCTGGAAAAATTAATCTAATCTTTTGATAATCATGGCACCCAGCAACAAAATTCAAAGAAGTTTGTCGCCCAAAAAATGCCAAATTTTGATAAGATTTTACAGTAGCCACACTAATAGAAATTGGATTAGATCATGACAATTAAGTTTATAAAAATATTTATTTTAGGTAACTTGGGAATCGCATTAACTCTCTTGCCTGCATACGCAGATGGTATGGCTATTTCTCATGGGCCGATCGGCGTAATGGGTGATCATATTCACAAAAAAGGTCAATCCATGATTTCCGTGCGTCTGATGCACATGACTATGAAAGGTACCGCCCTAGATGGCAGAAGCATCTCGGACTCTGAAATATTAGATCTTCCTAACCCTTTTTCCTCTTTGCCAAATATGCCAATGAAGCTGAGTGTTATTCCAGAAATTATGTCAATGAGGATGGTCATGTTGGGGGGAATGTACACTCCTTCTGACAACTTAACTTTAATGGGCATGGCAATGTTCAATCAGAAAGGAATGGAATTAAACACCTACAGGGGAATGATGGGAAGAGAGTATCTGGGATCCTTCGACAAATCGAGTTCTGATTTATCAAATATATCGATAAGAGGTCTTTACAAACTTTTTAAAAATCGTCACACACGATCACATGTACATTTGGGTTTTCAGAAGGGTGTAGGTGAGAATACTAGAAGTGGTAACGTTTTAACCCCTATGAATATATGGAGCTCTACTACACTTCCATATGGAATGCAGAGTAGTGATCGCTCATTAAGAATAATTTCTGGAGTAACCAACGTATCCAAATTCGGAGGCTTTGTTTTGGGCAACCAACTTGTCTTCAACTCTGCAATTGAAAAAGCGGATTGGGTTCTCGGGAATATTTTGGAGTTTGACTCTTGGGCTCAAAGAGCACTTCACCGAAAACTTTCGTACTCAGTGCGACTCAACTACAAAAGAGAAGGTGCGCTAGGCGGACAGGACAATACCATCATGGCGCCCGTCCAAACTGCAGACCCTAGCAACTACGGTGGTCAAATTTTAAACTTAGGATTAGGTATAAATTCGGTTTTCCGTTTCTTTGGCAATAAGCGTAAAGATCGGATTGCTTTTGAATTTATTTTTCCATTGTGGCAAGTTAAAAATGGACTACAAATGAACGATAGCTTCACGTTCGTGATGGGGTACCAAAGAATGTTCTAATAACAAAAT
>CAZSDV010000019.1:7133-19779 GCA_964605715.1 uncultured Acidobacteriota bacterium
AATCCATTGTGAACGACACCTGTGATTTCACTCCCAATAGCTGAAGAGTGGTGTTGCTGATTGTATCAGAATTTCAAAAGTAGTCAATATTTCTGATGCATATCCTTATCAGTTGAACTACCTAGAAATGAAAACTGGAAGAAATTTCTGATATAAATAAGGATGAAACAGGCCCATTCTGGTTAAAGTCTCTTTCTCTTATCAGGCCGTTTTACTTAATTGTCGCTTTACAAACTTCATCAATATTCTCAGAAGAAACACTAATGTCATCTCTCACCTCTTTGCCTTTCTTCTTCCATCTTTGATGTTGGGTAGATTCTTCCGAAGTCGTTCCACTTCCCTTCTAGACCAAAGCCTTATCCTTACCCCGCAGATATTTTGCACTGCCGGAGGCCTTATCTTACCGCTGCAACGTTACTCGATCAATACCAAGCTCATTGGCCGCTTGCCGTGTAGAGAACATTTTCATTGCCTCACCATTGTAACAGATGCCATACCTTTGTTGCATATATAAAAATACCCATCAAGGATATCTTACTGAGTTAACATTTCTTTAAAAAGGAGGGTTTTATGTCAATAATTGATAGAGCTATATTGATCGTCCTTGCTTTGGGAGTGTGGTGTCTTGTTTTTTTGTCACCTTCCCCCACTACCGCTCATACTGATAACTCGCATTATTGTGACGGGTACATTGGAGAAGCAGTAGAAGGTGGGCATGTTTCAGTAGAATGTTCTCACTATCGCAGACATTAATAAGGGCCATGCTATGTCAAGTCTCTCTCTTTGGAGAAGGAAAAGATTCCTTTTTCAATGTTCAATATTCATTGGTGTAGGAATCTGGGTGGGGTTTGCTCTTTGTACAAACTACGACGATAAACTTGGCGCAAACTATTACTCTTTACTTTTCATCCGCCCAGGAGACAACGTAATCATCACCACCCCTGAATGCTTAGAGTATATGAAAACTACAGACGGAAAAAGTGCTTGCTTTGGGAGCCGCGTTCACCTTGCAAAATCTCTGGACTATTACGAAGAGTTCGTAAAAGCTGAAAGTATTGGCGATCACATTGGTGGCCAACTAATGATGATAGAAGGTAAAATAGAGGTCCTGTATCCGCTTGCCAATGCAATAGTTTTAGAGAAAGAGTGGCCGATGGTCAAGGTCAGGATTCTCGAAGGCACAAACGCATTTCAGTTTGGCTGGGTTCCCTGTTCCAATATCACCAACATGAAAAAAGGTTGAGGTGTCAACAGGGGGGACAATTAGAGATAGGTAAATAGTGGCCGTGTCGAAAGGCTAGTGCGATGCCTAGGCTTCTAACATCGCTGTGGTTAGTTTCGGGATAGGTCGAGCTGGAATGAACGTGGATGACAGGTATCTGCAAAGGATCCCAAACTCCTCATCAGCCAAATCTTCAACACGGAAGGTATTGCAGTTGAAGGGACCGAGCGAGAAAGGCGCAAGGCATTACTGTGTATCAGGTAAGCTGTGCTTGACGATGCCGTAAGCTACTGAGGCTTTACCATCACACGGCCCACCTCGGGCGTAACCGCCGTATCAGTGGAATTCAAAAGTAAACTCAACCGCCAACGTTTAGCAGCAAGCGATGTTACGGAAAGGGTGTTCTGTCCGTTGTACACTTCACGCCACCCGGAATCCGCATCCGGTAATCCGTCACCATCGCGATCTATTTCCACCAGCAGACTAATTCTATTCCCGCCGAAAGTGTACTGCTCCGTATCCGCCCTTGTCGACACTCTGTTCGCAAAGTAAGTGGCCGCAACGAATGTATTGTCAACTCGACGTTTGAGATCTCCATATCCCGTATCGGTGCCCGGATACATTGATCCGTGGAGAAGCACCGGACCGTACCAGGACCTTCCGTTATTGTCGGACCAGTAAACAACGGGTTTGCGAGTATACGGCGAACCCTTTCTCCACAATGGAGAATTTCCATTTTGATGCAAACCCACGCCCCATAGCCGTCCTTCACCCTTAGAGTAGTTGAGCCGGTTGTTGTGCTGGAAATAAGGATTGCTCTCCTTGTAAAGCCGTGCTCGCTGCCAGAGACCCTGGGGTACTCCGCCGTTGATCTGAGAAGCAATTTCTACAAGTGGAGAGAATGAAGCTCCCATATCGGTACTCACGGACTGCCAGGTATGCCCATTGCCAGGGTAGGCTCGCAGGACCGCCACAATGGTTCGGTTTCCAACATATTCGATCGCAGGCTCAAACGTTGCTCCTGCCTCAGGATCATCCATGTTTGATAGAGGTCCAATCCAACTGAGAAACGTATAATTTTTGCCGTTGTCCTTTGACTTGGCAAGCAAGGTACCCGCGAATTTCCCTTCAGCTCGGAGGTATTGGAACGCCATATAGACATCCGAGGGGTTATCAGGGTCAACGAAATAGTCTTCCGTGCCAAGGGCTTGGCTTCCATCAACTCCCACCACCCCCTCCAACTTAATTGGGTTGGCATCAAGAGCCCACGTCTTCCCGTTATCTCGTGAACGAAGCTGCGTTGTTCCTGACGACTTGCTGGCACGCCAGAATTGCAGAATCAGATCACGGTTGGGCATCTTATAGAGCCCCGGCTCGCTGTGCGTGCGTCCATCCTCATAGGGAATTCCTTCAATCGGGGATCCGTCGAACCAACGATTGAGCTTACTCCAGCTTCTTCCTTCGTCGCTCGACGTGATGAGGTGAATCGCGTCCCGATCTCCCCATTGGACGTGGTCCACGCCGGAACGAAGGGCCATTATCCAGCGTTTCTCGTCGATGATGGCAATCATACACCGACCATACCAGTCGTGTGGGACGTTGCCTTGGTCCACGAAAGGAGTTTTCGAGCCATCCACGATCACCTCTATCGTCTTGTTATCGAAAAGGTCGATAGCAGCTTCCACGCTGATGTGGGCTGCCTCCACGACATTGGGCCAGTCATGCCAGCGACTCTTCCACGTCCCCTTGGAGGACTCTCCGAGAACCAATCGGTCGTCTCTGATGCCTACCCCACTCGCTGTAACGGTATCCTGCTTCCATTCCGAGGATGAATCAATGGACCACGACAATTCCTCTCCAGTTACCCTTGCTGCTAAAAGTACGACCATCACGAATCCGGTGAGCGCCACAACTCTCATTAATATCAACTTATTTTCCTTAAACCTACTGAACCGTGCCTGCTTCTTTTCAAAGTTTGCTTTTCGCAAAATCATAGGTTCTCCTGTGAGGGCACCCAATTCCTTCCCGCCATTGAGGTAAACCGAAGGACATAAGAAGGTATGACATGGCGGTGCTTGTTGGTCTTAGTGAGGACGAAGAAGGCTAACTACTTAATATTCGTGTCAGTCTTTTCCTGATCTTGCAACGCCAATAGGTAGTCCCAGAATGAATCCCCCTGCATGTTGGGGTCTGAATCAATTTTACAGGTCTGAATATCTGTAAAATAGTGGTCATAAACTGTCGCACGTTCGTGAGCTAAAGGAGGGGAGCAATAACAAGTTTCGTGCCACTGGATGACACCTGGCTTGGTAATCCTGGCTCGATGCATGGACCTAAGGATTTCCTGGCCATCAGGCTTTTGCAGGGCAATGGTATTGTCGCTCAGCTTCCTGAAAAATTCCTCCATTTTCTCCTCGGTAAATTGAGCTTGGACTAAATATCGCATGGCATTCAATTTTCCTCCCAACATTGAGGTGAATTGAAGGATATTGATCAACCACTAACAGCTAAAATCACCCATGCCAAAACCAGATTTTTCTGGCCACTTGATTCCTAGACTTTCGGGTGCACGCATCCAGAAAGCCAAGAAGGCCACTGCAGGAGATTTTAGAGAACGGGGCACTTTCCAATGTGCTTGGCTGACTGTCAAAATTCCGCTGAACCTAGACATCGCAGCTTCCCTTGTATAGGCCCCATTAAGAACGTGGCCTGCATTATACGGCTCAACTTAGTCGGAAAAAACTCCCCGCTATGAATCGTGATCCGCCAAAATTATTCCCGTCTCTGATTAGATAATAATAGACTACAAAGATTCTGCCATCCTCCAGTTCTGTTGCCAACGGATATCCGATATCGGAGTGGTCTTCAGGGATGTCATCCACAAATATACGATCAACGTTACTGTACTTCTCTCTAGCTCGGAGGTTGGCGTGGGAGGGAGCTGCATCATCGCGAAGAATGAGATCGGAACTCCAGTTTTTCCCGCCATCTTCACTGACAATAAGACCGATTCCCATTCGTGGTGAGAGGCGGCGCGCGAACAGGATCACAATACGGCCGTCTTTGAGCAACAAAGGAACTGGGGACCGATGAGCCAGCTCGTTATGATAGACGGGGTCATTGTCAGCCCAAGGTGAAGGGCCAGGAGGTATGATCAGCTTACGGTCACTCCAGGTTTCCCCTTCATCATCCGAATAACACATGCCCAAGGGGTAGTTGTAGCACTGAAGACGACCGCTTTTGAGCAGGAGGAGGGCCGGGTAGTGATCAGGTTCACAGATATGAGTGCGAAACTTCCAGGACAGCCCGCTGTCAGTCGACGCGTATAGACTTACGGCACTCCGCCCGCCACGAGAACGATTTGGAAACAGCCAGGTCCCTCCGGGAAGCTTTACAATAGGTGCATTGTCAGCAGTGGAGCTGTAGCACCCGGGTGGCGGGAGGATAAGCGTGGGAGTCTTTTCCCAAGTCTTTCCTTTGTCAGCTGACCGCAAGGCAAACGCTGCAGCTTGAGATGCTCCATATTGATTCGGCCCCAGCATGGTGCGACCAAAAAAAACAATCGATTCGGGTCTAGACAGATCAATGGTCTGGCGAGGTGAAGTCACAGCGGAAAGCAAGAACTTGTAACGCTCCTCTAATGGGGCAGCTTCATTCCACACTTCGACTTCGTTTTTTGCCGGCCAAGTGTGCCCTCCATCAGTAGAGCGCTGTAACAGGACACTTGAGCGCCTATGGTAACCTGCATAGTCATGGCGCACGTCCGACCTCTTTTCATACGCGCTGAATGCGTGGTTATGCATAACCACGATTTCACCTTTTCCAAAGTTAAACATCCCGCATTGACGAGGATGCCCACAGTAGGTCATCGGGTTCCCGTGCAGCTTGATATGCTCACCCTCTGAGATGCCACCTGTTGGTCTAGCAAAACTCAATAAGGTCCGTGGGCCCATTGAAGCAAGTGTCGCACCTGCCATGGTCCGGGTCATAAAAACACGACGACTCATGCCTACTTTGTGTTGGTTTTGACGAAACATTTGGCCTTGATTCCTATCCGACATTTTTCCTAACTCCTCTCCGGAATACATAATCCACAATGACCTCCTATCATAAAGAGAGCCTTGCAATGATAATCCCACCGTACCACAGAGCTACCAGCTGCCCTATATATATGGTGCCTCATTCTCCTCTCAGCATTAGGGTAAATCAAGGAATATAATGTTAAGGTGAGTGCGTAACAATCATTGCGACAAACCGTTTACGGAGCCACCGATGAGGTTGGTTACAAGGCAGTGGAAAAACGGGTGAGTGTGCCCGATTTCCATGCAACGATTTTACATCAATTAGGCATGAACCATGAGGATTTGGTTTACAACCATCATGGACTAGACGAGCGGTTGACAGGCGTGAATCCAGCCCAGGTAGTGAAAGGGATCCTGGCTTGAGGCTTGTGTTCACGTAAGGTGTAAAATTTGATTAACGGTTTTTTCCTGGCCTCCCCTTGCATCCCTCCGCAGCCAATGAGTGCCAACGCTATCCTGAAAGCGTGTGGCCTTTACCCATCCAACTCCGATTACTGAATGTGACGCAAGGAATTATGGATTGATAACCTTGAAAGAAGGATCCTGTGAGTTGCTAACAGGATTGGTCGGGGCGCGGGGATTTGAACCCCGGACCTCCTGCTCCCGAAGCAGGCGCGCTACCAGGCTGCGCTACGCCCCGCAATTTCTGTTGTGAAGAAAAGCTGGACTCCTCAACGTATCATTTGCGCGAAAGAAATGTCAAAATTCCCTGAAGTTCCTGTTTCACTACCCGAAGCTCCCCAGGTTCCTTACCCTTGAATTTCGTCATTCCTGATACAGTTGATGTTTTTCGGGTTTGATCAAGGAGCCTCTTCTTTGCTCCAGCGATAGTAAAACCTTGCCGATAAAGAAGATCCTTTATCGTAAGGACTATTTTTACATCCTCACGACGGTAGAGTCGGTGTCCAGATCGGGCCTTGTGTGGTTTGAGCTTAGGAAACTTCGATTCCCAAAATCGTAGTACATACGGTTCAATTTTGGTCAACCGACTCACCTCTCCCATCCGAAAATAGAGCTTTTCGGGAATGACAACCTCTGGTGCAATCTTTTGGCGTCGGGGCGTTGAAGGGGAAATTTTTCGCACGGAAATTATATGTAATCAGGACGTTTGCACGGCAGCCCTGAAAAAAGGTATCCGGAAACAAAAAGACTAAAATCTACCATTATTAATCTCCGCTTAAAGAGTTAGCTTCACAAAAAACCTCGTTTTACCGCTTTGAGTCCTGCATGCTTAAGCGGAGGTGGTCTACCATTAAACTACCAATTTTTCCAACAACTTTTTCAACTTTGGGCGGATTATAAGGAAGTCGTAGGTTGCCATGCCATAAAGGTTCACGGGTCCGTCTTGTCCTTATATAGATATCAGACTTCACTGTCTTAAGCCGACGGGCTGCAAAACAAGTGCCCACTATCACCGCATCTGCCTCTTTTTCAGTGGCTACAATTTCAAAACGTCCCCAATGCAAAAACGCTTCAGCCAATTTAAAATTTAGCCTATTTTCCATGGGGGCAATATAAATTCGGCGAACTTTTTTCATTTTCTTTGAAGATCCAAGCATGTGCGAGGATCTACCACTCAGCAGGGGGGGGGACTTTGCGCGACCAGTTAGCAGAGAAGGCCTTTTCTCCTGTGCTTCCAAGGGGGGGGAAAGCACTAGAAATGCCAATAATATCAGCATGTCACGCTTCATTCCCTACCTCACTAATTTCCTCAACTTCTAGTTGCGCTAATCTGGAAAGAAGGTGTTTTTGCAGCCTCCCTTCTTCAGTGTAGCAGAAATCCCCAGCAGAACAGGTCCTTTCTTGAAAGTGAAACCCCTAACCTTGCTACTTGATACAGCATGATATGGAAAGGTGGCCGTATTTTTAAAAATAACCAAGAAAGGATTAATCACTAGAGGTTAATACTACTCAAGATCTCTACTCAATAAGTCCCCGCCCCAGAACATATAGCAGAAAACTCCCTATATTAACTTTGAGAAAAATGGATTCCACATTAAGACAGTTTGTGAAAATTCAGGAGTATGTGATGTAATGAAAACAATGAATAAGTCCGACCTTCCAGTTCGCGTTCGCTTTGCCCCCAGTCCGACTGGACACCTCCATGTTGGAAACATTCGCACTGCTCTTTTTAACTGGCTTTTTGCTCAAAATCAAAAAGGAATCTTTATTCTCCGAATTGAAGATACTGACGCTAAGCGTTCCGAAATTAGATTTGAACAGGAGTTGCTGAAGGATGTTCGCTGGCTTGGTTTCAACTGGGATGAAGGTCCAGATATCGGTGGTCCCTACGGGCCCTATCGTCAATCTGAGCGTACAGATACGTACCGCAAATATGGAATGCGAATGATTGAAACAGGCCATGCATATTACTGCTTCTGTACACAAGAAGAACTTGAATCGCACCGAAACACTGCAATCAAGCAAGGTCAGCAGCCTCGGTACTCAGGGAAGTGTCGAACGCTATCCAGCAATGAGTCGAATCAGCGCCTAAGAAAAGGTGAGCCAGCATCTATCCGACTGAAGGTTCCTGAAGGAGAATTAGGTTTTCTTGACCTTGTTCATGGCCAAACCAGTTTTCCTTCTAATGAAATAGGTGACTTTATTCTACTTCGCCCCGGAGGAAGTCCATCATACAATTTTGCGGTTGTGGTTGATGATCACCTCATGAAAATTACTCACGTAATCCGAGGGGACGACCATATATCAAACACCCCTCGCCAAGTTACCGTTTACCATGCTCTGGGTTGGAAGTTACCAGCATTTGTACACCTCTCAACAATTTTGGCTGGAGACCGTACAAGATTAAGTAAGCGCCACGGCGCAACCTCAGTTGACAGTTTCCGTGAAATCGGGCTTCTGCCAGATTCCATTATCAACTACTTGGCATTGTTAGGTTGGTCAACAGCTGACGGAAGAACGGAAATCTTAAATCGTGAGAAACTCATAGACCATTTTTCGCTAACCCATATCAATAAAAGCCCTGCAATCTTCGATCTGAAAAAACTTTTTTGGTTGAACCGCCACTACATGAAAGAGTCCTCAATCCAAGACCTGGTAAAAATTTCTATTCCGATCTTGCAAGCAGCTGGCTACCTGAGGAAACAGGTCAACAATGAAACTGAACAATGGCTGAAGCTTGTCCTAGAATCAGTGCTTAAAAACATGGACCACCTAGGCCAACTACCTGAACTAGTTCGATTAGTTTTCCAATTTGATGCTGAGAAAGCAGTTCAGATAAACGAAAATAAAATTTTTATAGAGTCGATACCCTGCGAACGCGTGCTGGACAGCTTTTTCCGAAAGGTCAGTGTCGCAGGAGAATTGAGCTCTGAAAGGTTTAGCGATATCATTTCAGAGGTTCGAGAAGAAACTGGACAAAAAGGAAAAAATTTGTTTCACCCTATCCGAATGGCACTAACCGGACAAACCGCCGGTCCAGAACTAGGCAAACTCATTCCCATTTTTGAACAAGGAGCTAAACTCCACCTGCCTAACCCTGTGAAAACCTGTGATGAGCGTATCCAAGAATTCAGGAAATACGTTTTCAAGGATCCCTTGTGTTAGGAAAGGCTTCGGATTAGATTTATTTATTTTTTTACTTTAAACCTAGATAATTCTCAAAGTAATTCATAGGTATTCTCAATGCGAGTTAAAGAATCCATTATCTACGGGGTTAATCCTGTAGTCGAGGCACTTAATTCAAAGGGAATTGACCGTTTGCTGATAACCGAGGGCTGCAGGAACAAGCGAGTTCAGGAAATTATCAACCGCAGCCGCGCTGCCGGAATCAGCGTGCAATTCCAACCACGAAAAGCTGTAGAAAGACTAGCGGGCACTCGTCAACACCAAGATGTTGTAGCCGTCCGAACGGCTCTTAAGTACGAGATGCTAGAAAACCTAGTCAAAAAGAAGGTCGATCCATTGTTGGTCCTGCTGGATGGCGTGGAAGACCCACGTAATCTGGGGGCAGTGGCAAGAACTGCCGCAGCGTTTGGAGCTGACGGATTAGTAATACCAAGGCGAAGGTCGGCAGGAATTACAGCAGTGGCAGCTAAAGCCTCGGCAGGAGGCTTGGAACACTTACCCGTGGTACGAGTAACAAACCTTGTGCGTACACTAGGGTGGTTAAAAGAGAAAAAATTTTGGGTTACAGGCTTTGAGGGCGCAGCTAAAATACCAATATCCCAAGTAGACTTCCAAGGTCCTTGTGCGTTGGTTTTTGGCGGTGAAGGCCACGGACTTCATAGGTTGGCACGCAAATCCTGCGACCGCTTAGCTTCAATTCCTCTAGGAGGGAAAATCCCATCCCTCAATATCTCGGTTGCTGTCGGCGTTGTACTTCATGAGGTTTTCCGTTGCAGGAACAATCTGACCTCCTCACCTAGGCCAAGCAAATGATTTTTAGAAGTGACCAGGATGCAACGGCCTGCGCTATTTAAATTAGGGGATAGCCTTGAACCTATAAGTCCAATCTACTGGCAAGGCATCTCATCCTCTGGAAGGCCTTGTTAGCAATCTAAGTTATTTAACTGGTGACCTAAGGGTTGAAGCTTTCCATCTTGACGTGCTTACCTGATCGCAAATCAATTTCTGCAAGGTAGGGTAGCATTACCCTGGGCGTAACCTTAAAAACAACAGCACCCAATACCCCTTTCTTCGTAAACACCACTGAGAAATATTTATTCTCCCGCCTTATCCACGGAATTTTAAACCAAGATGCAAAAGGAGGCTTTCTTTGCCAACGAACCCTAGTATCCCTTATTTTATTACTTGGGATTGGACGGTATTCCATATGGACAAGGCTCTCGTAGGGAAGCCCCAGAATCTGTTCCTTGCATTTAAAGGCCATGCGATCTGTTTCAATTTGGAGTTGCCCGTGACACCGATCCTTCAATTCCCAGGTACCGCCAACATACTGGAATCCTAACTTTGTCTGGGCAACAACAGGATTGAGAGATACCACTACGAACAGAACGATTAAAAACAGAAGAGCAAGGGTGGCTTGAAGTAGTATTTTCAAAATAAACCCTATCAACAGTGTAGCTCACATGGCTTACTGGAGGTAAATTTTTACAACAGAATGAAAGTATTCATTAAAACCATTACTCCTCGACAGTACCGAAAGGAAACCGTTCTTTAACTTCAAGAGGAACATCAATTTCCAAATACCATGGGACTGGAATAGTCCCAAACTTAGCAGGCCTGAATTTCCATTGAGTTATCCTTTCCAATATCGCGCTTTGGTTCCCTATCGCAGTACCGACAATACGTCCGTCCACAACTTTACCTGTCTTATCCAATAACACCCGAACCCTAATTGACCTTTGGTTCTTTGCGGTATTGGAGGTTTTATTAGCCTCGGGATACCTGGGTGAAATAAGAGAGGGTGGAGTAACCCTGCTAATTAGGTCCTTTTCCGCACGGGCAGGAGTTGGGTAAGTCTTTTTGAAATTTTTTCTACCGCGAGGAAAAACTCTTCGTAAGCTGAATTTAACCGATGCCGAGGTCCGCGCTTTCCTGGTTCGTCCTTCCAACTCAAAAGGTTTGTAACGCCATTGCTGAACTGCCTTTATCGCGGGGATAACAAGAAAAGGATGGCCTTTTTGAACACGTATCTTAGAAACATTTCCGCTCTCATCTATAACAAATTCAAGTTGAACAGCTCCTTGAATATAGTTCATTTTGGCTATTACAGGATATTCAGGCTCAGGATGGTGCAATACCAGTTTTTTGGCAGACCCTGAAGGAAGCCATGAAGGCTGTCTTTCCTCAGGCTTCGCATTCCATCTGGACATCAATGGTAAAGGGAGAACAACGCCAAGCATGACTAGAAAAATTATTAAGGTTTTCTTATTAGACAAAATGGTTACCGGAGAGGGGCGTCAGATTCAAAAATGACATGAGCAAGCGCGTAATCGTTAACATGAGAAAGCGAGAGAGCAATACGACAAACACCAAGCTCACGGGCAACCTCTGCTGCCCGCCCTCCTAATTGTAGGTTGGGTTTGCCTTCGGGTCCACGAGTAATTTCAACATCCCGCCAACGGATTCCCTTCCCCCAACCGGTCCCCAACGCTTTAAATACGGCTTCCTTAGCAGCAAACCTTGCAGCATATCTCCCACCCTTATTACGGAATTTTTCGCAATAATGAACCTCAGAGGAGGTAAAAACTCTACCGAGGAATTGATCCCCCCAGCGCCTAAGAATGCTCTCGACGCGGGAGATCTCAACTAAATCTACTCCTGTACCAACAATCATTCGGTTATTTCCATTCCCATCCAACATCCCTTGTAATCTTCCAATTTCCAGGACTTTAAACTTGATACGATTCCCCATTAAGCTAAATCCCAGGCTCACCATAACAAAACAAGTGGCAAATCACAATGGATCTTGGATACCCTTAATACTGAGAATCCTTCCGCATGCTATAGTGCTTTAGATGAAAGAAATTTTAAAACTTCATCAAAAGAAAAACCTTTCCTGGCTTGAGAGCCCAATAATTTCTCGAATTCCACGTATAATCCACGCATTCGGTTCGAGACAGTCAGTATCAAAAAAAATACAGCATTCTAAAAAACCAACCGCGAATACGGGAAAGGGTTTTAATGTTAGTCACCACGAACTATTCAGAGAACTAGGAGCTGAAGGCTGGCCGATTGCATCACTTCGTCAGACCCACTCAGACACAATCTTCCATATCTCAAATTATGAAAATTCCCACTTCACGATCCAATCACAGATAAACGAGAATCAGGATTGCGTAAATACCTGCCACGAAATTAAAGGTGATGCACTGACAACAAAAGAAACGGGAATCCTTCTTTCCATTAGTACGGCAGATTGTATTCCAGCTTTACTGGTGGACCCCCAATACCCCACCATAGCAGCTGTTCATGCGGGTTGGCGGGGAACCTTGTCTCGAATTGTTGAAAAAACCGCAGGTCAACTGATTGCAAGTCATAAAACGCCGCCAGGTAAAATTCTTGCAGTTCTTGGGCCCTGTATCCAAGCGTGCTGCTACGAGATCGAAAGAGATGTCTTTAATCAATTTGACACCAAATTTTCACAAAATGAAGATTTCCTTTACCGGAAACAAAAAACAAAAAGTAATTCCTTGTCTTTATGCACTCAAAACAAAGACAAGTGGCAGCTCAACCTACCGAGGATTGTACGCCGGCAGCTTCAAGACATAGGGCTAGCTGCACAAAATATCTTTGAATCCAGCTACTGCACTCGATGCGAAGAAGATCTATTCTTTTCTTTCAGACGAAACAAGAAGTGTCAGAATCGCATGATAACCATTATTGGAATTCGGCCAGAATTAAGGTGAAACTTAAC
>CAZSDV010000019.1:19789-36015 GCA_964605715.1 uncultured Acidobacteriota bacterium
AGTTGCCCACAGGCAGCCCGAATATCTTGACCTCGGGGCCGCCGGATAAATGCCAAAATACCATGGCTCTTTAAAATTTCCTGAAATGAAAGAATGCTCAGCATTGAGGAAGACTGAAAGGAGAGTCCGGGTCCAGGGTTATAAGGAATCAAGTTAACTTTCGAGCGAATCCCTTTCAGTAAGCCTACCAACCGACTAGCATCCTGGTTGGAGTCATTTACCCCTCCAAGCATGACATATTCAAAGGTCAGGCGCTCCCGGTAGTTTAGTGGAAACTTTCGGCAAGCTTCAATCAGGTTTGCCAGAGAGTATTTTCGTGTAATTGGCATCAACTTCACTCTCTGCTCCTGGGAAGAGGCATTTAACGATACGGCAAGTTTGGATCGATTTGGCTCAGTGGAAAAAGAATTGATCCCAGGAATGACACCAGCAGTGGAGACGGTGATTCGCCTAGGGGAAATTCCTAAACCCATGGGGTGGGACAAGATTTGAATTGCTGATATCAGGTTGGAGTAATTTAAAAAGGGCTCTCCCATACCCATAAAAACAATGTTCAGCCTTTTGTTGGATGTCTGCATGAGGTTGGGGCGGACCGCAAACACCTGGCCAACTATCTCACCCACCGTCAGATCTCGACCTCTTCCCAGAAGTGCAGTAAAACAAAACTGGCAATCCAGTGGGCAGCCAACCTGACTTGAAAGGCAAAATGTATCCCGGTGTTCATCAGGTATATATACTGTTTCTATCGTATTTCGATCTGACAACTCCAAAAGATAGCGCACAGTTCCATCTTGGGATTGAAATTGCCCAGAAATTTTTGGCAGACGGATTGCGCAGGAAACCTCTAGGAAACTCCGAGAAGCTCGGGTAAGGTTCGTCATTTGGGAAAAAGAGTTGGACCCCCGTGCATACATCCAATGGAATAGCTGGCGGCCGCATAGCTTATTAAACCCCCAACCAACTGCACAATCTTCCAGCTCAGTAAGGGATTTACCAAATAGATCAATTTGATGGACCGTTTGCATGATAGGCTCTTCATCGTAGCATGACCCGTTAAGAGGCCCCAAGCCAGACTTCCCTTGTTAAGATTACCGCAAGTAACCTGATGCTTGTTTGGGCAAATTTTTTAGGGTGCTTGAACAAGAAAGCGATTTAGTATATTGACAACTTGTATTGCAAGCCTGTTGTTTTCAATTCATCAGGTCCAGTAAAAGACCAGATGCGTACCTCATCTTAGAGAGGTTTCCGACAACGGAACCAGGATACCCGTTAAGGAGGCAACCCAACGTGAGTCCTAGAAGGCACGATGCAAAACTTGAGGCAATTCGAAAAGAGGCGCTGGTTCGTGCAGGATATGCAGCCGTAGTTGAAAAAGGTTTAGAAGGCCTAACTATTGAAACAACAGCCCAACGGGCAGGTTCTAGCAAAGGAGGGGCCCTCTACTACTTTCCAAAAAAAGAAGATCTGATGATAGGAATTCTGGAATGGGTCTTAAATCAGGTGGAAAAAAATCTAGATGAGGCCATTGCTGCTCAAACAAATCCTCGAGCAAAGTTAGCCGCTGAATTAAAACTTCTTTTCCACAGCGCAGAACTCAATCGGAAATTCTATTCTGTTTTTCTTGACTACCTAAGCACTGGATCACGAAATGAAACATTTAATAAACTACTAGTACAATTTTATCAAAATTGCCACGAACGAGATCGAAAAATTATTCAGGATGGCATCCAGCAACGTCAGTTTCGAGACTTAAATCCAGATGACGCTGCCAATCTACTTCGTGCCATTGTCGACGGATTTTGCATTCAAGGACTCATGGCAAAGCCCGGAACACCTATCGACCCCTTTCATCAGCAATGCCGGGCAGCCCTTGGTTCATATCTAATCCGATAGAACACACTACAAGAAATTCAGACACCTTAGTTTACACCAATAAAGTTTTCCTAAAATGCTATCAGTTACAGCCAATTTAGTTTTCGTTTTAATTCTAGTGGTCGCTGTTCCAATCATTTCATTTAAAAATTCTCCCCTCTTCAAAAAAAATGTGATCCCACGATTTCAAGTCTACCTTTCGAGTCTTTTTTCCCAATGGGCTCTAGGATTAACAGCTGTTTGCGTGGCATCTCTGCGTTACGAGAAATTATCCATGATTGGTCTTCGAAATCTACCACCGAGTTTATTTTTTAGTGTAACGATCGTCTTGGCAATTGCGATCCTTTTAACTTTGGCAATCCTAATTTTCTTTCAATTTTCCGGAATTATAAAGAATGAACTGGAAGCGGTCCGTCAGCTTCTCCCAGAAACCAGGAAAGAAAAACTTACAGCAATTTTTCTTCTTTCCCCCAGCGCAGGAATTTGTGAAGAATTTATATACAGAGGGTACTTACTCAAAGTTTTTTGGGAGATCTCCCATTCTGAGGTTACCGCCTGGCTTCTTAGCTCCATCGTCTTCGGATTGGCACATAGCTACCAAGGGTACATTGGAGTTCTCCGGGCATCTTTGCTTGGTTTCTTTCTCGCATTTCCAGTGCTTTATTATGAAAGCCTGTATCCTTCAATGCTTGTTCACTTTGGAGTAGATGCCTTGACTCTAGCATGGGTAGGACCACGATTTTGGAGCCCTAAAAAAAGAGTGGGAGCTTGCCCTCTGAACAAGTAGCACGAACAATGTTAAACTGAATAAGTTCGATAGCTTGGCTTACCATGGATAATTACCGCAAAGATTTTGCTGATTTCGGCGATATAACCTTTCTGGACTGTGCCACCCAAGGACCCTTCCCTCTGTGCACGGCAAAACGTGCCCTTGAAGCCATCGAATTAAAATCTCGTCCTTACCAATTAAAAAGTTCGGAATATTTTGATCTTCCTAGGAGAGTAAGAGGGCTCCTTGCTCAGCTGATTGGTGCCCAACCTGAAGAAATTGCCCTCACAAACAGCTCAACGCATGGGCTAAATATCATTGCTAATGGGCTGCGCCTAGGGCCGGGCGACGAAGTTGTCACTACATCAGTAAATTTTCCAGCAAACCTCCTTCCCTGGATACATCTGCGTGAACGCGGCGTGGAAGTAAAAGTGCTTAACCCAAAACGTGGCTTTCCGACACCCGAAGAAATTGGGGCGGTTTTGACTCATAGGACTCGGGTAGTTGCACTCGATTACGTAAGTTTCAGAAACGGATGTAAGATTGATATTGCAACCATCCAAAAGCAGGTACAGGAGTCAAAGTCGTTACTGGTTGTAGACGCGACTCAAGCGGTCGGAGCAATTCCATTGAATGTGAACTCCTTCCTTGTGGATGCTTTCTCTTGTGCGGCATACAAATGGTTACTAGGTCCTTACGGCACGGGCTTTGCCTTTCTTCGTCGAAATATTCAAGACAGCCTAACAACAACTTCCGTGAACTGGATGAGTGTAGAGGGTGCAGATAAATTCCACGAACTGCCAGGAGAAAATTTTATCCCGAGCAAGGATGCTAGAAGATTTGACGTACCTGAAACTGCAAACTTTCTCAACCTCTACGCTCTTGAATCCTCTCTTGAGTATATTCATCGTGTTGGGGTGGAAAAGGTTTCTGGCCACTGCTTCAATTTACTTGACAGGCTAGCAAAAACTCTGGCTTCGCGCGGTTTTGTGCTCAATTCCTCCACAGAGCCCGCCCATCGGTCAACTATTCTAACTTTTCGTACCCCTTTGGCCGAAGACACACCTCTTCTTTATCAAAAGCTTCTAGGCAAACAAATTGTCGTAAGCTTACGAGAAGGATGGATCCGGGTTTCCCCCAATCTCTACAACTCTGAAGATGATATAGACCGACTCATAAGCGCATTGTAATTTTTGTCGACGTATTAAACATTTAAATTCAATTGATCTTTTTATAAAGTACATAGAGATTAAAAATCTCTATGTATCAATAGCTCAGACCTGAATGTTGCAGATATGCAAAATGGATGCCCCTTACCATCAAAATAGGAGGAGCGTTATGATTAGGTATTTTTTTCTAGCATTTGCACTAACTTGTTCTTGTTTGGCTAAAGGGCAAAACGATATACCTTGGAGCGTCAGGATTCTGCAAGACTATAGGATGATAGCGGATGCGACCTACCTTGTTGCAGATGGGTATGAAGCCAAGCTAGATATCATAGCTCCTCGGGATACATCCCTGCCTTTGCCAACCTTAATGTATATACACGGCGGAGGTTGGGTGGGTGGAGACAAAGATAACTCGTATCTTCGCTTTCTACCGTATCTTGAAATGGGATTTGCAGTTGTAAATGTAGAATATCGCTTTGCTTCAACTGCATTAGCCCCTGCAGCTGTAGAAGATTGCCGCTGTGCACTGAGGTGGCTAATAAACCATGCCGAGGAGTACGGTTTTGACAAAAATCGGATTGTTGTTAGTGGGCATTCAGCTGGAGGCCACCTAAGCCTAACAACTGGAATGCTATCTTCTTCTGTAGGCCTAGATCGTCGCTGCCCTGCAGTAGATCCAAATGGCACTGGCCGGCGAGCAGCACATGAGCCAGAAATGCCAGTGGCAGGAATTGTAAATTGGTATGGTATAACAGACGTTCTGGATCTTGTAAAGGGTCCCAACGCTAAGTTTTATGCCATCCAATGGATAGGCGGACTTCCAGATTGGAAGGCCGTTGCTCGGCGAGTATCACCCGTCGAACACGTCCAAGACGGACTACCGCCAATATTAACGATCCACGGAGATGCTGATCTAATTGTTCCCTATGAACACGCAGTCCGTTTACATGGGTTGTTGAGTAAAGTCAACGTGCAAAACAAATTACATACGATTCCAGGTGGTGGCCACGGGGATTTCAATCTCAAGGAAAATAAAGAGGCTTTTCAAGTAATTCGTGAGTTCTTAAAGAAACATTCAATCCTCAATTAATAAAACATGGAGCATGCACTAAAATAAAAGTAGAGAGTTTCTAGCCAAATTACATTAAAATCTTAACCACTTGATGTTTTATGGGAGGCCTAATCCGTAAACTTACGTTTTTCTTGACGCTTTTTATTGTCCCCATCAGCCTCTTTGCCCAAGGAGATCGTGCCCTTCCAGTTCGGTTTACAAAGGTCCAGGACCGTCAAATCCAAGCAAAGGTGAGCCTGCCCGGGACCGTTGAACCGGTTACTTCCAGCCTCGTAGCGAGCGAAGCACCAGGAAAGGTGGTTGAATACCTTGCGAAAGAAGGTGCCATTGTCCAGAAAGGCGAAGTGCTGGCGCGCTTAAATACTACAACACTCGAGTACGAACTAAAGGCCCTAGAAGCAGAGCACCGCGAGGCAAAGGCAAGATTAGGGCTGGCTCAAAGCAACTTGAATCGAACTAGAAATCTTTTCAAATCGAAAATTGTTTCTGAGCAGCAACTTGATAACTCGCTGGCAGAATTTAATGCCTGGAAGGGTCGGTTTGAAAAACTAGGGGCTGACATTGACCGACTCAAAACCAACATTGAAAAAGCTACTATTCGCTCCCCTCTCAATGGGCATGTTGTAAGTGAACAAACTGAAGTCGGTGAATGGGTTTCAGAAGGAGGGCCCGTAGCCGAAATTGTCACCCTAGACCCCCTTAAAGTAAATGTGGACGTGCCAGAACGTTATTATCGGAGCCTTCGCATTGGGAGCCAAGCACAGATAGACTTTAAATCTTTGCCGAATATAAAAATCCAAGGGCGAATAACAGCTATCATTCCTCAAGCTGATGTTGATGCTCGAACCTATCCAGTAAAGGTAAGAATTCGAAACCGTAGGGCACGTATTGGGGTGGGTATGCTAGCCACCGTCTCATTCCCTGCAGGAGATACCCATACAGTGAACCTGGTGCCAAAGGATGCAGTCACCACCCGTGGTTCGCAAAAGTTCATTTATAGAATCAACGGCGCGGGCATAGCGGAGGAAATCTCCGTTGAAACCGGGATGGGTATAGGGGAATGGATCGAGGTTCAAGGATTGGACATCCGGTCTGGGCAACATATCATAACGCGTGGTAATGAAAGAATTGTTTCTGGCCAACCCGTTCAAGCTCAACTCCTGGAGTACGCTCTCCCATGAAAATCGTTGAATCAGCCATTCGCTTCCCTGTTACTACCGCGGTCGGCGTAATTCTTGTAGTGCTTTTTGGATTTATCTCCCTTTTTCGTATCCCAATTCAACTAACACCAAGCATGGACGAGCCGGAGGTTATGGTACGGACCCTCTGGGCTGGAGCAAGCCCTCAGGAAATGGAACGGGAAATTATTGATGAACAGGAAGAACAACTCAAAGGAGTGGAAGGTCTCCGAGAAATAAAGAGTGAGAGTGCTGAAAGCAGAGGGACCATTGAGCTCACCTTTCAAACTGGGACAGATATGGATACAGCCCTACTGAAAGTTTCAAACGCCCTAGAACAAGTACCCCGCTACCCTGACGATGCAGACAAACCCTTAATTCGTGCTGGGAGCCCCTTTGCTGATTTCATCGCCTGGTTCTCGATAAAATCCGCAGATGATGGAAGATTTAATGGTGATATTGCCACCCTATACAACTTCGTGGACGATTCAGTAAAACCACAATTTGAGCGAGTCTCTGGAGTTAGCCAGGTAAATATCTTTGGAGGCACCGAGGCCGAAATGCAAGTTATTGTAGATCCGGCTGCTCTGGCTGCTCGCCAACTAACACTTACTGAGGTTGGTGCCTCCCTCGAACGAGAAAATCGGAACTACAGTGGAGGCGACTTCGACGAAGGGAAACGTCGATATGGGGTCCGTACGGTAGGAGAATATCAATCTGCGAAAGATATTGAAAATGTGATTATCGCCCGCCGTGGCGGAATCCCAATTTACGTAAAGGACGTTGCGGAGGTTCGACTAGGACACAAAAAGGCTCAGGCACGAGTGTGGGATAGAGGTGCTCGGGTCATGGGCATTGCTGCCACCAAGGAGCCCGGCTCCAATATTTTGGTCGTAATGGAAGGCCTGAAGCAGGCGATGGCCGAGCTTAATCAGGGGATCATGGCGGAGCGAGGGCTCGTACTCGAGCAGTCTTATGATTCCACTGAATATATACATAGTGCTATGAGCTTGGTCCGCCAAAGCTTGGTCGTTGGTGGAATACTTTCAATTATCGTGCTTCTAGTCTTTCTTCGCAGCCCAACTAGCACTCTAGTTGTGGCGGTAGCAATCCCTATTAGCGTCATCGGAACCTTCTTAATGATGGTGTGGTTTAATCGAACACTAAATGTCATCAGCTTAGCAGGAATGGCCTTTGCGGTTGGCATGGTAGTGGATAATTCCATAGTCGTACTTGAAAACATCTACCGACACCGGCAAATGGGCAAGTCAAGCTTTCAGGCATCATATGATGGTGCGCGAGAAGTCTGGGGAGCGGTTCTGGCAAGCACCCTAACCACTATAGCGGTTTTTGTGCCAGTGCTCTTCGTTCAAGAAGAAGCTGGACAGCTGTTTCGTGACATTGCCATTGCCATTAGCTGTGCCGTTGGCCTAAGTCTTATTATCTCAATGACGGTAATCCCTAGCCTTTCAGCCAAAATCTTGCGGGTAGCAAAACAAAATGAGATTAATGCATCTTCCCAAACCCAACAAAAAATATTAAACCTTAGTTCAATTGGCCGATCTATAAGTCAAGGAATCCCCAGGGCAGTTTACTGGATATGCGGAGGAACGTTAAGGCGCCTTGGTATAATTGCATGCCTAACGGCCATTCCTATCTCCCTAAGCCTTTTTTTAATGCCAAAAACTGAATACCTGCCAACAGGGAACCGCAATCGGATTATGGCCTTTCTGCTTCCTCCACCGGGTTATAACATTGAGGAAGTTTCCCGTATGCAAGATGTTGTGAAACCTCACCTCACGCCACTTTGGGAGAGCAAGCCTAACTCAAAAGAAGCCATAGAACAGCCAGGTGGGGGAATTAATGATTTCTTTTTTGTTGGCCGAGGAATTCAAGTCTTTATGGGCGCTGCCGCCCGGGATCCCAATCGAGCTAAGGAACTGATACCCGTCTTGAGAAGTGCCCTGTCCGGTATTCCTGGAACCATTAGCATTATTAACCAAGCTAGCCTATTCGAACGAGGACTAGGAGAGGGTCGCATGGTCCGCGTGGATCTTACCGGTCCAGACCTGAAAACCCTCATTTCGTTGGGTGGCATGGTTTACGGAAGCGTTAGAGAAAAAATGCCGGACTCCCAGGCCCGACCCATACCAAGCCTTGATCTGGGAAATCCGGAGATTCAAATTGTAACCCATCGGCAACGAGCTGCCGATCTCGGCGTCTCCAATCGCGAATTAGGTTTTACAGTCAATGCATTGGTTGACGGAATAAAGGTTAGTGATTACCAATATGAAGGGAAAGAAATTGACCTGATGTTGCGCGGAAGGGACGATTACGCAGACCAAACACACCAGATTGAAAATATTCCAATTGCTACTCCTGGCGGGAAACTGGTGCCCTTGGGCTCCGTAGCAGAAGCACGGTTAACCAACGGACCGGTACAAATCAATCACATTGAACGAGAGCGGGCTATTAGCATCGAAATAACTCCTCCTGAAACGATGCCACTTGAAGAAGCCATGGAAGTTATCAGGTCAGATATCATTTCCCCAATAAGGAAAAAAGGGTTACTATCTCCTCCTTATCATGTCCAAATGCGAGGAACGGCTGATAGACTCACACAAACCGCCGAGGCGCTTAAATGGAATTTCTTGCTGGCCCTGGCTATAACCTATCTCTTGATGGCGGCTCTATTTGAGAGCTTTCTCCATCCTTTTGTAATTATGCTTAGTGTTCCTTTGGCAGGATTAGGAGGATTTCTTGGATTAGCAGCTGTAAATTCCTTCCTCTCTTATCAGGCTCTAGATGTGTTAACAATGTTGGGTTTCATTATCCTAATTGGCATTGTCGTCAATAACGCCATCCTTATTGTCCATCAAGCATTAAATCACCTACGCCAGGAAGAACCGCTCAGCCCACGAGAAGCAATTCGAGAATCCGTGCGGAGCCGTATCCGGCCAATCTTCATGAGTGTAACTACAAGTGTATTCGGTATGCTACCACTAGTGTTATTTCCCGGAGCAGGCTCGGAATTGTACCGTGGTCTCGGAAGTGTAATCGTGGGAGGGCTGATTGTCTCTACCCTTTTTACTTTATTCCTAGTCCCAGCCATGTTTAGCCTATCCATGGATCTAAAGAATGCGCTGGTGTCAAGGTTTCGCGCCCTCACCTTAGCTCATGAACAACCAGGAAAATAGCACTCTCAATCGGGATTTACGGCCTAGGTTTTTTCTCCTGCTTGCCATCTCTCTCCCTTGATTGACAGTATCCTTACCGGAAAGCTATAATTCAATCATCGCGAACTGCTAATTAGTTCAATAGTTCCTTGGAGATATTATGCAAGCGATAATAATGGTAGGCGGAAAACAACAGCAAGTCACACCCGGAGAAGTCATTCGCGTAGAACGACTTAACGGAAATACTGGTGAAACTGTAGAATTCCAGAGGGTTCTGGCTATTAAAGATAAAAATATTAAACTGGGAAACCCCTTCATAAACGAAGCCAAGGTAAGCGGAGAGATACTGAAACATGGACGAGCCGACAAGATTCGGGTTCTCCGCTACAAACGAAAGAAACAGTACCGAAAGACGACCGGCCACCGTCAAGCCTATACAGAAGTTAAGATCAACGAGATCATGGCCTAGTATTCTAATCCCAAGATTGGCTTTTCGATCAAATAACAGCGAGGAAAAGTAATGGCACACAAAAAAGGATTGGGAAGTTCAAGAAATGGGCGTGATTCCAACGGGCAGCGGCTTGGGGTAAAGCGGTATGGTGGACAAGTTGTTTCTGGTGGTTCAATCTTGGTCCGACAGCGCGGAACTCGGATTAAACCTGGTACTAATGTCGGACGCGGACGCGACGATACCCTATTTGCTAAGGTTTCAGGAACAGTGCAATACACAGACCGAGGAAGCCTGGGTCGCTTTGTAAGCATCCTAGCCACCGCCACAAATTAACCCCTTACACCAACCCAGTGTGAAAAACTCCTTATTACTTGGAGTTGTAACCAGTATTGTTTTTTGAAAAGATCTAAACTGGCCATCTGTCAAGTTACCACCTGCGTTAAATAACTTCGGGAGAGTGCAACGTTTCCAGTTTTCACCACAATTATAATGCTCATTGATGAGGTCAATATTCTAATAAAAGCAGGAGATGGAGGGAACGGATGCGTTGCCTTTCGTCGTGAGAAATTTATTGCTCGTGGTGGCCCAAGTGGAGGAGATGGAGGAAGGGGTGGCAACATTGTGATTCAGAGCAACCCTCATATGAACACCTTGCTCCATTTACGTTACGCAAAACAATTTAAGGCTGAGCGAGGGCGTCACGGGGAAGGCTCCAATCGCCACGGGAGAAATGGAAAATCCTCTCTTATTGAAGTACCCGTGGGTACACTTATTTTAAATCCTGAAACTGGGGAAAATCTTTTCGATTTCTATAAACCCAAACAACGTTTTAATGCAGCCGTCGGCGGATTCGGAGGTCGAGGGAATGCGAGATTTGCTAATTCTATCCGGCAGGCACCCAAATTCTCAACGCCTGGCCGCGAAGGCCAGGAGCTGCGACTGCGACTCATTTTAAAGCTGCTTGCTGATGTAGGTCTGATTGGGCTTCCTAATGTTGGGAAGTCTACCCTTATTTCAAGATTAAGCGCCGCTCGACCTAAGATCGCTGATTACCCCTTCACAACACTCGAGCCTCAGCTTGGCGTCGTACCTTTGGACGTGGCACGTTCCTTTGTGATGGCCGACATTCCTGGATTAATTAAGGGCGCGCACAAAGGCCAAGGCTTAGGTACCCGCTTCCTCAAACACATCGAGAGGACCAGAATCCTGCTACATTTGGTTGATATTTCAGATCAATCAGATGAAAATATTGAAAAAAATTTTAAGATTATTTTAGACGAACTCACCTCCTTCAATCGAAAAGTAGCTGAAAAACCAACCATTGTAGTAGCATCAAAAATCGATGCAGTGTCTAACATTCAACGCTTAGCTTCCCTGCGAACATTTTGTTCCAAAACAAACCAGACTCTTTTCGAAATTTCCTCCCAAACTGGACAAGGCTTACCTGAATTGAAGGAGGGTATATGGGGAAAGCTTCAGGATATTTCCAAAGAAACAGAATTGATAGAGAGAGAGATTTCAGACTTTAACCCTGATGAAAAACGTCCTCCTGAAAGTCGATGAGAATAAACCATTGAAGATTGCTATTTTTGGCGGGACATTTGATCCAATTCATTTTGGACACCTGAAGGTTGCGAAGGTTGCGATCCAGCGCTTTAAGCTGGATCGAATCTTATTTATCCCATCCGGATGTCCACCCCATAAAATACGAAGTTCCATTACCCCCTTTAATCACCGCTACAGTATGGTTTCTCTTGCATGTGCCAATAACCGTCGTTTTATTCCTTCGCTCTTGGAAGCCCCAAAGCCAGGAAATAAATCCTGTTATTCAGTAGACACTGTGGGACATGTCCGTCAAAATTTAAAGTCAAATGACGATCTTTACTTTCTTATCGGAATTGATGCATTCCTTGATTGCCAAACTTGGAGAGATTGGCAGAAATTATTTAAATTAGTAAGATTTATAGTTGTTTCCCGACCTGGATTTGGTCCAATCCCAAGTAAAGAGACTCAAGAAATCGAACTCGCAGGAAAAGGAACGACGCTACACTACCTTAACGGGATCAGTGAAAGAGTTTCAGCCCGAACTATCCGGAAGGCTGCCCAAGGTTCCCGCTCAATCACAAAATGGGTTCCGGACCCCGTCGCTGAATATATTCGAAAGCAGCAACTTTACTCTTCTAAGGGCAATTTGTTTCCAAAATGACTCCATATCTTCAACTTGTAATTAAAATTATGCAAGAAAACAACGCACAAGACATACGCCTTCTTGATATGCAAGAAGTTTGTTCTTTTACAGATTATTTTCTCATCTGCTCCGGCACCTCTTCCCGTCACATACGGAGTGTAAGTGACTTGATTCTAGAGGGGCTGAAAAAATCAGGGGATCTACCCTCAAGCGTTGAAGGTTACCGCTCAGCCGATTGGGTGTTGATTGACTTTTTGAATTTCGTAGTTCACATTTTCTCCCAGGAAACTCGTAAATTCTACAACCTGGAGCGGCTCTGGGAAACAGCCAATAACATTAAAATTAAAGAAGAATGCTAATTGAACTTCTCTATATTCTTTCCCTTGAAGACTGGTTTGATTCTAGGATAGATAGTGCCACTCCTTTGGAAGATTTTCTGTGAACCATTAATGCAAATTCACTCCTGGTGGGAAGGAAAAACTAAAGATGAACACATTCGAGCTTTAATTTCTAAATATTTAAAACGTCTTCAAGGTTTTGTTGATTTTCGTTGTGAAGAAATAAAAGATTCCAAAAAAAAAGGTAAGATTTCCAAATTAACTCTCAGCCAACAAAATATAATCCGAAAACACAAAAAATCCTTCAAGGTGTTTCTTGACCCCCAAGGCCCTCAGATGAGCTCCGAAGAGTTCTCCCTTTGGCTAAATGAACATTCTTTGCGCGGTACTAAAAAAATACTTTTCCTGGTTGGTGGGCCAGAAGGATTTTCTTCTGCTTTTCTCAAGAACGCTGACATGCGTTTTTCACTAACTCGAATGACGTTGACCCATGAATGGGCACGGGTCCTTCTACTAGAACAATTGTATCGTGCATTTACAATCCTTCGTGGGCATCCCTATGGGCGCTAGAAGAATCTACTGAGGTAAACATGTGCGGCCGCTACACTCTGATAAGTGGGATGGTGATACTTCAGAACAGATTCGGATTCTCTCCTGACCAAGGAAATATTGAGCCAAGATATAATCTTGCACCGGGCCAGGAAGTCCCAGTAGTAATTCGCAAAGACGGCAACCTATTGTGCATGATGAAGTGGGGCCTGGTACCTTCTTGGACCAAGGAACCTTCAATTGGTTACAAAATGATCAATGCTCGTGGAGAAACACTCCTTCAAAAACCAAGTTTCCGAAAATCATTTTGCAATAGACGATGCCTAATTCTTGCCGACAGTTTTTACGAGTGGAAAAGGGGAGGGACCAAAGATAATAAATTTCCGATCCGCTTTTTCCTTCCTAACTTCGAACCCTTTGCATTTGCAGGGCTTTGGGATACCTGGAAAAAACCAGATGGAAAGCTGTTGTACTCCTGTACGATCGTTACGACAAAGGCAAACGCATTGATCTCGCCAATCCACGATCGCATGCCTGTAATTCTACAACCAGAAAATGAGAAACTTTGGCTAGGCCCCAATTTAAAAGATATGGCCTCCCTTACTACTCTTCTAAAACCCTACCCAAAAAATTTCTTACGGGCTTACAGGGTATCTTCCATTGTAAATTCCGCTAAAAATGATTCTCCTGAATGCATAAAACCTTTAGTAAAATCTCAAACTAATTAATTCTTATCTAGTATTTACCAGGAAAATAACTAAAAAATTTCCTCTGGAATACGCCGTTTAATATTAAGTGTTCAATCTTGTTACTCTTTTTAAGTTTTTGATGAACTTCTTTCTTAGCTAACGGGCAAACTCGAGATTCTTGAATCTGAACATTTTTCTTAAGAGTACTTGACGCAAGGGCTCTATCTCGAACATCCTGTTAAGGGCCAGGGGATATTATTCATCTCATCATGAAACGATTCTCTTATCTAATTCTTCTTCTTTCTCTGTCGCTTATGTCCTTGACGGCCTGGGCCGGACCACTTTCACCCAACAGTCAATCAAGTCATGGTGACAGCCAGCTAACGACCTACATGCTTGGAATAGCTTTCATCCTCCTTGCTGCAAAGCTAGGAGGGGAGGTTTTTGATCGACTTGCCATGCCTTCTGTACTGGGTGAACTAGTAGTTGGTATGATCCTGGGGAACCTGTTCCTTCTGGACATCAACACATTCGAAAGTCTCAAAAGCAGCCGTGCCCTAGAAATGACAGCTGAAGTGGGAGTTATTCTGCTGCTTTTCGAAGTAGGTCTAGAGTCTAAGCTTCACGAACTAATGAAAGTTGGCATATCTGCCATTCTCGTAGCCGCATTAGGGATCGTCGCACCAATGATGCTAGGCTATGGGACCTCTCTATTTTTTCTTCCTGAATCCGCCTGGTATGTCCATTTATTTATTGGAGCAACTCTTGCCGCAACAAGCGTAGGCATCACAGCACGTGTCTTACAGGACCTCCGTAAAACAAAAAGCAAGGAAGCACAGATTATCCTAGGTGCTGCAGTCGTCGACGACGTTTTGGGTTTGATTATTCTTGCCGTCGTCTCAGGCCTTATTACCTCAATCTCAGGAAACGGGGAGGCGTCCGTAGAGATGCTGCCAGTTTTTTGGATTATCGGAAAAGCCCTACTTTTCCTAGCTGGGGTCATCGTTGTCGGGAGGTGGATAATTGCGAGCGCGCTCCGCCACGGAGCTCGCTTCCGGGTGCCAGGAATTCCACTAGTCCTCAGTATCGGTCACTGTTTTGCAATGTCTGCGCTCGCAAGCTGGATCGATCTAGCACCTATCGTGGGAGCTTTTGCTGCAGGGCTTGTTTTGGATGAAGCCTTCTTTGAAGTCTACCGCAAGCGGGGTGAGAAAGAGATCGGTGAATTAGTTCGCCCCATTACCACTTTAATTGTTCCAGTTTTCTTCGTAATAATGGGTCTGCGTGTTGACCTAGCATCGCTGACCTCAATAAATATTCTGGCCTTTGCTGGAGTGCTTAGTGTTGTAGCTATCATTGGTAAACAAGCCTGCTCGCTAGGAGTGGTCGAAAAGGGGGTAAATCGAATTGTGGTTGGAGTAGGTATGATACCCCGCGGCGAAGTAGGTCTTATTTTCACCGGAATCGGGGCCAGTCTCATGGTTGGAAACAAACCCCTATTTTCTTCCTCTACGGTTTCAGCGCTAGTCGTCATGGTTATGGTAACAACCCTCCTGACTCCCCCTTTACTAAAAATTCTATTTCGCGATAAAACGATAGACAAGCCCAGAAACCCAACGTACTAAGAAAGAGAAGTGGAAGGATTGATTTAATGTTCGTGTGATGCTTTCAAGTGCTGGGCAGAAAGTTGATCCACATGGTGGGGATCGTGGGCATAATGTTCTTTGAGAAGATCACGCCCAAAATCACCTCGGAAATCTCGCCAGACGGTGTGAACATGGTTGGCGTTGTTCTGGATATTGTCATACTCAATAATAAAATCGGGACCATGAATCCGGTAGTAGTGTGGCTGGCCGGGTTCACTCTTCCCAGCCCAGGCAAAATGGAGCCGATCAAATCCAGCTCTCTGAATCCTCCTCAGTTCAGATTCTGCTAGTTCAGGATGCAGGCGATTCGCGTAAAGCTCAACCAACTTCCAAAGTAATCTTGCCTGTTGTCGGTTCATCTCGGCTGCTGCCACACCCTCAAGAATACTCATTTCCGCCTCACGAGAAGCTGCCGTGAAAATATCAGCAGGCGCCTCCACATTAAGGAGGATTCTTTCTCTGGCCTCGCCTGTAAAAAGTCCTAGCAATTGGCGACCTAAGAGCTCCTCTGCAGCTAAGACATGTAGCCCTCGGTACGGCCCTTCTTTTACTTGAGCAGGATTAGTCCCAAAAAAAGCAGGAGTTCCTGAAATTACCTTTCCATTTTGAAGAGTGAAGTTTAAAGAAAGATGGTGACCTTCTAGACGCCATCCCCAAACAGACTCTACTGAAGGGTCACCGAATATACTAAAAAAGTAAGCATCTGGGTCACGGGTAGGACTATGATTCTCTCGCTCATAAAGAATTTTTTCCAGGAACATGACATTTGTGGCACGGGAAGCCCCTTCACGGCTAAGGCCAGAAGTAATAAAGGTGTGAGCGAGCTTGCGTTGTGCTGGAGTCATTGCTTTAAAGGGCAATCCTTTGCGTGCGCGTGGAATGAAATGCCAGTTAAAGCGCTCCTCGTCAGTGAAGGAAAAGGTTGCTGCCTCTTGTTGTTCTGCAGAGAAGGAGGCCAGGAGATACCGTGCTCCATCAACCATCTCACGGACAACCCCCGAACTTGATTGGACCCATGGCACTGCAATCACGAGTGCCACCAACATCGCCGCAATAATCATCTTCTTCAAGGTACCCTCTTCAAATGGCAGGAATGGGCCGGAATATAATAGTAAAAGTAAAAGAAGTC
>CAZSDV010000020.1:0-3542 GCA_964605715.1 uncultured Acidobacteriota bacterium
ATACAGAACGTGAAGAAAGCTAAGGAATACATCAGAGCAGGAGACGTCTTTCAGGTGGTCGTTTCTCAGCGCCTAAAATTTCCCTTGCGCGTTCCTCCATTCGATATTTATCGAGCCTTGCGAACTATTAACCCCTCTCCTTACCTTTATTATCTGCAGATGGGTGATGTTCAAGTGGTAGGTTCATCTCCCGAAATGCTTGTTAAAGTCACGGACAAACAAGTGGACTACCGCCCCATCGCTGGCACACGGCCTCGAGGGAAAACTGAAGAGGAAGATCGCAAACTGGCGGAGGATTTACGCGGTGACGCCAAGGAATGCGCTGAACATATCATGCTAGTTGACCTTGGACGGAACGACGTAGGGCGAGTTTCAGAATTTGGCAGTGTTACACCTCGTAAGTTAATGGCCGTCGAACGCTACTCTCACGTCATGCACCTGGTCTCCTGGATTCAGGGTCGCCTTCGGCCAGGAACAGACAGTTACGCAGCGCTGGCTGCTTGCTTTCCAGCAGGTACACTTTCTGGTGCACCAAAGATTCGCGCCATGGAGATTATTGATGAGCTTGAACCCACGCGCCGGAACCTCTATGGCGGTGCGATCCTCTACGCTGACTTCTCCGGCAACTTGAACTCTTGTATCGTCATCCGCACGCTACTTATAAAGGGTGGCACGGGTTATCTGCAGGCCGGTGCAGGCATCGTGGCCGACTCGGTCCCCAAGCACGAATATGAAGAAAGCTTGAGTAAAGCCAAAGTCATTCTCAAGGCTGTCAAAGTTGCAGAAAAGGGGCTGTGGTAACTACTAGTAATTCCATGATACCAAGGAAAAACTTATTATGGTTCTTGTCATTGATAACTACGACTCGTTCACCTATAACCTATTCCAGTATCTAGGTGAGCTGGGGGCTGTCCTCGAAGTACGCCGTAACGACCAGATCAGTATCAAGGAAATCGAACAGCTCCGGCCAGAGCGCATGGTCATCTCTCCAGGTCCAAAAACACCTAACGAAGCGGGAATCTGCGTGGAGGCAATTCAGGCCTTCTCTAACCAGTTTCCAATTCTGGGCGTCTGTCTGGGTCACCAATGTATCGCACAGGCCTTTGGAGGACATATTGATCTGGCACCAGAAATCATGCACGGAAAAACTAGCGAAATTACACATGATGGGAAAACTGTTTTTCATAAACTACCAAGTCCATTTCTCGCCACAAGGTACCATTCCTTAATCGTGGAAAAAATCACGCTGCCTGACTGCCTGGAAATTTCTGCAACCTCTCCCGATGGCCTACTCATGGGCGTCCGCCATAAGAGCTACCAGGTTGAGGGCGTGCAGTTCCATCCGGAATCCATTCTGACTGGTGTAGGGAAACAGCTCCTGAATAATTTCCTGACCCTTTAATAGACCAAGAGCCATTCGGCCAATCCATACCGCGTGCAAGATCGTTGATCCTGATCCGCGGCTTGATATTCAAATGCCATTGCAGGGCTTCAGAAAGGAACCAATATTGACAAGGTCAAGCAAAAATAAACTTCCAATTCTTCTCTTCGGCATTATTTTCACCATCGTGAATCCTGTAGTTATTTCATCCTCCGAATTCCAGAATGAAGACGTTGCGGCTGCCCTCAAAACCTTTAGTCGCGTTTACAAGATTACGGAAGCAAACTATGCTGACCCTCTTGACCCTGACAAAGCTATTCTGAATGGGGCCATCCGTAGCCTCTTGAGCCAACTAGATCCCTTCTCCGCTTTTTTCGACCCGGAACAGTTTCGCCAACTCCAAGACGAGCAGCAAGGAAAAACCCGGGGATTCGGTTCAATTCTCTACGTCCAATCTGGAAAATTATTAGTCCTTCAGGCACTCGAGGGATCACCATCGTGGCTGGCTGGACTTGGCCCAGGAGATGAAATTGTAAAGATCAACGACAAACGCATTAGTAATCTAAGACTAGCTGACCTAATCCAGTTGGTCCGTCAGGCACGGAAAAACCGTGTCCAGTTAAGTGTTGTCCGCCCCGGGAAAATACTTCCCGAAGAGTTTATCTTAAATCCGTCCGAGCTCAATCCGCCTTCGGCTGACAGGGTCGTTCTCCTTAGCCCTGGCATCGGCTATCTCCACCTAAGAAGGTTTGACCAGCGTACGCCGCATGAAGTAGCACAAAACCTCCGAGCTCTTGGCGCTGAACAAATTAAGGGCCTAATTCTAGATCTAAGGGGCAATCGCGGAGGAGGACTTAATTCCGGAGTTCGCGTCGCTGGGCTCTTTTTGCCTGGTGGAAAGACAGTGGTTACGATGCGAGGCCGGTCAACCCCGGAAAAGAAATTTTCTACGCCAGTGCCGAACCCGCACTACACTTTTCCACTTATCGTGATAATCAACAAGGAGACCGCCAGTGCAGCTGAGATCGTTGCTGGAGCTCTACAAGACCAAGACCGTGCGGTCGTTGTAGGTGAATCCAGTTTTGGGAAGGCCACTGTGCAATCCGTCACTCCACTGAGTGAAGGTATGGGTATTGCTCTGACAACAGCTGCCTACTTCACGCCCAGCGGCCGTTCCATTCAGCGGCCCCTAAAAAGCTCCAGGGGGAAACTTCTTGATTTTTCTTTGCTAAATAATAGAGTCAATAATTCAACCTTCCACAGCCGAGGAGGGCGTCCTCTGGCAGGAGAAGGCGGCATAATTCCTGACATCGAAGCACAGGGTTGGCAACTTGGCTCCTGGGCTCGCTTCCTTGAACAGAACACTGTGATTGTTAACTTCGCCCAGTTTTACTTGGCAATCCGCAAGGGTGTGACCGAAGAATTCGAAGTTACCGATGCAGTATTAGTCCAATTCAAAAATTACCTACGCAACGCCGGGATTCGAGTTCCTACAAATGCCTGGAAAAGTAGTCAGCAATACCTGAGAATGAGAATAAAAAATGAAGTGTTCAACCTGAGCTTCGGGCTCAAGAAGGGCAACGAGGTGGAAGTTCGAAACGACCCTCAAGTTCTGAAAGCTCAAGAGGCTCTCTTTCAGGTAGAAAAAGTACTAAAGCCCTCATTGTAAGGTTTCTCTCGGAACTCTGGTTTAATTGCGCTATCTTGTGTCCGAGCCAAAGAAATAATCTTGACAACTTAAGGAGTGCATTACATGGAACCCATTACAACTGAAGTCATAGAAACACTCAGGACATTCAATTCCCCCACCGTGGCAAACGCCATCGAGGTCTTCAACGTACGTCCCCGCAATACTGGTTTCATGAACTCAAGTATCCGATGTCAATTCCCAAATTTTGGGCCTATGGTCGGTTATGCAGTAACGGCAAAGATCCGTGCCCTTAATCCTCCCGGTGACAAGGCGCTCCACCCAAGTGTGCACTGGGAAAATATCATCAAGGTGCCCGCCCCACGCGTAGTAGTCGTTCAGGACCTTGATGATCCCCCGTAAAGCTGCCCCGTCGGGAGATGAGACAGACTCCAAGTTTAGTGTATTCTTGCAGTGCTACAATGACCTTAGCACACAAATGGAGGTCCGCGCATGGCGGATATGCAGACCAAC
>CAZSDV010000020.1:3552-34181 GCA_964605715.1 uncultured Acidobacteriota bacterium
TGGTCACAGACGGCGGGGTAAGGGACCTTGAAGAAGTGCATGCTATGGGATTCCATTACTTTGCTCGTGCCGCCATTGTCTCTCACGCCTACATTCATATCGTCGAGACAGGTACCCCGGTCGAGGTAGGTGGAAGCTGCATTGAGCCTGGCGATTTAATCCACGCTGACCGTCATGGCGTCCAGACTATTCCTAAAGAAATAGCTACCCAGATCGCCGACGCAGTGGACCGAGTGGAAGAAAATGAGCGGCCCATCATTCAATTCTGCAAGTCAAATGAATTCTCAGTGGAGGACCTAAAGGAAGTATGGGATTCGTTTCATGGCTAAACCAGATGATACGCAGCTACTCCTTAGATAGTCCCTCGCTATACACTGGCAAACCATCAAAAAATGCAAAGGAATGCAAAAGTCAAGCTAAGTTGAATAGCGCTGGGTAAAAGCTACTAGGGATTCGAGCTTTTCACGCGCAAGCCCAGAATTTATCGTCTCTGCAGCCATTGCCACCCCCCCACGAACATCTTTCGCCTTCTCGGCAACCACTAGCGCCGCTGAAGTGTTTGCCAACACCCAATCTTTTAAAGGAGTATCGGAAGCACCAAGAACCTCTTTCATCTGTTTGGCATTTATCAAGGGATCTCCTCCTTGAAGTGAATTAGGGCTTGTGCGGCTCAGGCCAAACTCCTCAGGCTCAATTTGGCGAGTTAACACCTCTCCATCCTTCAGTTCACAAACTTTTGTTTCGCCCGTCATCGAAACTTCATCGGTACCGTCGGCACCGGCAACCACTAGCGCACGGCAGCTACCAAGTCCGGAGAGGGCTTGTGCTATTCTTCCCACTAGCTGCGGTTCATAAACCCCAAGCAGTTGTGCTCTTGCTCCTAAAGGATTAGTCAGCGGTCCAAGTAAATTAAAAACTGTTTTGGTTTTTAGTTTGCGGCGTGCCCCTTGAACGTGCTTCATGGCCAGGTGAAGTTTGGGGGCAAACAAAAATACCAGCCCAACCTCCTCCAGGCATTGTGGAATGCGCTCTAAAGGAAGATCTAATCGCACGCCGAGTGCTTCAAGTACATCAGCACTACCTGAGCGACTGGATATCGAGCGGTTACCGTGCTTTGCAACCCGTGCGCCTGCTGCCGCTGCCACAATGGCTGCTGCGGTGGAAACATTGAACGTTTCCAGACCATCACCCCCTGTACCACAAGTGTCGAGCAATTCCATCTCGCGCAGTACATCAACATTAACACCTTCCGCTTCAAGGGTCTCGTGAGCCCGCTTACGCATCACTGAGGCAAAGCCAATCAATTCCTCCACAGTAACTCCCTTATCGCCAAGGGCGGTAAGCAACAACATAATTTCCCCCTCAGCAACTTGCCCCCCAAAAAGCTTCTGCATTAAGACAGAAGCTTCCCTTTGTGTTAAGTTCCTTTTTGCTTTAACCTTTTCGATAAATTCGCTAATCATTAAGGAGTTTCTGATCCTTAAAAAAGGGATAACAGGACCCTCTTCATTGCTTTTTTTTTTTTGATTCTTTATACTCGAACTTCCACGTTAAAAGCGCACTATTTTAGCACAGCACCGCTATCCGTCCGCAAACCATGAAGATTCATGAATTTCAGGCCAAGCAAGTCCTCACGCAATTCAGCGTGCCAGTCCCCAAGGGTGAGGTGGTTTCAACACCAGAAGAAGCACGCGCTGCAGCTGAGCGGTTGGGTGGAAAAGTGGTCGTTAAAGCCCAAATTCACGCGGGCGGACGTGGCAAGGCCGGCGGAGTAAAGCTCGTTACCTCCTCTAATGAAGCAGCTCAGGTAGCCACAAAACTCTTAGGAAAAGCTCTGGTCACTGGGCAAACTGGGCCAGGTGGAAGGGTGGTCAAGCGCCTTCTAATTGAGGAGAGTCTCGATGTAGCAAAGGAATTCTACTTGGGTATCGTTCTAGACCGTGCTTCCGCTCGCCCCGTCTTTCTAGCATCAAGCGAAGGCGGAGTAGAAATCGAGATCACAGCGGCCAAGAAACCAGAGAAAATCCTAAAGGCCCACATCGATCCAGATCGGGGCCTAGAAGCCTACCAGGCGAGAAAGTTGGCCTTCAATTCAGGTCTTGGGCCACAAGTCAAAGGTGCAGCACGTGTCTTCACAAATCTCTATCATGCATTCCAAGAAACTGATGCTTCAATGGTTGAAATCAATCCCTTCGTTCTCACGAGGGATGGACGGATTATTGCCCTTGACGCCAAAATTGACTTCGACGATAACGGACTTTACCGCCATAAAAACCTAATGCAACTGCGTGACATAGATGAAGAAGATCCTTTGGAGGTTCGTGCCACCGAACACGGGCTCAATTACATCAAACTCGAAGGTAATGTCGGCTGCATGGTAAATGGTGCAGGATTAGCCATGGCTACCATGGATATCATTCAATACGCGGGAGGTTTCCCAGCAAACTTTCTTGATGTCGGCGGTGGAGCAAGCGAGGATCAGGTGCGTAACGCTTTTCAGATTTTGCTTGCCGATACTGGTGTCCGTGCCGTGCTGATCAATATTTTTGGCGGCATTATGCGCTGTGACATTGTAGCAAGCGGTGTAGTGGCTGCTGCAAAAGCTCTGTCCGTTAAAGTTCCGATCGTAGTTCGACTTGAAGGAACTAATGCAGAGATGGGTGGAAAAATTCTTGAGGAATCTAACCTTAACTTCACGGTGGCTCGGAACATGAAAGATGCAGCAGAGAAGGTGGTTAAACTGGCAAAGTAGGACAAAATAATGTCAATTCTAGTAAATAAAAATACTCGATTGCTAGTCCAGGGCATCACAGGCCACGAGGGAAGCTTTCACGCACGGCAGTGCGTAGCCTACGGCACCCATGTGGTTGCCGGGGTAACTCCTGGCAAGGGCGGAACAAAAATTGACGCCGTCCCTGTTTTCAACACTGTTGAGGAGGCTGTTCAAAAGACAGGTGCTAACGCCTCAATGATTTTTGTTCCACCACCCTTTGCTGCTGATGCCATTATGGAGGCAGCAGATGCGGCAGTTGCGGTGGTTGTCTGTATCACTGAAGGAATTCCAGCACTAGACATGATGCGTGTAAAGAATTTTCTGGACAGGAAGCCCACCCGTTTAATTGGCCCGAACTGCCCTGGTATTATTTCCCCGCCAGGAAAATGCAAAATAGGAATCATGCCTGGAGGAATTCACAAGGCCGGTAATGTGGGAGTGGTGTCACGTAGCGGCACTTTAACTTACGAAGCTGTGGGGCAGCTCACATCGCTTGGTATTGGACAATCCACATGCATCGGCATTGGAGGGGACCCGATCATCGGCACAAATTTTACCCATGTACTTCGCCTCTTTCATGAGGACCCCGAAACCCATGGAATTGTCATGATCGGCGAAATCGGAGGAACAGCTGAAGAAGAAGCTGCAACCTATATCAGCAAAAATGTAAAGAAGCCAATCGTAGCTTTCGTGGCAGGAAGAACGGCACCACCAGGGCGAAGGATGGGCCACGCTGGCGCTATTATATCTGGAGGAAAGGGAACCGCTGCAGACAAGATTGCTGCCCTCGAACAGGCAGGTGTAATCGTAGCCTCCTCTCCAGCAGATATTGGCCCTTGCATGGCAACGCAACTGGCAACTATCTGATCAAATTTCTGCCGCAAAGATTAAACCCGCGGACCAAGGGAGGATATCTTGGGTAAGGAAACAGGTCAGGAAAAGGAGGTCACAAATGGCATCGGAAAGCACCCTGGCAATTATTAAGCCGGACGCAGTAGCTGCAAATAACATTGGCAACATCCTTACCATAATTGAAGGCAAGAAATTTTCCATCAAGAAAGCTGAAATACTTCGCCTGTCAAAACAGAAGGCAGAGGGCTTCTATGCCATTCACTCCGACAAGCCTTTCTTCTCTAATTTGACGGATTTCATGAGCTCAGGACCAATTTTCGTTATGGTGCTCGACGGCGAACATGCTATCAAGCGGTGGCGACAAACTATGGGGGCAACAAATCCGGCAGAAGCAGGTCCGGGCACGGTACGTAAGCTTTACGGCACCAGTATCGAACGAAATGCTACCCACGGCTCCGATGGTCCCCAAACGGCAGCGTTTGAGATCAGCTACTTTTTCCCCGGTTATAAAATGGCAAAATAAACTCTTTCCACATTTAATCCAAAGAAACGGGAAACAAGTGATGGGAACAGGAATTTTATTTCAGGTGGGGAAGGCTTTAAGTCTCGCAGGAGTGATCTGTTTATTCCTGGGAATCTTATTAGTGGCAGGGTCAAAATCATCCCTTTGCGGACTGGGACGTTTGCCGGGAGACATTGCCTACAAAGGTAAAAATTTTCATTTCTATTTTCCTATTGTCACATCGCTCATTCTGAGCGCTTTTCTAGCTCTTATTTTTTGGCTCGTTTCATTATTCACGAATCGCTAGCCAAAAGGGGGTCTGGTGAGCCAAATCGATCTGAACCTGGCACCGGAACGTAGAATCCTTTCTGTATCAAAGCTAAACCAGACGATCAAGGAAATTTTGGAACGAAAATTTCTTGATGTATGGGTGGAGGGAGAAGTTTCAAACTTGCATCCTGCTCCTTCAGGCCATCTCTATTTCACACTAAAAGACGAATCAGCACAGTTAAAAGCTGTTTGTTTCCGAAATACAGCTCGTTATCTGAAATTTCGCCCTCGGGACGGGCTAGCTGTCATCGCACGGGGACGAATTGGCGTTTACGAAGCGCGAGGCGAATATCAAATCTATGTCCAGAATATTGAACCTGCAGGTCTGGGCGCGTTCCAGCTAGCCTTCGAGCAGCTGAAAGCCAGGTTAGCTCAAGAGGGTTTATTCGACCCCGACCGAAAGAAGTCTCTTCTTATGCTGCCGCACACCATTGGAATGATTACCTCACCGCGAGGAGCAGTGGTACGGGATATGGTGCGAATTCTCGAAAGACGATACGCTAACATGGGAGTATTAATATATCCCGTTCGTGTCCAAGGAGAAGGGTCAGCAGAAGAAATTGTTGAGGCAATCAGATATTTTAATAGGTCTCAATTAGCCAATGTTCTTATTTTAGCCCGGGGCGGGGGATCAATAGAAGATCTTTGGAGTTTCAACGAGGAGATCGTAGCGAGAGCTATAGCAGCATCAGAGATTCCTGTAATTTCAGCTGTGGGTCACGAAACTGATTTCACTATTTCTGATTTCGTCGCTGACTTGCGTGCCCCCACGCCATCGGCAGCCGCTGAACTAGTTGTCCGCCCAAAACGAGAACTAGTGGAAAAAGTCCGTAACCTGGCCCGTAATCTACAGCAAATAGTGCAGATGGTAATCCAGGAAGCCAGACAGTATTTGACCGAGCTTCGGTTACATCGAGTTTTTCAGACTCTTGGAGCACGAATTACTGCACGCTCCCAGAGTGTTGATGAAGCGGTGGATCATATGGCGGAAAACCTTCGACGGAGGCTTCAGCGATCCCGGGAAATTTCTCTCTTACGCACTACTAGGGTGCGCCACTTCGACTTTCGGCAATTTCTAGAGCTTCGGCGCCTGCGCCTGGTGCGAAATGTTTCTCATACCATGACGTTTTTTGAGCGTACCTTAGCTTCAAGGCGAAACCGACTCATTAACCTGAGTTCGGTCCTGAATGAGCGAAATCCGCTTGGGATTTTAAAACGAGGCTATTCGATCACACATGACACCTCAGGCCGCATATTGCGTGATGTAAACGAGGTAACAACCGGGAGTAAAATATCTGTGCGGCTGGCCCGTGGCCGCCTCGGTGCCACGGTGGAGGAAAAGGAAATTTAATACACCTACATTCTCACCTAAATTCAAGATTATCCATTTAATTTCAATTAGATAGATCCTTCCTATTCCTAAATATAGGACCACCCTTTCTCTTATTTTCAATCTCTGGTAAACCTCACTAACTTGACAAATCCACAAAGGGATGCGTAGAGTCTCTAATTTTAGAGCTTGTCATAACTTGTATGGACTCTTGCAAGAACACTTACTGCGTTAAATAACGAGGAGCTTAATAAAAAAACCCTCAAAGGGAAACAGCGGAACATGGCAAAATCACTGGTAATTGTAGAGTCACCCACTAAGGCTCAAACAATCACGCGCTACCTAGGCAAAGGCTTTCAGGTAAAAGCCTCAGCCGGGCACATAATGGATCTCCCCAAAAAAGCCCTTGCTGTGGACATTAGCAAGGAGTTTGAACCAACCTACGAGGTTATCCCCGGAAAGACCAAAGTTATCAACGACCTTCGCAAGGCAGCAGAGAAAGCCGAAGATATCTACCTAGCCACCGATCCGGACCGTGAAGGAGAAGCTATCTGCGCTCATCTGTGGGAAATTCTCAAGGACAAGAAAAAGAAGAAGTTCCACAGGGTGATGTTCAATGAAATCACTGAGGATGCGATCAAAGAAGCATTTAAGCACCCGAAAAAAATCAATGTTCATCTGGTCGATGCTCAACAAACCCGCCGAATCCTCGACCGGCTGGTTGGTTACCAAGTAAGCCCTCTTCTTTGGGAAAAAGTCAGGCGAGGAATCTCTGCTGGGCGAGTCCAAACCGTTGCCCTACGAATAATTGCGGAACGAGAACGAGAGATTCAAGCATTCAATTCACAGGAATATTGGACGATAAAAGCTAGTCTGGAGGGGTACGCTCCCCCATTATTTGAGGCACGGGCAACCAGGTTCCAGGGCAAAGTACTTCAGATTCCCAACGAAGCTTCAGCCATGGATCACCAACGGGCGCTAAAAAAATCCAAGTATGAAATCCAGTCAGTAACCAGGAAGGAGAAAAGGAAATTTCCTGTTGCCCCTTTTACCACCAGCCCCTTGCAACAGGAAGCGTGGCGAAAGCTTCATTTTTCGGCAAAAAGAACCATGATGCTGGCTCAGAAGCTTTACGAAGGCGTAGACCTGGGAACAGAAGGTAGGGTGGGGTTAATTACATATATGCGAACTGACTCAACACGCATATCAAATAGAGCCCTGAGTTCGGTCCGTGAATTCATCCAACAAAACTTCGGGGAAGATTACCTTCCCGGGAAGCCCGTTCAATATAAAAAGAAAAAAGGTGCGCAAGATGCCCACGAAGCAGTCCGTCCTACGGATGTCCAGCGGACACCGACCTCATTGCAAAGTTACCTGGAGCCTGATGTTTTTAGACTTTACAACCTCATCTGGCAGCGGTTCGTCTCCTCACAGATGAACCCTGCTATCTTTGACCAAACCGTGATCGAAATTAATGCCGGTGAGCATGGCCTTCGCGCTTCTGGAGCAGTCGAAAAATTCAAGGGATTTCGTGCCGTGTACGAGGAAGGAAAAGATGAGAAAAAAGACATCGATGAAGAGGAAGGTCGCTCTCGGCACCTGCCTGAACTTAAACAAGGGGAAAAACTGAAACTCCTTGAACTACTCCCAGAACAACACTTTACTGAACCTCCGCCCCGTTACAATGAAGCAACCTTGGTTAAGACACTGGAAGAAAAAGGAATCGGCCGGCCGTCAACCTATGCCACGATTCTTTCTACCATCCAGAATCGGGAATATGTCCGCAAGGTCAAGGGGCGCTTCTATCTAGTAGAACTGGGCATGATCGTTACCGATCTATTACTAAAAAGCTTCAGTGACATCTTTGCGGTCGCCTACACAGCGCGTATGGAAGAAGAGCTAGATGAGGTCGAAGAAGGCCAGATTCCGTGGAAGCGAGTCATTAAAGAATTCTACGCAAAGTTTAAAAGGGACCTAAAGATCGCAGGAAAGGAAATGGATGACATTAAAGGGGAAGGAATCCCAACCAAAGAGAAGTGTGAAGAGTGTGGCGCCCCAATGGTCATCCGCCTAGGTCGTCACGGGCGCTTTATGGCGTGCACGAAATATCCGGACTGTAAGAATACTCGCCCGATTGTCTCCGAGCTACCAGGCGACGACAATAGCCTCCCAGAGGTGGATGAGGAAACCTGTGAAAACTGTGGGAAGCCCATGGCTGTAAAGAGAGGGCGTTTCGGGCCATTCTTGGCTTGTACCGGCTACCCCGGCTGTAAAACCACCTTGAAAATCGTTCCTCATAACAAAGGAGATGGTAAAGCTCGCGTCGTAAGTAACAAACCCAACCCCACGGGAGAGAAGTGCCCGAAGTGTGACAATGAACTGGTGATCCGTCAAGGGCGCTTGGGTGAATTTACCGGGTGCAGTAACTACCCCAAGTGTCGCTACATCAAGCTAGTTACGACGGGATTTATATGTCCGAAAAAGGATTGTAAGGGTGAGATCGTTGAGCGAAAGGGCCGAAGAGGCCTAGCCTTCTACGGGTGCAGCTGCTATCCAGCTTGCACCTACAAGCTTTCCCGTAAGCCTCTTGCAGATTCGTGTCCTCAATGTGGTTCTCCCTTTCTGGTTGAAAAGAGCTTAAAGGGGAAAAAGGGGCTTACGGTTGAATGCCCGAGAGACGGGTGCAGCTACGGACGCGCTGCAGCCTAGAGAAGTCGAAGGCGCAGGAAGGTCTTTTTCTTCTCCTTTTGCATAAATCTTTCCATGAAAACCTACATCCAGCAATATCTCGGCTACCTGCGATACGAGCGAAACGCCTCCCCTCACACTCTGCGCAATTACGGGAGTGACCTCTCACAATTTCTGGAATTTCTCTCAAAAACAGGGAAAGATGCCACGGAATCTCCGGAAGTCCTTAGTGAGATCGGACACCACGAAATCCGGTCCTTTCTTGCTTCTCTCCACGAAAGCGGCAGAAAAAAAACTTCGATTGCGCGAAAGGTAGCCTCGTTACGAGCCTTTTTCAAATATCTCCACCGTGAAGGCATTACCAAAGAGAATCCTGCACGCCTTGTTTCCACCCCTAAGTCCCCCAAAACTCTTCCCCATATCATGACAACCGAGGAAATGAACCGTTTCCTGAACAGTGTCAGGGTAAAAACCAGGGGTGGCAGGGTCCTGCCACTACGAAACCGAGCTATGCTTGAATTGCTCTACGCCTCAGGTCTTCGGGCGAGTGAGCTGGTTGGATTAAACCTAACAGACTTAAATTGCGGCTCCCGCGTTGTTTTAGTACGCGGCAAAGGGAAAAAAGAGCGTTGGGTTCCTTTCGGCGCTAAGGCAGAGGAAGCAATCAAGGACTACCTGGCCGCAAGACACAAGCTCTGGCCTTCTAAGGGTCGCTCCTCAAGTGCAGTGTATTTAAACCATCGCGGCGAGCGCCTCACTACTAGGTCGCTTGACCGCATACTGAAAAAATGCCTCCAGCTACATGGTGCGGGTTTGAAAGCCAGTCCCCACTCGCTGCGCCACGCCTTCGCCTCCCACATGCTACATGAAGGAGCAGACCTCCGCTCCATCCAGGAGATGCTCGGCCACAAGAGTCTATCTACTACCCAGAAATACACCCAGGTCTCGATCAAAGAACTGGTCAATGTCTACGACAAAACTCACCCCAAGGCTTAATAATGAGGGCTGAACCGCACACAAACATTTTGCACAAAGGAAAAATCAAAACAAAGATCTTCCTCGCAGCCACCATAAACTTGACTGTCAATTAAAAATATGAGTCTACAAGGGAGTGAGGTTGAATCTCAACTGTTCATAGGTCATCAGTGATCCTCTTAATGGAGTAACTTGGGAACATGTCACTCCTCTGCCGTAAAGATTTACCGACTCATATAACTCTTAAGGCTTGACTCTAAAGATGACAACCTCAAGTCAAATACTTCAACCGCTGCCGCCGAATCAACATAATTCTCCATAGTCAAAAAATCGATGGCCCCTGGAGTAAGGGGTGGGCCAGGCAATAATCTTAAGAACTGTGCAGCAGCTTTCATTAGCCATACTGGGTGATGCAACAGAAATCGTCGCCTACCTGCTACACGCAAAACTGTGGCCATTATTTCATCCATAGTCAGTTCTTCCGGCCCACCTAACTCAAAGATTTTATTTGTGGCTTTCAAGTTACGCACGGATTGAACGACTACCTCGGCCACGTCACGAACAAAAATCGGATACACTTTTGTATTGCCATCGCCGATAACCGGAAGGAAGGGTAGGAATCGAGCCATGCGAGCAAAACGATTCATGCTCCGATCAGCAGAACCATAAATCCACGAAGGCCGAAAAATCACATACTCCATTTCGCTCCTTACAATGGCTTCTTCAGCGAGGGCTTTTGCCTTAAAACAAGGCTCCTGCCTGCCTCGCCCAGCTCCAGCCCCGCTCAGATAAATCACCCGTCGCACGCCGCTCTCCTGGGCAGCTTTTACCAATCTTACGGTGCCTTCCCCATCCACCTGAGCATAGGTCCATCCTCGATGAGCATTCTCAACCGGAGCATTCGGGAACTGGACGCAGTGAATCACGACCTCATGCCCTTGGATGGCATGTTTCAATGATTCTAGGTCATTGACGTCGATGCGAACCCAAGAAATACTGGAGTTCTTTCCTTTGTACCGATCAGGAAATCTTGTTCCTACTGAAATTCTGGCTTGGCCCGGCTCCTTCAGCAATCTTCGTACAATCTCCGATCCAATAAAGCCAGTCCCACCCGTCACGATAATATTCATTGAGTCGTCCCATAGAAGCAATTAACAAATGAAACGTTATAGTAAATCTTAATATTGTGACCAAACTTAGATGCATCGCAAGAGTTCATTTCGAAAACCAAAGGCCGAGTGGTTTGCTGATAAGTCTCTTCCTATGTTACAAAGGTAAAGGACTCAACTCCAAGTCTCAGGTTGTTTCAGAGATCTGTTCCCACGGGCATGCGAGACCTTCTGGAAAATTTAAATCCCCAGCAAAGAAAAGCTGTCACCACCACTGAGGGACCGCTGCTAATCCTGGCTGGTGCAGGTAGCGGGAAGACGCGTGTCATCACCCACCGCATTGCCTACCTAATGGATAGCTTGGGCGTAAAACCGGAGTCTATACTGGCAGTCACCTTCACCAATAAAGCTGCCGATCAGATGAAGCAGCGTGTTATTAAGCTTATTAAGCATGACATGCTTACCCAGCCACGTATTTCCACCTTCCATTCCTTTTGTGTCTGGGTGTTAAGGCGGGAAATTGATGGACTTGGTATTAATCGAAATTTTTCCATCTACGACACGAGTGCTCAACTGGCAACCATCAAGGCCTGCATTCGAGAGCTAGGGCTTGGGGAACAAGCTCCCTCCCCTCGCGCTACCCTTTCTCGCATAAGTTATGCGAAAAATCGAGGTTTGTCTCCTGAAAACCTTCCAGGACGTTGGTCACTCACTGGAAATGAACACGCAGCTACACTTTTCTCCCTTTATACCGAGAAGTTGAGTCGTGCGGACGCACTTGATTTCGACGACCTGCTCGTTAAGACTGTCGAGTTGTTCAATAAACTACCCGAGGTCCTGAAAACCTACAATAACCTTTTCCAATACCTGCTGGTGGATGAATTTCAAGACACGAATCGCCTACAATACGATCTTATCCACCACCTTACGCACCTTCACCATAACCTGTGTGCGGTGGGAGATGAGGACCAGTCCATTTATCGCTGGCGTGGTGCAGATGTCGAAAATATCCTTAACTTCGAACAGGACTTCCCTGGAGCCCAGGTGGCTCGACTGGAAAAAAACTACCGCTCGACACAGGTCATCCTAGACGCTGCCACTGCAGTCGTTAGCCACAACCGGACCCGTAAAGGAAAGAATCTCTTTGCGGTGAAGTCGGGAGGACAGCAAGTGGGGTTTTTCGAAGCTTCAACCGGTGAGGAAGAAGCTCAATTTGTCGCCCGCCGGATTGTGCGGGAGGCGGCGGAAAATACAGGCCAAACAATCGGAGTGTTATACCGCACCAATGCGCAATCTCGCCTCCTTGAAGAAGCAATGCGACGTGCTGAGATTACCTATCGATTGGTAGGAGGGGTAAGTTTCTATGATCGGTCCGAAGTTAAAGACATCTTAGCCTACGCACGACTAGCCAACAATCCAAGTGACTCAGCTTCACTTGCCCGCATCATCAATGTGCCTGCTCGAGGCCTAGGAAAGCTTTCTCTTCAACGAATGGATATTGCAGCCCAAAAAGCACACCTTACATTCGCAGAAAGTATTGATAAGGGTTTATTTGGAGGACAATGGGAGGTTCCGGACCAACCCAATGGTGAAACATCTGAAAAACAAGCAACGGGGCTCCTACCTAGAAACCTTCAGGCTGTGGAGGCGTTCCGTAAATTGTTACAGTCCCTTCGGTCTGAACTTAAATGCTCCACCTTGCCTAGGTTCCTTCGTTTTCTATTGGACCGCACAGGCTATCTTGCAATGCTCGAAAAAGAAGACACACTAGAGAGCCATGCACGTGCGGAAAACTTACAGGAATTAGTAAATGCCGCTGAAGAGGCGAGTGAGCGCAAAGAATCCTTAACAGATTTCCTGGATCACGCTGCACTGCTCTCTGACCAAGACCAATACGACGAGAAAGCCAAGGTTACCCTGATGACGCTTCATAGCGCTAAGGGGCTGGAATTTTCGCAAGTTTTTCTTGTGGGAATGGAAGAGGGGTTACTCCCACACGGAATGTCGCTCGACGAAGAGGCAGAATTAGAGGAAGAGCGTCGGCTCTGTTACGTTGGTATTACGCGTGCTGAAGACCGACTTTTCCTTTCACGAGCCTTGTTTCGCCGTTCTTACGCCTACGGGTCAAACAATGAAACTCAAGCTTCACGGTTTCTAGCGGAGATCCCTCCGGAAATTATTGAGCCAATTTCTAATGAAAAATTGGTCGGGCGGACCCGGGCTCCCTGGGAAGGAAGTATTAATTCTCCTAAGGGTATTACGAAGTTCCTTGCGCAGCGTGGACGAAGCGTAAAACCTATACCCCGCCGAAGTAAAGCCAGAAATCCCTGGAATGGATCTGGGGGCTCCTTAGGCCAGTGGACTGAAGGAACGAGAGTGCGTCACCCAAAATTTGGAATTGGCACTGTCCTAAACTGTGAAAGAGCAGGTGAAGGTGTTAAGCTAACAATCCATTTTCACAGCCGTGGCGTCAAAAAAATTATGGAAAAGTACATTAAGCTGGAAAAAATCTAGACACAAAGACACCACGCATTTGACAAACCACATATTTTAATTGGAGAAAGGAAATGCTTTGAAAACGAAACAGATCAAAAACAAGGCGGAACGGAAAAGCCTGAAACGAGCAGCCAGGAAAAAGAGGCCGCCAAAGAAAAAAAGCTCGGCTGACCGTGGCTCCAACAAAAGAAAAGTCAAGAAAACTAGCTAAGGAACCTTTGGGCCGCCGTGAAAAGCACGGTCCGTCCTCATCGGGGTGTACTTCCTTGTATCAGAAAACCCCCTGGAGAGAAAAATCATTTGGCTTCACAGCTTTTTCGAACCAAAAGTATTGAGCGATTGGTCCAGGAATCCAATCAACCCCCTTGGCATCTGCAGAGAGTACTGGGACCATGGTCACTGGCTGCGCTTGGCATCGGGGCTATCATCGGCACTGGGATTTACATTTTAACTGGCACCGCCGCAGCGGGAGAAGTTTTCCAATTTAACTCCTGGCTTAAAGCTCCTCTGATTGATGTAGTGTTCCATGGAAGTGCCAACGTTTCCACTTCCGGACGCTCCGGAGCAGGTCCCAGTATCACCCTTTCCTTTGTCCTGGTGGCTATAGCGTGTGGCTTTGCTGCCTTTTGTTATGCTGAACTGGCATCCATGATTCCTCTATCAGGCAGCGCCTACACTTACACCTATGCCACACTGGGAGAATTCGCTGCCTGGATGGTTGGATGGGTCCTGATTCTTGAGTACGCAGTAACTAATATGGCTGTAGCCGTAGGGTTCTCAGCCTATTGGGACAGCCTGCTGCAGAGCTTTGGCATTTTACTACCTCGCTCCTTAATCCAACCTCCTTTTATTGGCAGTGAACCCACAGGCGCTATTTTTAACCTTCCTGGATTCATTATCATATTGCTGCTAACCGTCCTATTGGTAGCTGGGATCCGGGAAAGCGCCCATGCAAATGGCGCAATGGTTATCGTAAAAATCCTCGCCATCCTAATTTTTATTTTTTCAGCTGCGCCGCACATTGACACCCAAAACTGGAAGCCCTTTTTTCCAAACGGCTGGAGTGGAGTCTTGACCGGAGGATCCATTATCTTTTTCACTTACATCGGATTTGACTCTGTCGCGACCGCCGCCGAGGAGAGCAAGAATCCACAAAAAGACGTGCCGTTCGGAATTCTAATCTCACTGCTAGCCTGCGCGATTCTTTACGCCATCCTGGCATTAGTCCTCACTGGGATTCAACCTTGGCAAAGCTTGGGCAATGCAGCTCCAGTAGCAAAAGCTTTAGATGCCATCGGCCTACACAATATCCAGCGTTGGGTAACAGTTGGAGCCTTAGCAGGCATGTTAAGTTCTATGCTGGTCTTTCAGTTAGGGCAAACTCGCATCTGGTTTGCCATGTCTCGGGATGGCTTATTGCCCAAAGCATTCTCTCAAGTCCACCCACGCTTTCGCACTCCGCACATCAGCACCTGGGTGGCAGGGTTTGTAGTGGCCATCCCTGCTGGACTGCTCGACGTTGCCACCCTGGCGGACATATCCAATCTTGGAACCCTATTTACCTTCGCATTGATTTCCATCGCCGTTCTTATTCTGCGGAAAACACAGCCCGACCGACCACGCGCCTTTCGGGTCCCATGGGTCCCATGGGTCCCTTTGTTGTCTCTGTTTTCTTGCCTGCTCCTGATGGTCGGACTTCCAGTAGAGACATGGATTCGTTTCTTTGCATGGCTAATCATCGGCCTGGGTATCTACTTCTGTTACGGTTACTGGCAAAGCAAACTGCACCATGCCCCAAAAAGACAAGGAAACCAATGAGTATCCACCATGTCAGCTTTTACCTGTTTGTTTCATTTTGCTTTATTTCCTGTAACCCCAAATCTCACTCTCCAGAGTTAGAAAAAAATAAGACGCCAGTTTCGCGGTTCACGAGAAATTATACTGACAATTTTGATGCTTCCTGGTCCCAAGATCCCCTGTGGGATGACGGTCAAGCAGAAGTATCGCTCTACGATGCAACTCGGCCGCAGTACGGAAGGGTTGAACCTTATGAAGCCGTTCTTATCGTTGTAAAAGAAATTTTTAACGGTAGACTTTTAGTCAAAGCTGACGCTCCTTATCGAGACAAGCAGGTTTTCCCAGTGATAAAGCTCAACGCTATCCACAGCTACTGGACTGAAAAATATCCTTACCACTACCTGCTGAGTGTCTTCGTTCATCGCGATAACCCATCTAGCTTGGTTAAACTAACTTTAGGTGGCCAGGAATGGTGTGGCAACACATTCAACGAAATAAAAGTTTTAGGTTCTCGACAGGAGCTAATTTCCCATTCCTACTTCGATGGCCAGGGTGATAAAACCCAGGAACTTAACCTTCGCGGTAATGACTTCGTCGAAGACCAACTACCCCTAATTCTACGCAGCCTCAAGTTTAAAACGGACCTCCAGCTGTCAGTCCGCATCCTGCCCAGTCTAGTGTCTAACCGCCTCCAGGACCCCCCAGAGTTAATTCCAGCGAGCATCACAGTCGATGGAGAAGAGGAAGTTGAAACGGCCCTCGGGACCCGGATAGCCTGGAAGGTCAACGTTCAAACCCCCAACCTACAGCAAGTCTGGTGGTTTGAGAAAGTCATCCCGCACATCCTTCTGAAAATGGATTCCTCCGATGGCCGAACCTGGATACTAAAAGACCAAACTCGTAAAGCGTACTGGCAAGAACCCACCTTTTTTCCAAAAATGTAGCCCTTACTTGTAGAGAAAACATTGACTTGCTTCCTATGATAAGAGTAGAAAGAGGGTCACTTCTGAAAAGTAAAATAGGGTAGAATAGAGGAGTCCTTAGTCTTACAAGAATAGACTCGGAGCCAACGTCCATGGATTCTCCCATTTTCTCACGCCCATTCACTTGCTTGAGGGGAAACTTACTTCCCGTCAGCTGGGTACTGCTCATCACGCTCCTCATACTTGGATCGTCAGCCCAAACAGGCCATGCCTGGGGGCCCTCGGCCCACCGGCTAGTCAACTCATGGGCCATCGAAACGCTGCCAAGTCCACTTAAGGAATTCTTTAAGGCTAATCGTGAGTACATGACAGAAAACGCATCAACCCCGGATGCCGCAATGCGGCAAGATCGAAACGAATGGCAAAGTCACTACATGTACCTCGATAAATACGGAAGCTTCCCTTACCGGAGCCTTCCTCATTCCTTCCGGCGTGCCGTAGTAGCCCATGGGTCACGTAAGATTAATCGAAACGGGCTTTTGCCCTGGCGTATAGGAGAATACAGTCTCTACCTGGCCAATGCTTTCAAAGCTGAGGATTGGGACGCTGTGAGGTTTAACGCGGCCTCGCTCGGACACTATGTAACTGACGCCCACCAACCACTCCACACCAGCTCTAATTTCAACGGCCAACTGAGCGGACAGTCAGGACTTGCCAATCGCTATGGATCCAGCCTAATTGATCGCTATATTGCCTTTTTCATCATGAATCCAGAAAATGCAGCCCAAATTAAGGATCCAACTGAGCACGCTTTTAGGGTTACACTTGAGAGCCACACCTGGACAGACAATATCCTACTGGCCGACCTGCAAGCACGTCGTAGCCAGGTAGACTACACTGATGATTACTACGACGCGCTCTACTCACAGGTCAGTAGTATGGTTATGCAGCAGATCAACGCAGCTTGCCACGAGGTAGGCTCTTATTGGTATACAGCCTGGGTGAGCGGTGGGCGTCCTACCTTACCAACACAATAGTCCATCTTCCAACATGACAGAAATACAGATATCGGTCCCATGAATGACCTTCCTAAGAATGTCTCAGCAAGCCAAAAAACCCTAGAACAGTTCATTGCGAAGCTGCCTAAAGCAGAACTTCACCTTCACCTGGAGGGAAGTGTCGAGCCCAACCTTCTCCAGCAACTCGGGAAGCGAAATGGACTCTATACCTCCAATTGGGAGCTCGAAAACTTCGAGCGCGTTTATAGGTACAAAGATTTTTCCGGATTTCTCCAAGCATTCAAATTTGTGTCGGAACATCTTAAAACCCCAGCTGACTATAAGATGGTCACTTACAATCTAGCAAAGAAGTTGGCAATGCAAAATGTTTCCTACGCTGAAGTCACCCTAAGCGTGGGAGTATTGTTGTGGTTAGGCAGAAAGTTAGAGCCTTATTTTGAAGCGATTGCAGGGGCCGCCAAAGCAGGGGAACAGGATTATGCAGTTAAGTTCTGCTGGATTTTTGACGCCACGCGCCAATTTGGGGATGGACCAGCTCTGGAAGTAGCTCGCCTGGCAGCCAAATACCGTGAAAAAGGTGTTGTTGCTTTTAGCATTGGAGGAGACGAGGGTGGGGCGCCTCCGGAGCTGTTTCGCAATGCTTTCCAAGCAGCCCGTGAAGAGGGGCTCCACTGCGTAGCTCACGCAGGAGAAGCTGCAGGACCAGAAAGTGTCCGAACAGCGGTCGAGCTATTGGGAGCAGAACGTATCGGACATGGGCTGAAGGCCTCCTTAGATCCAAGCCTCCTTGAACTACTTGCACACCGTAAAATTCCCCTTGAAATCTGTCTCTCCAGCAACCTTGCCACGGGCATTTTGGAGCGGATGGAAGATCATCCTCTTCTGCAACTTCTGGCTGCGGGGGTGCCAGTCACCCTGAACACCGATGATCCAGCTATGTTCCAAACTGATTTAAATCGGGAATACCGCTTAGCTGGGGAAATATTCGGATTAACAGAAAAACAGCTGTGCGAAGTAGCTCATAATAGCTTCCAGTTCGCTTTTACAGAGAACCTCATGGATAATCACCACGGGAAATTTGGCTAAATTTCAGAAACTGGCCGCTCAGCACCTTCTGCCGAAAGTAACAAGCCCCGGGTCACTATTTTCGCCTGAATTGAAAGTCGTTCTCCCTTGCTCTACAATGGAACAGGTCTCCTTGGTCAAGGGAAAGACGGGGGCCGCCATCAGCTAGAACTAAGGCCTCCGGCTTTGCCAGCTCGCGTGCGCACCTTGCTCTCCTTTTGCCCATGACCCATAACGCCTCACGCTTCTGACTTAAGGTAGCATGAACCGAAAAATCGTTGCCGCTTGGTGTTTCTATGATTTCGCTAATTCAATATACCCGGCGGTCATAATAGCCACAATCTTTGGTGTTTACTTCACCGGAACAGTCGTCGGCAATGAATCGGGACTTGGGGACCTGTGGTGGGGTCGCGTGATCTCTGTCTCTATGGCAGTGGTAGCAATTACATCACCCCTTCTTGGTTCAATAGCTGATAGCACAGGATCGCATAAGAAGTTCCTGTTCTTTTACACCTATCTAACCATTGCCTGCGTCATCCTATTTACAACCATTGAACCAGGCATGATTTTTTGGGCGTTCTTGCTGGCAACCCTTTCAAATATTGGCTTCGAAGGAGCCTTAACCCATTACAACACCTACCTGCCTAGTATCGCACCGCAAGGTCACCGGGGATTTGTCTCCGGGCTCGGCTTCGGTGTAGGGTATGCAGGCTCCGCCGCAGGATTATTAGCAGTGCTTCCATTGGTCAGACAGGGAGAATTTGACCTTATTTGGCTGGTGGTTGCTGGATTTTTTTCCTTGTTCTCACTGCCCACGTTTCTCTCTCTACCTGCAGACTCCAAGGTCCACCGAAAACTAGCACGGGAAATATTTAAGAACATTACCGGATTCCGGCACATCCTGAACAATGTGTCCCACAAACCCAACCTCAGAAGGTTCCTCCTAGCCTTTTTTGTTTATATAGACGGGGTAAATACAACCATATATTTTGCTGGCATCTACGCTGTCACGACCTTAGGATTTTCTCTCACCGAGCTGATCTACCTATTCTTAACTGTTCAACTTTCAGCACTCGTTGGTGCATTAACTCTAGCAAAACCAACTGACATTTTAGGACCCAAATGTGTTATTACCATCACACTCCTCCTGTGGACAGGGATCGTCATGGCAGCTTACTTTGTAGACGAAAAGTCCACATTCTTCGTGATCACCCTCATCGCGGGTATTGGACTCGGTGCGGTACAATCCGCAAGTCGTGCCCTGATGTCGACCCTGATACCCGCGGGAAAAGAAGGGGAATTATTCGGTTTCTATACCTTCTGTGGGAAATCATCTTCGATAGTAGGTCCTCTAATCTTTGGCAGCATCTCCCAAGCCCTTGGGGGGAATCAACGGGCGGCAATTCTTTCGGTTGCAGCATTTTTCTTGGTGGGCTTAGTACTTCTTCAGCGCGTCGTGGAACCTGTACCCCAGGCTAACCAAAGGTAATTTAAGGAAAGAAGACTTGTTCTTGCCCTACTTAAAAACTGAGGCACACCGTCCTTATAGGTGCGGTCACCCTCAGGATCGTGTATCCTTCGGCTTTATCTTTCTTGGCTTACCTGAGCAGAGTGTTGACGTGACCGTGAATCCAACATAGGAAGGTGCTGGGATAAACAGCCAGGAATCAACCTTCAGTGGTGAGAACATGATTCGTGCGGTACTTTTGGATGTCGGAAGCACTTTGATGTTTTACAATGTGGACCAGATCATTCACTTGCTCAAAAAAGAAAATATCCCAGCGACTAGTTCCATAGTTGGCCAGGCTGAACGGGAGAGCCGCCAAAAATTAGATGCTGAGTTGACCCCCTTACTCCAGAACGATTGTCTTCTCGCTCATCCAAACCGCCTATACTGGAAAGGATACTTCTCTGTCCTGATGAATAAACTTCAGGTCCCTCCTGATCGCCAACAGGAAATCACCGAAAAGATTTACCGCCATGTGAATAATACTGCCACCTGGTCACATATTAAACCGGGTACTTATGAAACCCTGGAGATGCTGTGTGAGGAAGGGTATCTATTAGGAATAATTTCTAACTCCAACGGAACAATTGAACAGCATTTGGTAAACCACAACCTACGGGATTATTTCCACTTCGTTCTGGATTCCGGTGTAATCGGAAAGGAAAAGCCAGCCCAGGATATCTTTAGGGAGGGATGTGTGCGAGCCGGGATTCCTTCTGGGGAAACAGCCTACGTTGGTGACATCTATTCAGTGGATGTGCTGGGAGCTGAACGGGCAGGTTTAATAGGCATCCTCATCGACCACTGGGGGGCTTATCTCGACCCGCCCTGCTACCACATTACCAGTCTATCAGAGCTACCTGGGTACCTGGCAGATTTCAATCGCTGATTTCTGCAATGTCATTTCGAGTTCGCGTTTCTCGTTTTCGCCAATTCGTGGTAAACAACCACCGATGTCTCAAATAACATACACACGTACCGTCGTCAAAGCAGCTGGAATCATTATGGTCAGTGTGCTCGCAAGCCGTATTCTGGGCTTTGCCCGGGAATGGACTGTGGCCTATCGTCTTGGTTCGAACGCAGAAACAGATGCCTACTATGCCGCCTTTACCCTGCCTGACTTTCTTAATTACCTAATAGCTGGTGGCGCGCTGAGTATCACTTTTATTCCGATCTTCTCGAAATACCTAGCAGAGAAGCGTGAAGAAGAAGGTTGGAAGGTATTTTCCACTATAATCACAATTCTAGGCCTGATTCTTGTAACCCTTGTGTTATTGGGGGAATGGTTCGCACCTCAAATAGTGGAAATTATCTCTCCTGGATTTCCTCCCGACCAAAAAGGATTAGTTGTCTCCTTGACCCGCCTAATGCTTCCTGCTCAGATCTGTTTTTATTTGGGCGGCATTCTGATGGCCGTGCAGTACACCAAGGGGAAATTCCTGATTCCCGCCCTTGCCCCGATCGTTTACAACCTGGGTATTATCCTGGGTGGATTCCTGCTCTCGCCTTACATGGGAATCATGGGTTTCTCGGTAGGGGTCCTCGTAGGAGCTCTGGCGGGGAATTTTGGGCTTCAGATCTGGGGAGCAGTAAGGGTGGGATTACGCTTCACGCCTCAAATCAATTGGCACCACGAAGGCTTCCGCACCTTCCTGCGGCTAACTATACCTATCATGCTAGGGTTCTCGCTCATCTATGTGGACGATTGGCTACAGCGGTGGTTTGGCTCCTACATGGCAGCCGCTTCCATTACCTGGCTAACTTACGCTAAAACATTACGCGGCATCCCTATTGCCCTTACCGGCCAGGTCGCGAGTGTTGCCTCCTACCCCTTCTTGGCACGACTCTGCGCTGAAGGAAAACGTGAGGAAATGGATCAAATGTTAACGGGCGCCCTCCGGGCCGTCATTTTTTTAATCACCCCTCTCTCAGTGCTTATGTGGATCGGCAGCAAGCCATTGGTCTATTTAGTGTTTTCAAGAACCCGACTAACACTTATAGATATCGAAGCCACAGCCGTTGCGCTAGCCTTATTCTCGATCGGAACTTTCGCATGGGCTACTCAAGCAATCCTGGCACGCGGATTCTATGCGCGCAAGGACACCTGGACACCAATGTTGGCAGGAAGTGCAGTGACGCTATTAAATATTCCGCTCTACGCCTGGCTAGCTCAACAATATCAGCACCTGGGATTGGCCCTAGCAAGCTCTATTGGAATGATTACCTATTCACTTATTCTTTTCGTAATCCTTTCCCGCAAAATAGCAAGTCGGGTTACCTCCGAAACTGTGATCTTCTTTGTTAAGGTGGTCGCAATGTCGGCAGCCTTGGGTTTGGCAGGGCACACCCTCTTACAAGCAATCCATTCCCATTTACCTTGGAATAGTCTTAAGGGAAGCTTGATTGGACTATTAGGGTTGGGTTTGATGACAGTTGTCCTTGTTCCTCTACTAGCAAAACTACTGCGTATCCGAGAAGGAAAAATTTACCTTCAGCAGGTTACCTCCTTTTGGTCACAGGAAAAATCTGGGCCAGAAAATGAAAAAGTTTAGGCAGAATGGAATTCCTCTAAGTCGGAGCCATTCAGTTTGATTCCAGCTATTTAATTAGGTTGATTGGCAAGCTATTTTCCAACACAGAACTGACTAAAAACTACACCCAGGATGTCGTCTGTTGTGGTCTGACCAGTGATACTGTCTAAGGCTCTCAGGCCATTATAAAGATCGATAAGGACCATCTCGTGCGGTATCTTGGACTCTGCTGCAGCATGGGCTTTCCTGAGGGCATCAAGCAAATCGCGGATGAGTTGTTGGTGGCGAAGATTAGTAATGCATTGGTCCACTCCCTCAAGCTCACGCAAGGGAATTACAGAGGAAAGGATCTGCTTCTTTAAATCTCCAATCCCCTTGCTGGTTAGAGCAGAAGTTCGAACAACAGAGAAAGATTTACAGAATTCCGGATCGGCGCCACTTGAACCACAGAGCTCCCTCACATCGGCTTCGCAAAATCTCTCAGGCAAATCGGCCTTGTTGATCGCCACAAGCATTCGCCCGAGCGGTACTACTCTCTGAAACAAATCCCGATCCCTCGAAGTAAGAACCTCCGAGCCGTCCAATACAACCAGGGTTAGGTCAGAGTCTGCTATAGCTCCAAGCGACTTCTGCACGCCAATCAACTCAGCCTCTTCGTGTGTGGTACGGACACCTGCTGTATCGATAAAACGAAGAGGCACCCCTTCAATCTCGGTGCTTTCAGTTACCAGGTCCCGCGTGGTTCCCGGTGTTGCAGTGACAATAGCCCGATCCTGATTCAACAGGGAATTAAAGAGGCTAGATTTACCAACATTTGGGCGACCCACAACTACAAGGCTGAGTCCTTCGTGGACCAATCTTCCGAGGGTAAAGCTCTCGCACAACTCCTCCAAGTCTTTAATAGAGGTTGTAATGTATCTAGCAATTTCCCTCCACCCCAAAACCGATACATCATCTTCAGCAAAGTCGATACCTGCTTCTAGAAGAGCAATTAGATCAACAAGTTTTTTCTTGTGGGGGTGGATGCGGAGAGCCACGGAACCTTCAACCTGCTGGGCGGCGACACGAGCCTGGAATAAAGTTCTTGCCTCAATCAGATCATGAACCGCTTCAGCCTGTGTTAAGTCAATCCGCCCGCTCAGAAATGCCCTCATCGTAAATTCCCCCGGATCGGCTATTCGCGCCCCTTCATCCAGGCAACATTGGAGCAAGCGAGCGACTACAACTGGTGAACCATGGCAGGCTAACTCAACTACGTCTTCTGCAGTGTAGGAATGTGGCTTACGGAAATACGTGCAGACAACCTGGTCTAAGACCATACCGCTATCTGGATCGACGAATTCCGCCAGGACCGCACATCGCGGCTCCAGAATTACAGGCAAATCACCTGAATGAGCAATCCGCCGAGAAATTTCAACTGCGTTCTCACCAGAGAGGCGCACGATACCGATGCCGCCCCGACCCCGAGGAGTAGAAATAGCCGCTATTGTATCCCCAGAATTCATAGAACGATGTCTGGTCTCCGCTCAAGCCAGTCTAACACCAAGAAACGATAATTCGAACGGATACGAGGATGCAATGAGAATAGGAGAGAAGTCAGGAAGTACCCGGACCAGGATAGATGACAACATGGCGTTCAGGGCCCTGACCTTCGCTGATAGCATGAACGAAGTCCTTTTCCTTGAGGGCAAGGTGAACTATTCGCCTTTCACGAGCTCTCATGGGGCCAAACTTAAAAGTAGAGCTCATCTGATTGACACGGTTGGCAGCTGCCTCCGCCATTATTTTTAGTTCCCGAACCCGAAGCAGTTGCCAGTCCTTGCAGTCAAAACCTATCTTTTCTGAAATCATAGGAGGAATCCTGGCCGCCTTCTGAACCAAATGCTCTAGGGCTGTGAGCAGCTCTGCCTGGTTCTCGAGCAGTAGGTCTTCATCAGGACCCTTAAAGTGAATAACAACATCTGGCTTCTCCAGGTCACCTTGTATACGATTTCCAGGTTCCGTACGAAAACTCAAGGCCATCTGTGTTAAAGGGAGTATCTCACGGAGAAAATTTTCCGCACGAGACACACAAGCGTTCACATCCATGGTTTCGGGCATCGCAATCGAATTTAGGTCAGATTCCATAAAGATTAGCAGTTAATTTTTATCGCTTCCCTTTTCGTGGAAGTCGCTTATCTACAGATACGGGGTTAGGGTTCTTGGAAATTTGGTTTATGAATAACTGTTGGCCTATCCCAACCAAGTTTCCCACCAACCAATAGAGCACTAACCCAGCAGCAAACTGGAAGAAGAAAATTCCGAAAAAGATCGGCATGAATTTCATCATGCGTTGCTGAGCTGGGTCGGTAGCGGGCGTCGGAGTCATCTTCTGCAGTAGAAACATGGTGACAATCATGGTCGAAGGTAAAATATAGTAAGGATCACGGGCAGAAAGATCATGAATCCAGCCGATAAAGGGAGCTTGTCGGAGCTCTATGGCCAGGTCTAGGACTCGGTAAAACCCGAAAAGAAATGGGATCTGTACGATCATTGGCAAACATCCACCAAACGGGTTCACTCCATGCTGCTTGTATAGTGCCATTACCTCTTGGTTCATGCGCTGCTTGCGAGGGTCATTGAATTTGTAGCCTTTGTAACGTGCTTGAATGGCCTTAATCTGTGGCGCGACGCGCTGCATAGCCTGGGAGGACCGAATGCTTTTAAGCTTTAAAGGAAACAGGGCCAGGTTTATAAGTATCGTTACCAACACAATCGCCCAACCGTAGTTGCTAACCACATGATCGTGTGTATAGCGCAGCGTAAAAAACAGCGGACGGGCAATAAGCCCAAACCAGCCGAAGTCGATAAGCGACTCAAGCGGGGGAGAAATATCGCGAAGGATCGTTAGGTCTTTCGGTCCAACGAAAAGGCGTATGGGTTTGGATTGGATATCGGTTTTGGAAAGAGCCATATCCACAACTGTGGGCTTGTCCTCGTCGGTCCAATCAGGTGGCTCCCAAGAACGTTTGCTGACTTGAAAAGAAGAATCCGTCGAGCCCGGAAAAAATATTGCTGCAAAGTATCGGTCAGCCAGGCCAGCGAGTTCGAGCGGTCCGGAAATACTCCGCTCCCCATCAATATCTCCCTGGTCGATGAATTCCGGCTCCCCACTAAGACCATAAATCACTTGTGAATAACGTTCTGCCTCCGACGTGGGAACTTCATGATCACCAAAACCGCCGTACCAGTGTATTTCATGTGGTAAGTTTCTTCTCCCATCGTTAACCTGGGTATCCACTTGGACCACATAGGACGAATCAAATGAAAAGGTCTTCCTGACCTGAACCTGCCCGTCACTGAACTCGAATATCAGCTCAGTTGGCGCTCCTCGCCGATTAGGGCCAGAATTAACTAGATAGACAGCCTCGTTTACCTTCTGCGTCAAGTCTGAACCTTCAAGGGAAAGGCTGAACGGGTATCCAGCATCCTTGGAGGCAGCTCCATTCACCACATCCAACGGCTCACGGAGTAATTCCTTACGAGAATCCTTATACTCTTTCAGGACCCAACTCTTCACTACCGCTCCCTTAGTAGAAAACGTAACCCGGTAAAGATCGCTTTCAATGATTATTTCCTGAGCCTGAGAGCCACGGCGTAAAGGTAGCGTCTCTACATGGGTAGCGCTTGCGGTTTTGTCGGCAGGATCATCCCTTTCAACTTCTGCGACAGCTGGACCGTCGGGAGTCTGTGTTTCAGGATCCGGTTCAGGAGGAGGGTAAAGGGAACGCCAGCCCATCATTAAAAGGAAAGAGAGGGCAAAGGCCAGAAGAATGCGTTTCTCGGGTGTCATCTATCTGCTTTCTCCACCTTGCCGAATAGTCTGCTGAAAATCGTGTCTAACATCAGGCACGGGGTCGTAGCCAAACCCTCCTTGAGGACGGCACCGCAAAAGGCGCTTAAGAGTAAGCTTCAATCCGCCGCCGAGCCCCCACCGTTCCACGGCCTCCGAAGCATAAAAGGAGCAGCTCGGATAAAAGCGACATGACGAGGGTAAAGCAGGGGAAAGGCACTGCTGGTAAAATCGTATGAGGCTCAGAACCAGAAACTGTGCTGTAAACCTAAAAGAGCTCACAAATCCACTAGTCTTTTTTTTGTTCTTCAATTTAACTCCATTCCCCATGAAAAAATCCATGCATACCTCGGTCTTGTTGTTCTAACAAGATTTCTTTGGGGAACCACCAACTGAACTCCGGTTCTTTTGCTCACTCCCAGCCAGAGGAGGTCCAGATGGCATTAACTGCAAAACTTCCTTTTTCAGCTGCATAAAAGAGGCCAACTTAGCCCCTTGTCGGGGATTTATTACGAAGTCCCAGCCAGAAGGAATTTCTTCCTGATGAAGTCGAAAAATCTCGCGCAGACTGCGCTTCAGGCGGTTACGGGTAACTGCATTTCCCAGCCGGCCGCTAACGGTAATCCCAAACCGTGAGTAATCCAGATTATTAGGGTCGAAAAAGAGAGAAAGCAGCCGTGAAGAGGCCCGCCGCCCCGGCCGGTAGACCCGGCGGAAGTCTTTGGAAGTAAGCAGGCGAACCCGCTTCGGATATCTAAACCTTCGCTCCACAACCTTTAAGGGGTAAGGCGATGACGACCCTTTCTCCGCCGTCTGGCAAGCACGTTGCGACCGCCGGGCGTGCTCATTCGAGCTCGGAATCCGTGGGTTTTCGCCCGCCGACGCTTCCGTGGTTGAAAAGTTCTTTTCACGCAGAAAATCTCCAATGAAACTGGGAAATAAATACTATGTCTTTTTCGAGACGGCAGAGCCACTCCAACAATACCTGACCCAACCGAATCCCGTCAAGGGCGGGAGACAGGAACATGATGGAGAAAATAAGAAAAGGATACCTTCCCCGACCTTAAAGGATAGATGTAAGATACTGTTATAAAATAATTTATAATGCTGGCAAGGCCAATAATGGAGCCAATGCATTTAAGCCCTTCTGGGCAATGGGTTCCGCTTGACCCTACTGATTACACTCAGCTACGATTAGGACCTGGTTTTTCCCTTCTTGGGCGCACTTACAACGCCCAGGTATAATTCATGATAGAAACAATCTCAGTCCGTGGCGCCCGCCAGCACAATCTGAAAAATATCAGTTTTGACATCCCCCGCGATCGACTTACCGTAGTCACGGGACTGAGTGGCTCAGGTAAATCAAGTCTCGCTTTCGACATCCTATACGCTGAAGGTCAGCGGCGTTACGTCGAAACCCTCTCCCCTTATGCTAGGCAGTTTCTGGATCAAATGGAGAAACCTGAAGTAGACTCCATTGAGGGGCTTAGTCCAGCTATCGCCATCGAACAGAAGACTACTAGCCGTAACCCGCGATCAACGGTTGGGACAATCACTGAAGTTTACGATTTCTTGCGGCTTCTTTACTCCTCCATTGGTGCACCACACTGCTCTCGTTGTGGTAAGAAAGTCTCAAAGCAAACAACCCAACAGATTGTCCAAAATATTTTTTCCTTGGACAAAAAACTTAGCTCAGAAATCGAAGGGCTTCGGGTCATGGTGCTTGCACCTGTCATTCGAGGCCGAAAAGGGGAATTTCGGAAACTTTTTGAGGAATATGCTAAGAAGGGCTTTCTCAGGGCACGCATCGACGGCACATTGCGGCAACTGGATGATGATATTCACCTTTCTCGGCACAAGAATCACACTATTGAGGTAGTCGTGGACCGCCTTCTGGTCCGCGGTAGTGATGAACACCGCCTAACCGCATCCATTGAAGTTGCTATGAAACTAGCAAAAGGGTTGGTGCAAATAGCGGTTATCGGTGGAGAGGAACACTTCTACTCGCAAGTGGGAGCGTGCGCAGGATGCGGACTCAGTTTACCCACCCCCGAGCCACGTTCGTTTTCCTTTAATAGCCCCTACGGAGCCTGCAAGGAATGTCGTGGTCTGGGTAACAAGTATGATTTTGACTCAACAAAAGTCATTGTCGACCGCACGAAGCCGCTTTTTGACGGTGGTCTCGGACCTGGATCTAGCACCAAAGTTCTTCGCCGGGCTCTGCTACGCACAGCACGGCTTTTCGATTTTAATTTAGCAACCCCATTCCATCAGTTTCCAAAGAAGGTACAGGACCTAATCTTATTTGGTCGAGGCGCCCGGACACGGTCTCAAAAAAGTGTCTTTCCTGGAATCATTCCCTTGCTGCAAAAATGGTACGTAAAAACTCCTTTGGAAAAACACACGCAAGGAATGGAGAAGTATATGTCGGCAGTACGCTGTCCACTGTGCGACGGCCGCCGCCTGCGTGCCGAGAGCTTAGCCGTAGTGGTTAATCGTTTCTCAATCGCTGATCTGACTGCTCTTTCTATTAACAGGGCCTCCGAGTTTATCCGAAACATACGTCCTTCAGAGCGAGAGAGGATTCTTGCAGATCGCATTCTTAGTGAGATTGCTGAGCGCCTCAGATTCCTTAAAACTGTGGGCCTGGGATACCTGAGCTTAGATCGGTCAGCCTCTACACTTTCGAGCGGTGAGATGCAAAGGATTCGTCTCGCGACCCAAATCGGGTCAAAACTAAGAGGCGTTCTCTATGTCCTTGATGAACCTTCGATCGGGTTACACTCCCGCGACAATGAACGTCTTCTTAAATCCCTCGAAAGTCTGCGTGACTTGGGAAATACAGTCTTAGTTGTTGAGCATGACGAAGAAACTATTCGGCGAGCTGACCATGTGATCGACCTTGGCCCCAGGGCAGGAAACCAGGGTGGACAGCTTGTAGCATGCGGAACGCCAGCCGAGATAATGAAAATTCCTGAATCCTTAACAGGAAAATACTTAGCAGGCAATCTCCAAGTTCCAGTTCCTTCCAAACAACGTCCTTTGACCAGCAACCGACTTTCGCTGCTCGGTGCGCAGGCGAACAACCTGAAAAATATCGATGTGCACTTTCCGCTTGGCACAATGAATGTCATCACAGGTGTTTCAGGTTCAGGGAAATCCACGCTGGTTTACGATACCCTCTATCGTGCCCTTGCTCAGAAATTCTATCGTGCCCAAGAAAAATCAGGGGCCTATACGAACCTATTAGGCACGGAAAATATTGACAAGGTGGTAGTAATCAACCAATCGCCCATCGGGCGCACACCGAGATCAAACCCAGCCACATACACGGGTGTATTTACACCCATTCGCGAACTTTTTGCCATGCTGCCTGAATCGCGAGCACGCGGCTACAAAGCAGGCCGATTCAGCTTTAATCTTAAAGGGGGTCGTTGTGAAATCTGCTCCGGAGACGGATTGAGAAGAATCGAGATGAGTTTTCTTCCTGACGTTTTCGTTACCTGCGATGCCTGTCGGGGCCGTCGCTATAACTCCGAAACACTGACTGTAAAATTCAAGGGATACTCTATTGCAGATCTACTCGAATCGACAGCGCACAACATACTACCCACGTTAGAAAACATACCGCAGATCAAAACTAAACTACAAACTCTGGTGGACGTAGGGCTGGGTTACCTACAGTTAGGCCAATCAGCGACTACGCTTTCCGGTGGAGAGGCACAACGCATCAAGCTAGCAAAGGAATTAAGTCGTAGACAGACCGGGCGAACACTCTATATTCTCGACGAACCAACCACGGGCCTTCACCTCGATGATATCCGGAAACTCCTCGAAGTGCTCAATCGCTTGACAGACCTGGGCAACACCGTCATCATCATCGAGCACCAGCTGGACGTTATTAAACAGGCTGACTGGGTATTGGATCTCGGTCCCGAAGGAGGAGAGGGCGGAGGATATATCGTCGCGCAGGGCAGACCAGCAAAAATCATTCAAACCAATAAATCATATACCGGCCAAGCCTTAAGGAGCGCGACTAAGAACATCCAGGCTTCTTGCCGCAATAAACCAAGAAAAAGTGCGGCTGGGTCGGGGCGAGGAAAACTTAGAAAGTCAGGGCCTCGCATGGATCGTTCGTCATAAACTTCCATGAACCATTATCGAATCCCACCTCTAAGTCTCAGTAAGGTTAAAACCTATCCATTGGCCAAGCGGTCAAGCAGAATCAAAGTAGATGACTTTGCAGTTCCCCTAAGCCCGGCTGCAAGTGTAGGGAAATTTATCGACAATCTGCCAAATATATTGGCTGGCAAAAATTTACGCGCAGTGGCAAAAGCTATCGCTCTCGCCCGGAAAAAGCGCAAGCCAATTATCTGGGGCTTGGGCGGTCACGTCATCAAGTGCGGCTTAGGTCCAGTGATTATTGATTTAATGCACCGCGGATACGTTTCCTGTCTGGCAATGAACGGTGCGGCAATGATTCATGATTTTGAAGTTGCCTGGGCAGGACACACGTCGGAAGACGTGGAAGCTAGTCTAGGAAAAGGTCAATTCGGGATGGCCGAGGAAACTAGTCGCACCATCAATGAAGCCATTGCAACTGGAGCCGCTCAGGGCATAGGGGCCGGAGAAGCCGTTGGCAAGGTTTTGACCCAAGCCCTTTCAGGCTCCGCGCGGCAAAGCCCCCAATTTTCCAAAGCTAGCATCCTGACAACAGCCTACCAAAAAAAAATTCCGGTAACTGTTCACTTGGCAATTGGCACCGACATCAATACAAACCACCCAAGCGTTAATGCTGGAGCTCTGGGCTCGGCAAGTCATCACGACTTCCGCCTGCTTGCCCGTATAGTTAGTAAAATGGGAAGGGGAGGTGTCTACCTGAATCTTGGATCTGCTGTGA